>CAYXKH010000001.1:0-27780 GCA_964465255.1 uncultured Isosphaeraceae bacterium
CTTCCCGTCCCTTCCCTCGTCTCCGCCGTCGCCCACGATTACTCGCACGTCGGGCTTTCGTTGCGGGCCCATCCGCTCTCGTTCAGTCGCGAGGAGCTTGGACGGCGCGGGGCGATCACCACGGCGCGGATGCGTGACGAGTCGTTGGTTCCGAGTGGAGCGCGGGTGTTGATTGCCGGGCTGGTCCTGGTGCGGCAGCGCCCCTCGACGGCGAAGGGCATCGTCTTCATGACCATCGAGGACGAGACCGGCAGCGCCAACCTGATCATCCGCCCCGACATCTGGGCCCGCGACCGCCGCGCCGCCAAACACTCCGTCGCCATCATCGCCCGCGGCATCGTCGAACGCCAAAGCGGCGTGATCAACGTGGTGGTGCGGAGAATCGAGAGCCTGACCGTCGGAGGGGAAATACGGGGGGTGAGGAATTTTCGCTGAAGAGGAAAGAGGAATGAGGAATGAGGGGCCGGGGCGACGGAGGGCACGTCATGTGCCTGCCAGCGCCGTTCACGCGGCGCACAATTTCGGCAGGCACATGACGCACCGGAAGTCGACCGGGCCCCTCATTCCTCTTTCCTGAACCCTCCCTGCCTCCGGCGGGGAGTCAATGCATCAACGGAAACCGCGCGCACATCGCGCGGATCTCGCCGTTGACACTCGCGCACACCGCGGCGTCGCCCTTGGAGATCATCACTCGGTCGATCCACTCGGCCACGGCCCGCATCTCGGGTTCGCGGAAGCCGCGGGTGGTGAGGGCGGGAGTGCCGAGGCGCAGGCCGCTGGTGACCATCGGCGGGCGCGGGTCGTTGGGGATGCCGTTCTTGTTGCAGATGATGCCCGAGCTCTCCAGCCACTTCTCGGCATCGGCGCCGGTCAGCAGGGCGTCGCGACCGCGAAGGTCGACGAGCATCAGATGGTTGTCGGTTCCGCCGCTGCAGATGCGATAGCCCTTCGCGGTCAGGGCGTCGGCGAGGGCTCTGGCGTTGGCCACGATCTGCATGGAGTAGGTGGTGAACTCGGGTCGCAGCGCTTCGCCGAAGGCCACCGCCTTGGCGGCGATCACGTGCATCAGCGGGCCGCCCTGGCTTCCGGGGAAGACCTTGCGGTCGATCTTCCTGGCCCACTCCTCGTCATTGGTCAGGATCAACCCGCCGCGCGGACCGCGGAGGGTCTTGTGGGTCGTGGTGGTGACGATGTGGGCATGCGGGAACGGCGAGGGATGCACGCCGGCCGCGACCAGCCCGGCGATGTGGGCGATGTCGGCGAGCAGGACCGCGCCCACGGTGTCGGCGATGGCCCGGAAGCGGGCGAAGTCGATCACTCGCGAGTAGGCCGAGTATCCGCAGATGATCATCTTCGGACGATGCTCGCGGGCCAGCCGCTCGATCTGGTCGTAGTCGAGAAGCTCGGTCTTCGGATCGAGGTCGTAGTCGACGATCGAATAGAAGGTGCCGGAGAAGTTGACCTTGAGGCCGTGGCTGAGATGACCGCCACTCTTGATCGGCAGCGAGAGGACGGTCTCGCCGGGATTGAGCGCGGCCATGAAGGCGGCGATGTTGGCATTCGCGCCAGAGTGCGGCTGCACGTTGGCGTAGCCGCACTTGAAGAGCTGCTTGGCCCGCTCGCGCGCGAGATCCTCGACTTCGTCGTGGAAGCGGCACCCGCCGTAATACCGTTTGCCGGGATACCCCTCGGCGTACTTGTTGGTGAGCCACGAGCCCATCGTGTGCATCACCGTGGCGCTGACGTGATTCTCGCTGGCGATCAATTCGAGCGTGTTGGCCTGACGCTCCGCTTCGCCGGCGAGGATCCGAGCGACCTCCGGGTCCTCGTCGCGGAGATGGGCCAGCAATCCTGCCGAGAGTTCGTCGAGAGGGACGTCGGGCCGAAGGTCGGGAGTGCCGCCTGAAGGAAGGGCGGAGGCCGGCGAAGTCGAGCTGGCGGAGCTGGGAGACGAGGACATGAGCGGAGGGTAGCTTCTGAGGCCGTTGCAGTCCGTCGCTCGACGGTCTGCATCCGATACCCTCGGTGCGTTCCGGTTGACTCGGGACCAGCCCGCCAGTGTCCTGATCCCACTCTGGTTCCACTCTGTTCCCGCTCTGATTCCACTCTGTCCCGCTCCGAACCAGCTCCGACACCGCTCCGACCTTTGCCCGGCTTCACCATGCGCAGCAGCACACCACGACGACGCGTCTCGGCCATCCTCCGCACTCTGCTTGCCGCGTCCGCCTGGACCGGCGCCGCGGCGGTCTGCGCCGGCGAGTCAACCCAGCCGCGCGTCCTCGATGGGCGCTTCGACGACTGGACCAATCAGGCTCCGGCGCTGGTCGACCCGGCCGATGCCGCCCGCGCCCCAATTGACATCGGGGCGGTATGGGTCGCGGACGATCCTGCGGCGCTTCATCTGGCCATCGAACTCGGGCGGCAGGTCAATCTCCAGGCCCTCGATGGCATTCTCCATCTGCTGATCGATACCGACGGCAATGCCGCGACCGGTGAGACTCAGTACGGACTCGTCGGCACCGACGTGATCATCAGCTTCTCCGCCTCGCACCCCAAGTCGCCCAATCGACCGGGTCGCGGGGTCGGAGTGCGTCGGCTCGGGGTCGCCGGGGCCGCGACCAGCACTCCCTACGACCTCGGTGTGGCCTTCGCACCGACCGCGGCGGCGCGGCGGGCAGAGATCGTCGTTCCGCGCGGCTCCTTCAGCGGAGGCCCGGATCTTCTCACCGGCGAGACCTGCGCACTCAAGTTCGTCTTCGTCGGCGCCGACGGAACGCTCCTCGACGAGACCGACGTGATCAGCCACCGCTTCGGCAGCGCTGCCGGACCGACCCCTCCAGCGGAGCTGTCGAAGGACCCGCTGGCCCGTCGGCAGGACACCTTGCGAGTGGTGACCTGGAACGTCGAGCGCGGGGCGCTGATCAAGACTCCCGAGGCATTCGCGCGAGTGCTGCGTGCGCTCGAGCCCGATGTCCTCCTCTTCCAGGAACTCACCAGCAAGGAGTCGGCGGCGCAGATTGCCGCGTGGCTCGAGGAGCATGTGCCGCAGGCACCTTCCGCCGAGCCCGCTGGCGAATCAGGGGGCGAACCCTCCGCGAGCCCTTCGCCGCGATCATGGCGGGTGGTCTTCGGCGCCGGTGGCGGCGATCTTCGGACCGCGGTGGCGTCGCGCGTGCCGCTCGAGGACGCCGCCGGGCTCGGCACGGTGGCGTGGCACGACACCAAGGAACGTGGGGGGCCGCGCGACGTGCGCTTCGCCGGCGGTGTCGTCGAGTTCGGCGGCCGACGCGTGCTTTTCGCCTCGACCCACCTCAAGTGCTGCGGATCAATCGACAGCGAAGAGGATCTGGTGCGACTCGAGGAGGTGCAGGCCCTGCGATCGTCGCTGCGTGGCTTCGATTTCGGTGACGCCTCCGCAGCGGGGCGCAGCTCTGGCAGCCGCGTCGAGGCCTTCGTGATCGGTGGCGATTTCAACCTTGTCGGTTCGTTCGATCCCCTTGATCTGCTCGTCGAGGGCATCGATCGCGACGGGACCGATCTGGGCATCGCCGATGCCCTTCAGCTCGACCGCCGCACCAACGCGACGTGGGAGGATCCGGGTCAGCCCTTCACCCCGGGTCGGCTCGACTACATCGTCTTCACCGACTCGACCTTCCAAGCAGTGGGGGCCTTCGTCTTCGATACCAGAGACCTGCTGCCGCAGCACCTGGAAGCCCACGGACTCCGAGTGGCCGACACCGGCGATGCCTCGGACCACCTGCCGGTGGTGGTGGACTTCGCGTGGCGGGCGGCGCGGCCCTGAATGTGTAAGGCAAGGGGGCAGCAGAGGGTCGCAGGATCTGAAGTGCGCGAGGCGGACTGGACCTGGCGCAGATCCGAACCCGAAGCCCACGCGTGAATCAGCCCGCCGGGCTCCGCCCGGCGCGGCGTACGAAAGCGAGTGTGCGGCCGGAGGCCGCTACGGAGCGCTCCAGCTAAACGCTCCTCCTCGCCCGCAGCGCCAGCGCCGCCGGCAACACCGTCAGCACCGCCAGCAGGCAGGCGCTGTTTCCGATTGTCATGACCATCCCGAGACTCTGCATGCCGCGGTGGTTGGCGAAGAGCAGCGGGGCGAACCCGATGGTGGTCGTCAGGTTGGTGATGATCACCGCACGACGCGTCGACCCCGGATGCAGCAGTCCGCCGACACGAGCCTTCTCGTCGCCCTTCGCGCGGCGGGTGGGTCCGGCAGCGGCCCCTTCGTGATAGCGGTGGAGGATGTGAATCGAGCTGTCGACGCCGAGACCGATCAGAATCGGGACCGCGAAGAAGTTGGCGAGGTTGAGTGACACATTCACGAGGCCCATGACACTGAACGTCCAGAGCAGGGCCAGTCCGACCGGAAGCATCGCCAGGGCGGTGTCGAGCAGCGAGCGAAAGTCGAGCAGCACCAATATCGACACCAAGACCAGAGAGAGCAGGGCCATGGTGCGGAAGGCCCGGCCCATGTCGGCGAGCGACTCGTAGTGCGTGAAGGGAACACCCGTTGCGGCAGGGTCGACGGCCCGCAGTCCGGCGACGAACGTGCCCATGTGGGCGGAATCCCAGACGTTCTCGCGGGGATGGATCATCACCAGGAACCGGCCCTCGGGAGAGATTGCGCTGTTCCGCGCCGCGTCGGGCAGGGCGCTCCGCAGCGGCATCGCGTTGCCTTCGAGAATCGCGGCGAAGGCCGGTCGCACATCCGCGATCAGTTCGGTCGTCTCTCGAAGCGCGTCCTCGCCCGCCGCTCCGCTGAAGCGTTCGGCACGCGTCCGCAGCGCGGTGGCGATCCGGCCGAGGTGGGCCGCTTCACGCGGGGCAACCAACGCGGCCGCGATCGCGAGGCCGCGGAGCGACGTCTCCGCCTCGCGCAGTGCCCCGACCAGGCGTTCGACTCGGGCGGCGCGAGTGCCAGCCTCGGGCGGCGTCGCGTTGGGCGCAACCGGAGCGGGTGGCTTCATGAGCGCGTGTCGCAGAGCCTCGCGCGAGTCGGTCGGAAGGGCCACGACATCGAGAACGCTTCGGGTCATGCCGAGATCGGGCTGACTGCGGGCCCGCTCGAGGACCTCGGGAATCTCCTCGATCCGCTCGACGACGACGGCGCCGAACCAGGAGTTGCCGGAAGACTCTTCGGCCAGGCGGCGCTCCCAGCGGACCGAGTCGAGAGTCGGATCCTGAAGCAGGAGCAGGTTGTCCTCGAAGTGCACGCGGGTGACACCGAAGAGGACCGCGAGGGTGCCGACGGCAAGGAACGCCATGGTCAGCGCAGGTCGCCGCGCGGGAAATCCGAACCCCCGGGGCGCACGACGTGGTGGAAGTCGTCGCGGATGCCCACCCTCGGTGAGTGCAATCAGCGCCGGCAGCACCGTGCCCATCGCCACCACGCAGAAGAAGAGTCCGGCGCCGGCGATCACGCCCAGCTCGCGCAGGCCCTGGAAATCGGTGAAGAGGGCGGTGGCGAAGACCGCCATCGAGGTGATTGCGCCGGTCATGTTGCCGCGCATCGAGACGGTGGTCGCTTCGGCGACGGCGCCACGGACCCCGCCGACGGCGAGCAATCGACGCAGTTCGATGTAGCGGGACATCACATGCACGCCGTAGTCGAGCCCGGCGGCGACCAGGACCAGCATGAAGACCGTGCTGAGCAGGTTGAGCTGACCGACGGCCAGGGTGGCGAAGCCGTAGGTCCATCCAAAGGCGGCGAGGAACGCGGCGACGACCAGCAGCGGTCGCAGCATGCTGCGCATCGAGAACATGAGGAGAAGCGCGCAGAAGCCAAGCCCCATCGCGGCGCCGCGCACCATGTCGCCGCTGCTGGTGATCAGTTCGTCGGCCTGCAGCACCGGCTTCCCGGTGAGCCCGATGGCAACTCCCGGCAGAGCCGCGGAGACTTCGGCAATTGCCGCCCGAACCTGTCGAAGCGGTTCCTCGATCACCGTCAGCGAGCCGAAGTCCTTGGCGGGCAGGATGGTGATGAAGAGGTACCGCCCGGTGTCCGAGCGGAGATACCGCGGCGCCGCCTGCGAGACGCGCACGGACGCCAGTTCGCTGGTGAGCGGATGGCGCGGCTTCTCGGGATCGGCACCGAAGAGTGAAAGGAGGAGCGCAGCGCTCGCGGCCGCAGCGGCGCGGGGATCAGCGTGTTGCACCGCATCGGCGGGGGCGTGTTGCACCGCGTCGGCGGGGGCGTGTTGCACCGATGGCGCGGGGGCGTGTTGCACCGATGGCGCGGGGGCCTGGTCGCGCGGCAGAAGCTGCGAGGCGCGTCCCAGCAGGCCATTGGCTTCCTCGACGAGAAACGTCGCGTCCTCGAGCGGGTCTTTAGCTCCGGTTGCCAGGAGCGCGGCGACGCCGTCGCGAGTCAGGGCGAGCGAAGCAAGCTCGGTCTCCGGCATGGCCCGTGTGGCCAGGCGCCACTGTTCGGTGGGGCTGATGTGTCCGTGAACTTCACGCAGTCCGGGGATCGCCTTCAGTCGATCGAGCAGTCGATCGACGGCCAGCGTGGCGGCGGCCTCGTCGGGCTGGGTGTCGAGCACCACGGAGATGAACTCAAGGTCCCCAAATTCACGAAGGAACTCGTGATACGGGACCATGAACGGCCGGTCGCGGGCGATCAGGTCGTTGGTGTCGGCGTTGAGCTGGAGCCGGAACGTCGCCAGCAGCGCTCCGGCAATGGCCAGCACCAAAGCGACCAGCAGCACCAGCCACGGACGCCGGGTCGCGAGTTCGCCGATGACTCCGAAGATCCGTGTGCGCAAGGTTTGGCGTTCCGAGGGAGGGAGAGGCCGGGAGCGTAGCGATGAAGCTCGGAAGCCCGTTGTCTCCGGGGCCCGGTTCCAGTAGTGTCGCTCGACTCGGCCTGCAGACCGCACCCAGGCCGCTGCCGGTTCGCCCGAATCCATCGCTGGTCTGCCCCCCATTCGCGGCACGTTCGCGTCCCGCGCCGGAGCCCTTCATGTCGTTGCGTCGCCTCTTCGCTTCCGCCCTCGTCGCCCTCCCCATCCTTCTGCTGACCACTGCTGCCGACGCCGCGACGCGATACGTCGACAGCACGCTCGCCAGTGGCGGCAACAACGGCACCTCATGGCCCGATGCCTATCAGGGGCCCACTGGCCTGGTGAACGCCCTGGCCGCCTCGGTCAACGGTGATCAGATCTGGGTGCGCGGCGGAACCTACAAGCCGACGCTGGGGGCCACCCGCACGCTCTCCTTCAACCTGAAGACCGGAGTCGCCATCTACGGCGGGTTCGACGGCTCCGAGACGCTGCTCGAGGAGCGCAATCCCACGGTCAACGTCACCATCCTCTCGGCCGACCTCGGGAACAACGACCCGGTGATCACCGACAACAGCTATCACGTGGTCCGCGGCGCCAGTGCCAACGCCACCGCGATTCTCGACGGCTTCACCATCAGGGGCGGCAACGCCAACGGGGCGACCGCGACCGACGACGACAAGGGCGGCGGACTGCTGATGATCACCTCGAGCAACGCGACCATCCGCAACTGCATCGTGACCGGCAACCGCTGCACCTTCGGCGGTGGCGCCGGTTACATCCGACAGAGCAGTCCGGCCTTTCGAGACGTTCGCTTCGAGAACAACATCGGCGGTGCCTTCGGCGGGGCCTTCGACATGTTCCAGAACTCGAACCCGTCCTTCGATCGCTGCATCGTGGTGGGCAACAGCGCCGCCCGCGCCGGCGGACTCGAGATCTTCGGCAACTGCTTCCCGACGATTCGCAACACCCTCATCACCAACAACACCGCCACCGGGGCAGGCGGCGGTGGCGGCATCTTCATCGCCAGCGGCTCGTCGCCGGTGATCCGCAACTCGACCATCGTCTTCAACAAGGCCAATTCGCTGGTCGGCGGCATCCTGAACAACGCCTCGACCGCGAACTTCGGCAACTGCATCATCTACGGCAACAGCGGCCCCGGAGGAGTCGTCAACGCAGGTCAGCAGATCACCAACCAGGCCGGAGGGACGACGACCGTCACCTACACCTCGCTCCAGTTCGCGTACGCCGGGGTCGGCAACGTCGTGGCCGATCCGCTCTTCGTGAGTGTTGCCGGTGGTGACTTCCGACTTCAGCCGACCTCGCCGGCAATCGATGCCGGCAACAACGCCCTGGTCCCCGCCGGAGTCGTGCTCGATCTCGACTCGCTGCCCCGCTTCGTCGATGCACCCGCAGTGATCGACACCGGCGTCGGCGCCCCGCCGCTGGTCGACCGCGGGGCCTACGAGTTCCAGCCGCCGGCACCCCCTGCATGTCCGGCCGACCTCAACGGCGACGGAGTGGTCGACGGCGCCGATCTCGGCGAACTGCTCGCCGCGTGGGGCACCGCCGGCCCTGGCGATCTCGACGGCAATGGAATCGTCGACGGCGCCGACCTCGGCGAGCTGCTCAGCGCCTGGGGCGATTGCTGAGTCCGGCGGCCGTCGAGCCCGCGGCCGTCGCGTACCCTGCGTCCATGGGTCTTCGAACTGCCCTTGGATTCCGTGCCTTCCTGGTCGTCATGCCACTCGCGCTCTGGGGGTGTTCCGATCCCGCCTACGACACCTCGACGCCGCAGCGAATGCTGTCGGCTGCCGAGCAGATGCTCGTCGACGAGCGTCCCGATCTGCTGCCGACGTTGATCCATCTCCAGCCGCGCGACATCACCTACGACGACGGAGTCACCGAGGCCAGCGCAATTGATGATGTGCGGGAGAAGCTCGGCGACATGCTGGCCCAGCTCTGGCGGGTTGCGGAGAAGCTGCGCAATCGATTTCCCACGGAGGCCTCCAAGGAGGTCAGGGCCGGGCAGCAGGCGGCCAGTCAGCGGGGACTCCCGCCATGGATCACCAGGCTCCTCACCGATCCCCGCACGGTGATCGACGAGCAGCGGACACGCCTCGAGGCGGAGGATCTTGGTGACGGCACCGCAGCCCTCACCATCGACGGCGAACCGGCCTTTGGCGGTGTGCTGGGCATGCTCGAAACCGGAGACGGGTGGCGCTTCACCGTCCCGATCGAACTCGCTCGATCGAGCGGCTGGTGGCCCGACACGCGTCACGAATGGGCCGTGGTTGCGGCCCTGATGCTCGGCATCGAGAACTCCCTGCGCGACTTCGAGAAGGAGATCGACGGCGACAAGTTCGCATCGCTGGGCGAGGCCAGCGAGCGCGTGGGCCGAATCGTCGGCGAGTCGGTGGTGGTGCAGTCGATCATCTACGCCCAGATGAAGCGGACGAAGGAGACGAAGGAGTCCGCGGCGACGGCCGGGAGCGGCGATCCCGAGCCGGCGGTCAGATCAGAAACACCAGAGTGATCACCACGAAGAGCGGCAGCAGGATCGCGCCGCTGTAGAGCATGTAACCGAAGAAGCCGGGCATTCGAATTCCCGCCTGATCCGCGATGCTCTTCACCATGAAGTTGGGGCCGTTGCCGATGTAGGTGCAGGCGCCCATGAAGACGGCGCCGAGGTTGACCCCAGTCAGCAACCCGCGGTCGATGAACTGGTCGGTTCCCAGCAGCGCAACCGGCCGGACGGCGCTGGGATCGGTCATCGTCAGGGCGGTCTCGAAGAAGACCTGATAGGTCGGGGCGTTGTCAAGGAGGCTCGAGAGGATTCCCGTGGCCCAGAAGAAGTGCCAGGGTTCGCTCAGCCCCAAGGCTCGTCCGTGGACGGCGAGCACCATCAGCGGCACCTGCATGGTGATGAAGATTCCGATGAAGAGCGCCGCCACCTCGTTGATGGCATGGAAGTTGAACTCGTTTCGAATGCGGGCCTGGCGCGGCGTGAGGAGCAGCGAGAGCAGGGTGAAGCCGATCATGCATCCTTCGCGCAGAAAGTGCGGCGGGACGAACGAGGTTCCGATCATCGGGCGCCCTGGCGTGATGAAGGCGACCGAGCACAGGACGCCGAGCAGCCAGAGGAAGTTGAGCGAACCCTCCACGCGCTCGGGGATGATCCGAGTCAGGTCATCGCGGATGTCCTCCGGCGACTCGCGTCGATACATGACGCTGTCGTAGATGAAGTAGATCACCAGCAGCACGACCGAGGCCAGCAACCACTCGCCCCAGAGGGTCAACGTCCAGAGGAAGGGCACGCCACGCAGATACCCCAGGAACAGCGGCGGATCGCCCACGGGCAGAAGCGTGCCGCCGATGTTGCTCACCAGGAAGATGAAGAAGATGACGGTGTGGGTCTTGTGCTTGCGCTCGCAGTTGGTCTGGAGCAGCGGACGGATCAGAAGCATGCTCGCGCCGGTGGTGCCCAGCACGCTCGCAGAGAGCGTCCCGATCAGGAGGAAGGTGGTGTTCATCGCGGGCGTCGCCGGAAGATCGCCGTGGACGGCAATCCCGCCGGTGATCACGAAGAGGCTGAACAGCAGCACGATGAAGGGGATGTACTCGCCCAGCATGGCGTGTTCGACGGCGACGCCGGTCGGCTCCAGACCGATCGTCAGCACCAGGAACAGACAGGTCGCGACGGCGAGCGACAGGGAGAGAAGAAGTCGATTCAGATTGCTGTGCCACCAGCCGGCGAGCCGCGGGATCAGCGGCAGGACCGCGATTGCCAGCAGCAGGATGACGAAGGGAATCATGCCGATTGCCCAGAAGCGAGGGACGACCCGGTGGTCATCTTCCGGATGATGTCCGAGCAGGCCGGCAAGCAGGCCGGCAAGCAGGACGCCGCCGAGTGCAAGCGACAGCAGAACGACCGCAACGACGGCGCTGCGCGAGCCCCGTGTCGCGTGTGGCTGACTCATGTCGCCGCAGGGTACCGCCCTGGGGGCATTGCACGGGCGGTGCAGATGGGCGGAAGTCGACTATCGTCCGCACCATGAATCGGATGAGACGCTTGGCGTTCGCGTCCCTGTTCGCAGTGACGTTCCCACTCACCTTCCTGCCCACCGACCCGGTGGTCGCCGGCACACCCCAATCAACCGGTGCCGCAGGCGCGAGCCCGGCGTCGACGATTGCGCCGCCCGACTCGGCACCGCCGTTTCAATTTGGTGCATACGAGCGCACGCTCGTCGGCCTGAACGATCCGATGGATGTCGCCATCGGTCCCGATCGCCGGATCTATGTGCTCGATCGCAACAATCATCGGGTTGCAATCTTTGCGCCCGACGGGGTCAGCACCGAAGCGGTTGGATTCTTCGGCCGATTCGGCGGTGGGGAGGGAGAGTTCCGTTCTCCCGAGGGGATTGCCATCGGCAAGGACGGTTTCCTCTTCGTGGCCGACTCGGGGAATCACCGCGTGCAGGTCTTCGACGCCTCCGGCGGCTTCGTCCGGCAGTGGGGCGACCACGGGGCCAAGCGCAGTCAGTTCAACCGTCCCGCGGACATTGCCGTCGACGACTCCTGGGTCTACGTCGCCGACACCGGCAACGACCGCGTGCAGGTCTTCGATCGCAGCGGCGGCTTCATCACCATTCTGGGTGGGCCCGGCGCGGCCTCCGGTGATCTGCGGCGACCAGGGGCGGTGGCGGTCGATTGCGACAACCTCATCCTGATCGCCGACACCGATCACAACCGCCTCGTGGTCTTCGACAAGGCGGGGCGATTCCTGCGGCATTGGGGCGACTTCGGACCCTTCGCGGGCATGATGGACCAGCCCCTTGGCGTGGATGTCGCCGGAGGAAACGTCTTCGTGGCCGATACCCGCAATCACCGCATCCAGATCTTCGACACCGGCGGGGCGATGCTTCGCGAGTGGGGCAATCACGCCCGGCTGCCGCGCGAGGGCGAGGGTCGGCTGCACTATCCGCGGCGGATTGCAATCGCCCCCGATCGCTCCTTCGCGGTGATCTGCGAACCCTTCGAGGATCGCTGCCAGGTGTTCCGAGCGACTGCCCCTGGCGAGAAGGAGACGCCGCGCTCGCCGCTTCCTCCCGACGAGCAATCCCACTTCGGGAAGCGGCTGGCCATCGACGGACCGCTGCTGGCGATCCCTGAACCCGAACTTCACGGGGTCTACGTCTTCGACCTTCGCCCACCGACGCCGATCCTGATCACTCGGTTCGGCGAGCGCGGTCCGCGCTTCGGACAGTTCATGCGCATCACCGGCGCCGCGGTCGACGCCGCCAATGGGCGGATTGCCGTCGCCGACTCGGCCCTCGGACGGATTCAATCCTTCGAACTCGACTGGGATCGCGACGGTGAAGTGAAGTTCCGGCCCTTCATGGCCAGGTTCGTGCGCAGCCTCCGCGGCTCGATCAAGCCGGGGCCGTTCGCCCGCGCGGCCTGGCCGATGGACCTCGAGAACATGCGCCGCGACGCCCAAGGGCGGATCCATGTGATCGATCCGCGCAATCGCATGGTCTTCGTCTACGACAGCAGTTGGAGCCCGCTGATGAGTTACGGCGGCGCCGCTGCCGGCCCTGGCGAACTCCTCGAGCCGACCGACGCCGCGGTGAGCCGCGGACGAGATCTCCTCTTCGTGACCGATGCCGGCCGTTGCCAGGTGGTGGTCTTCGATCAGCGAGGCCGTCCCTTCAGCGCCTTCGGCACGCGCGGGACGGGGCCCGGGCAGTTCATCCGTCCCGAAGGAATTGCGGCCGGGCGCGACGGCTTCGTCTACGTCACCGACGCCGGGTCGAACAAGGTGATGATGTTCACCGAAGCGGGCACGTTCGTCGCGGAGTGGGGCACACGCGGCGGAGCCGACGGCGAGTTCTGGAAGCCCGCAGGCATCGAGCACGACTCGCTCGGTCGACTGGTGGTCCTCGATCCGGGCAACCATCGCGCCCAGATCTTCTCGACCGACGGAAGCTGGCTCGTCAGTTTCGGAAGCGGAAAGGTCAGCACTCGGGAGAACCCCGCCGTGCCTGGTCCGCCGCCGGCGATCCGGGAGGAGTAGGGATCTCGTTGTCGCACGCCTTCACTCGAACTCAGGAGGGGCTTCCCGCCCTCGCTCGCCTTGGCCCGCACTCGCATGCCCTCGCCCGCCCGCGAATTGCTGCACCCACTTGATCCATGACCCAGCCGACATCCATCATCTCATCCATCTCATCCATCTCATCCATCTCATCTGGCTCATCTGGCTCATCTGGCTCATCTGGCTCATCTGGCTCGTGTGCCTGCCTCGGCGTCCTTCGACCGCCCTCGCTTCGTTTCGTCGGGCTCACCTGCGCGCTCGCCGCTGGCCTGGTGCTCGTGGGATGCGCGGCCCCCGCAAGGACCGGCGAAGTCGCTCCTGCGCCGCCGACGCCAACAGCGACGTCGACGACCGCGCCGACGAAGGTGGCCACCTCATCCAGTTCCGCGGGCGCTGCCGCCCCGCCCGCAGCCGTCACCGCACCGATCACGCCGGCCTCTGCGCCGCATCGGCTGGAGAGCAACGATGGCAGCTTCCTCGTGCTCTATCGCACCAGACCGGATCCGATTCCAACCAACGAGCCCTTCTCGATCGATGTCTGGGTGTACGACGCCAAGCGAGGGCAGGCGCTCCTCTCCCAGATCGACGTGACCGCCGACGCCGGCATGCCCGAGCACGCCCACGGCATGAACGTTGAGCCACGGGTCTGGAAGCAGAACGATGGATCGTCCTTGATCACGGGAATGCTGTTTCACATGCCCGGCCGCTGGGAGCTCTACTTCGACATTTCCCGCGGTGAAGTGACCGAACGGGCCCAGGCCGAAGTGTGGCTCGACTGATGCTGGCACCCCGCACCCGGATGCTGTTGGGCGGCGCGTGTGCGGCACTCGCGTGCGCGGGGCTCCTTGCACCCGACTCGAGTGCGACCAACGGCGGTCGCGCCCACGCGCAGACGGCGACTCCCTCCGACGCTCTCTTGCGAGTCCAGCTCCGGCCCGCGGAGATCACTCGGTTTCTCAAGCTCTCTCCGCTTCCGGCCGTTGCGGCGGACGAGACCAACCGGGTTGCGGACGACCCCAGGGCAGCGCGACTGGGGCAGTTCCTCTTCTTCGATCAACGCCTTTCGGGTGATCGCCGCTTCTCGTGCGCGAGCTGTCACGACCCGGCACTGGCCTTCACCGACGGAAGGAAGGTCGCGGAGATTCGCGGGGCCAGACCGCGCAACACACCGACGCTTCTGAACCTCGACCGGCAGCGCTGGTTGAACTGGGATGGTGGCGCGGACTCGGTCTGGGCCCAGGCGTTCATTCCGCTCGAGCATCCCGACGAACTCGACGGCGATCGCACGGCCCTGGCCCGACTCGTCGTCGAAGACCCGGCGATTCGAAGCGCCTACGAGCGGATCTTCGGGCCGCTGCCGACCGCGGCGGAGATCGATGATGCAACCACCGGGTGGCCCGCGCGGGCCCGGCCCGCCGAGACGGAGGCGCCGACGGCCCAACTCGATCCGCTGGCCCGGGCCTGGGCGGCGTTGGACCCCGCACGCCAGCAGCGCATCGAGCAGATCGCCGCCAACGCCACCAAGTCGATTGCCGCGTACGTGCGGAAGCTCCAGAGCCGGGGAGCGCCGTTCGATCGATTCGTCGATCGACTGCGACGCGGTGACCCCGAACTCGATGGTGACTTCAGCGCCGAGGCGCTGCGCGGGCTCCAGCTCTTCACCGGCCGCGGCAACTGCCGACTCTGCCACTCGGGCCCCAACTTCTCCGACGGCGAGTTCCACGCCATCGGCGTGCCGACTTCGGACGGTCTGCCGCCGCGCGACTCCGGGCGGTTCAACGGAGTGAAACGTCTGTTGAACGACCGCTTCAACGCCGTCGGTCCCTTCAGCGACGATCTCGTCGGCCCGCGCGGCGAGCGCGTGCGAACGCTGGCGAAGGGGCCGGAAAACTGGGGCTGGTTCCGCACGCCGAGCCTTCGAGATGTCGCTCGCACCGCTCCCTACGGCCACGCGGGGCAGTTCGCAACGCTTGAGGAGTTCGTGCGGTTCTACTCGACGCTCGAGGGACAGATGCTCGGCGGGCACCATCGCGAGACGATCCTCGTGCCCCTCGGTCTTTCGGATGCCGAGATCGAGGACGTGGTCGCGTTTCTGAAGACTCTCTCGGGGGCGGCACTCGCTTTGGAGCTTCTCACGCGCCCGTCGAGCCCGGGCGAGTGAGGGAGGCCGGACGGCAGACTGGACGGCAGACGGATCAATGGATATCGGCCGTCGATGGCCTGAACGGAGTTGAAGAACTCTCGCACTGCACGGGTCCGACTCGGTAGAGTGAATCCTCGCCTGTTCCTCGGTTGCGATCCTCGGTTGCGATCCTCGGTTGCGTTGCTCACCGGACCCCTCTTCCCCATGCGAACCTCCCTGACGCTGGCCATCGTCGGCGCCGCCATCTGCGGCTCCCTTCTCGTCGCCCATGTCGATGACAGCAAGATCTTCGATCGAATCCCGTCGTACCAGGGGCCCGGCTATCGCGCCGCGGAAGGTGGTCTCGCCGGTGGGTCGACCCAGTTCGACGCCAACGGCGTCGTCCTCCTGAGCTGGCTTCCGCTGAGCGAGTTCGGCTCGGGGATCAACAACGCCAACGTGGTGGAGGGATACGTCTCGCAGAGCGGGCGCGAGTACGCCCTGCTCGGAATTTCCTCCGGAGTCGGCTTCGTCGAGGTGACTGATCCCGGCAACGCCCAGGTCGTCGCGGTCCTTCCCGGGCCCGAGAGTCTGTGGCGGGACATCCGCACCTTCGGCCCGTACGCGTACGCCGGCAGCGAAGGCGGCGGGGGCATCCAGGTCTTCGATCTGAACCAGATCGACTCCGGCATCGTGACTCAGATCAACACGATCATCACCGGCGGCAACCTCTCCACGCACACCATCTTCGTCGACAAGGCCAGCGGGTTCCTCTACCGCGCCGGCGGCGGCAGCAACGGCATCCGCATCTACAGCCTGATCAACCCGACGACTCCGGTCCTCGTCGGTCAGTGGCAGGATCGCTACACCCACGAGGTGACGGTGGTCACCTATCCCGATGGGCCCTACGCCGGCAAGCAGATCGCCTTCTGCTGCGGCGGCTTCAACGGCGGCTTCGTGAACTCGGGTCTGTCGATTGTCGACGTGACCGACAAGAGCAACATCATCGTTCTCTCCAACTACGAGTACCCGAACGCTCAGTACTCCCACCAGGGCTGGCTCACCGAGGATCGAAAGTACTTCATCCTCAACGACGAGAAGGACGAGCAGAATCTCGGCATTCCCGGCACCAGCCGCATCCTGAACGTCGAGAACCTCTCGGCGCCGTTCCAGGCGGCGACCTGGACCAACGGCAATCCCGCCATCGACCACAATCTCTACATGCGCGGGACGACGGCGTTCCTCTCGAACTACCGCAGCGGACTGCGGGTGGTCGATGTGGCCGACCCGCTCGCCCCGGTCGAGATCGCCTACTTCGACACCTTCCCCGGCAGCGACTCCCCGAACTTCAACGGGCTCTGGGACAACGATCCCTTCCTGCCGAGCGGAATCGTGCTCGGCAGCGACATCGAGCGGGGCCTCTTCGTCTGGTACGTCGGCGCCACTCCTCTCACCTTCACCTTCCCCAGCGGACTCCCGACGCTGCTCGCGCCCGCGGGTCAGACGATCCGCGCGGTCATCGACGCAGCCGAAGGGCTGGCAGTCGAGAAGGGTTCGGTCGTCCTCAACGTGCAGACCAGCGCAGGGCTGGTCACCGTGCCGGCGGTCGAGGTCGAAGCGAACACCTACGAGGCGCTCTCGCCTGCGCTCGAGTGCGGCGAAGCGTTGAGCTACTCCTTTGCCGCAACGAGCAGCAATGGGCTCACCGTCGCAGGTCCGCAGCCGGGTGTCGACGCAATCGCCGCGGTCAGCGAGACGGTGGGATTCACCGACAACTTCGAGCGCAATCTTGGATGGACCATCGGGGCCGCCGGCGACAACGCCACCTCGGGCGTCTGGACTCGCGTCGATCCGAACGGAACGACCGCCCAGCCCGAGGACGACAATCCCGCGGGAACGGGAGCGCTCTGCTTCATCACCGGACAGGGCCCGGTCGGTGGTTCGGCGGGCGAGGCCGACGTCGACAACGGCAGCACCTCGCTGGTCTCGCCCAACTTCGACGCCGTGACCGGCGCCGAAGATGGGGACGAGCCGGTGATCGAGTACTACCGCTGGTACTCCAACAACCTCGGCGGAGCGCCGGGCCTCGACTCCATGCCGGTCCACATCTCGAACAACGGCGGCGCCACCTGGACGCTTCTCGAGACCGTTTCCGAGAACGCCAGCGCGTGGGTGCGAAAGTCCTTCCGCATCGCCGACTTCGTCACTCCGACGGCCCAGATCCGCCTCAAGTTCGTGGCCCGCGATCTCGACGGCGGCTCGCTGGTCGAGGCCGGTGTGGATGACGTGCGCATCGTCCGCTTCGGCTGCGTGGCGGCAATCGTCGGCGACCTCGACGGCGACGGCGACGTCGATGGTGCGGACCTCGGTGAACTGCTTGCCAACTGGGGCACCGCCGGTGGCGACCTCGACGGCGACGGAGTCACCGACGGTTCGGATCTCGGGATTCTGCTGAGCAATTGGGGGTGAGGGGACGGGCTCGCTCCGCGAGCCCGAGGGAGCAGGGGGCCGGGAGCAGGGAGCCGGAAGCAGGGGGCCGGAAGCAGGAAGCAGCAGTGGGTTTGCACGATTGTGTGCGTGCGCAGGTGCTGCCGCTATATGCCACGGCTGGCTCTGCCAGGCGTGCGTTCGTCCCCGTGAGTCAATGAACTCGACTGCGCCGTCCGGGTGAACACGGTCGGACAAAGCCGACCGTGGCATCCAGGAAGTACGCCCTCGTACTTCCCTTGCCCCTCAGCGCTCTTCGGCTCGACCGCCCAAGCGGGCGAAGCCCGCGCCGTGTCGATCGTGCCGAGCGAAAAGAGGTGCCGCGCACGCGGCGCACCTCATGAGTCGGCGAAGCCGACTTCCCTCGAGTCGGCGCCAGCCGACTTCCTACGGACACGCTCCCCAGCTTGAAAGCAAGAGCCCCAGATCCGACCCACTGGTGATTCCATCCTCATCGAGGTCGGCCGCGGCTGTGCCCCAGACGCTGAGCAGGAGGCCCAGATCGGCGCCGGTCACGAATCCGTCACCGTCGAGGTCGGCGACGCAGAGCGTGCTTGGGCAGGGTTTGGCGAGGCAGGTGACCTGCAGGGTGGCCCCACCGGACTCCAACGGGCAGCCAATGCCGACCCCGCCGACGCGGATCAGATAGTCCTGATCGCAGAGGGCCTCGAAGGTGAGCGACGAATCGCTGCACGAGTCGATGGTCGGGAGAGCAGCCGGAAGCGGATTGCATCCGCCCACCGCGTCGTAGACCTTGATCTCCGGCCCAGCGCACACGATCGGATCGCCGTCAAGGCCATTGATGTCGATCTTGACGGTTCCGTCGCACACTGCCCGGTACGAGTACCAGACATCGTTGAATCCCTCGCCGCCGAGATAGGGCAGGCCGGGGACCGAACCGCACAGCGTTTGCAACGACGACGATTCCGCCTGGGCGCCTCCAAAGTTCACAATCAACTCCGGATCGCCCTCGTCGAGCGGAATCGCGTTCACGCAGGTGTCGTTGTCGGGCTGACCAAAGACGATCGTGAGGATTCCGAGTCCCCCCGGCTGGGCCGGATTGGCGCCGCCGATTCGGATGAGGCGGTAGCGGTCGTCGCCGTCCTCGGTGAGCGCCGCGAAGCCGTTGAGGCCCGGGCAGTTCGGGTCGTTGTCGATGCACACTTCCGGGATCCACTCCGAGCAGTCCGTCGGAAGGCTCTCGCCCGGTGATCGGAAGATCTGCATCTGGGCATCGAAGTCGGTCTGCCCGCAGAGGGTGATGATCAGCGTTCCCGCGCCCTCGGGTTCGATGGTGAACCAGATGTCGTTGGCGAAGGTGGGCGGGAAGATCGCATCCAGCGGATCGCATTCCGCCGGCACTTCCGGGGTCGGCGAGGAGGTCGCGTTGCCGGTGAAGAAGACGTGGCTGCCGATGCCCAGGTGGGTGGCAAGCGCACAGCGGTCGTTGGCGGGAAGGGGGAAGCCGACGCAGGCCAGCGTGGCGTCGGCCACGCAGAGCGAGTCCCACTCGACGAGGCAGCAGTAGCCATCCTGCGAGCAGACGGCCTCGCAGCAGACCGGGTCGCTGCATCCGGGCGTCCCGGTGGTGAGGCAGCCGTGCGTGGCAGTTCCGCAGGCAAGCGGGGCGCCGTCGCAGCTCTCGACGGCGGTGAGCGTGCAGAGGGTGTCCCAACTGTCGAGGCAGCAGAAGGCATCGAGCTGGCACACGTCGCTGCAGCACTCGAGATCGCTGCATCCGGGGGCGCCGGTGGTCAGGCAGTCGTGATCGGCGAAGGCACAGGACTGCGGTGCACAGACGATCGCGGCCCCCTGCACGCACTCTGCATCCCACGCGGTCGAGCAGCACGAGGGATCGAGGTCGCAGACCTGCTCGCAGCAGGAGGAGTCGGTGCAGCCGCGGCCACCTTGGACGAAGCAGCCGTGATTGGACTGGGCGCATCCGAGACCGCCGCACAGCAGGATCGCCTCGATGGCGCAGATTCCGTCCCACGAGTCGATGCAGCAGAAGGGATCGAAGGCGCAGACGAGCTGGCAGCAGTCGATGTTGGAGCAGCCGGGCGAGCCGGTGGTCGTGCAACTGTGGGCACTCGCCGGGCAATCGGGCAGGGGCGGATCGAGCTGCACATTCAGGAACCCGGCGCCGCTCGCGGCGGGAGTCTCGCCGAGCAGTCGGACGAAGAGGACATCGCCCTCGGCGACCTTCTGGCTCACCGCAGCGCTTCCGAGATTGCATCCGTCCGTCGCGGCTTCGCAGGCAAGCGGGGAGAGGGCCAGGCACGTCCCGCTGTAGAGGGCGATGGCCGAGTCGAAGCTCACGCTGTTGCAGGTCGAGAAGGTCACCGTTCCCTCGCGAGGGGCGGTGAAGGTGAACCAGACGTCGAAGCTGCCATCCACGCCGGGGCAGACGAGGTTCACCGTCGGACCGCCAAGCGTCGCTTCGGGAATGGAGATCGCGTTGGGCCCCTCGAAGAGAGGAAGTGCACCGAAGCAGACGTCGTTGACGACTCCTCCGGCGAGGCAGGAGGCGGTTGCAGCCATTGCGCCGCAGGCTGCGGCGATCATCGTGACACGAGCTCTCATCGAATGACTCTCCTCAATCGACTCCGGACCGCGGCCGCGCGGGGCCTTCGGGAATACGTCTCGAAACGCCGTTGCGAAAGGCAGGTCCGAGTTCTGCCGAATCCCGTGGGCCGAAACCCTTTGGGACGAAACCCTTTGGGCCGAAACCGCGCAGACAGGCCGAGGGCCAGAATAACGCGGGCTCGCATCGGTCGGAAGCAGATCCCCCGGCTTCACGTCGACTCGGCGCACTCCGCGCCGCGGGCGAGGTCCGTGAACGGTGTCGCGGTGCTATCGGTGCCCCTGGCTGATCTCCGCCAGGCGGGCGAGGGTACGAGCGGATCGTCCCGAATCGATTGCGTCGCTGGCGAGCAAGAGTCCGGCGGCGAGCGACTCCACTCGACCTCCGGCCCACAGCGCGGCCGCGGCGGCGAGGAGAGTCATGTCGCGATGCGGTCCCCGTTCGCTCCCGTCGACCACGCCTCGAACCAGGGCGGCGGCGTGATCGAGATCGCGGGCGACAAGAACCTCGGGAGAGGCCCGACGAAGCCCGAGGGCCGCGGGGTCGATGGTCGTTTCCTTCAACTGCCCCGAATCGACTTCGACGGCGTTGGTCGGCGCCCCGACTGAGAACTCGTCGAGCCCGTCGTCGCTGTGCATGACCACCGCGCGGATCACACCGAGGCGCCGCAGCGATTCGGCCACGGGACGGACGAAGCGTCGCTCGTAGACCCCGATCACCTGTCGGCGCGCCCCCGCCGGATTGGTGAGTGGCCCGAGCAGGTTGAAGATCGTGGGGAACCCCAGCGCCTTCCGAACCGGCATGGCGTGACGCGCCGCCGGGTGGTGCTCCGGCGCGAAGCAGAAGCAGATCCCGATCTCTTCCAGGGCACGGGTCTGAAGCGGTCGCGGGGCGGAGACCTCGACGCCGAGCGCGGCGAGGACCTCGGCCGAGCCTCGACCGGTCCTGGAGCGATTGCCATGCTTGGCGACGCGGGCTCCCGCAGCCGCGGCGATGATCGCCGCCGCGGTCGAGACGTTGAAGGTCTTGGGCGCCCCTCCGGTTCCTGCGGTGTCGACCAGTTCGTCGACGGACACGGTCGACGAGACCCGCTCGACGTGTCGGCGCATCACCGTCGCGGCCCCGACGAGTTCGTCCACGCTGGGGGTCCGCGCCGCCAGCAGCGCCAGGAAGGCACCCATCTCGGCGTGGTGGGCGGCGCCGGTCATGATCTGCTCGAAGGCGTCGACCATGGTCGCTTCGTCGAGCGACTCTCCTCGGAGCAGCCGGTGGGTCGCGGGGGAGAGGTCCCCCGGGCGAGCCGAGCGCACGAACTCGGATGGTCCGATGGCCCCGCTCATCGAGGTGGCCGCCGCCGCCTCGAGGCCGGCTCTGGAGCGGGCACTTCAGCGACTTCCACGGCGCTCGCCGCCTCATCGAGCCGCGACGCCTCGCGAAAGACCGCCTGCACGCAGGGAACGTTCTCGAAGGCGCAGAATGCCGCGGTGACGTCGACGCGGATCGACGATCCGTCGCGCCGGAGGAGTTCCTGTCGAAGCCGCGGGGCCACGGTGCGATCGCGGAGCACGGTCTCGATCCGCTCGCGAACCATCCGGCGGGACTGCGGCTCGATGAGATGGAGCACGTCGGTTCCGATCATCTGCGTGGGAGTGGCGTAGCCGAACATCGTCGCGGCCGCGGCGTTCACGTAGCGGATGCGATGACCGTCGTGCACGACCACCCCGTCCGGCGAGAGGTCGACCAGCGAGCGATAGCGATGCTCGCTCTCCGAGAGCGCATCCTGAAGCTGCCGCGCGGCGGTGATGTCGCGGGAGACCGCCGAGAGTGAGACGGTCCGGCCATCGACGAGAATCGGCGAATAGCGACTGGCCCAGCGCACTCGACCATGGGGCGTGAGCGACTCGAGTTCGACGTCGCATCCTTCGCCGGTCTCGAGCACGCGCTGCATGATCCCGAGCACCCGCTCGCGGTCCTCGGGCGCGAGGTAGCGGGAGACGTGAGTGCCGATGACCTCCTCCGGACGGGTGTCGGGCAGGGTGCGATTGCAGAAGATGATGCGGAGCTGATCATCGACGATCATGATGAAGTCGGCGGCGTGGACCAGCGTGCTTCGCCATCGCTCCTCGGCCGCCGCGAGCTGGGCCGTGCGCTCCCGCACCCGGGCCTCGAGGTCGCGGCGACTCGAGCGGACTTCCTCCTGGGCCGCGTGCTCGCTGGAGACGTCGCGAGTGACGGCGAGGATCTCGGTCACCTCGCCGCGCGCGGCATCGATGATCCCCTTGACCAGCGATTCGACCCAGATGTGCGAACCGTCGCGGCGGAGCAGACGGAATCGGACCCGCTGCGGCTCGTTCGAGTTCAGAGCGGCGTGGTGCGCCGGCCCGATCACCGAGATGTCTTCGGGATGGATGATGTCGTAGGCCGAATGGCCGACCAGTTCCTCGGGCGGCCAGCCCGTCAGCGCCGTCACCGCCGGCGAGAGATAGAGCTGCACACCCGCGCGGGAGTAGCGGCCGATGATGTCGCTCGAATGCTCGGCGAGCAGGCGGTATCGCGATTCGCTCTCGCGCAGGGACCGTTCCGTGCTGCGTCGTTCCAACTCGGCCGCAAGACGACCGCCGACGACTCGAAGGATCAGTTCCGGTGAACGCGATTCATCGAAGGGTCGATCGTGGAACAGGACCACGCGACCGACGTGCCGACCGGTCGAGTCCATGAGCGATTGAGTCAGGCACGCCCGAGCGTCGATCAGTTGCGCGAGGACGCATTCCGACTTCGGCTCGTTCGAGCCTTGCTGGCCGCAACGGATCTCGGTGCAGACCTCCGCGCAGAGGGCGGCGCTGATCGTCGAGGCGGGAGTTGGCGACTGCACGACACCATCGACGACGGCAGCGAGCACCGACAAGGTCTCTGGGTCGCCCGCCACCGATTCGAGAATGGCCACCAGTCGAACGTCCAAGGCCACCGCAAGGGCCGGGACCAGGGCCGCGATGAAGGCGTCGCCGGCCACGTCTGCGGTGGCGACCACCACCTGTTCAAGAGCCTGCCGCGACTTCTTCTGGGCGTTGATCTCGCGGCGCAGCGCCGAGGTCGAGGCGCCCGATGCGGAGGCCCGCGCCGCCTGGCTGCGACCGGCCTGAACCGCAAGCCAGGTGAGCCGCTGCACGCCGACCACGCCCGTCTTCCGCGAGATGTTGGCGACGTGGGTCTCGATGGTCCGCTTCACGACTCCCAGGCGATCGGCGATCTCCTGGCAGGTGAGGGGCTCGCCCAGCATCCGGAGAATCTGATCCTCGCGCACGGTCAGGAGCATCAGCCGATCAAGCATCCCGGCATCGAGTCTCGGTTGATGCGGTTCGGTCATCGGTCGGCATCGTACGTGCGGCCGGTGCCGCCCCGTCGCTGCGCATGCAGTTCTCCCACACGATCGAGGAGCCACTCGGCGAACTCGGCTTTGGGCAAGGGGCCGCCGGGAGAGAGCACATCTGACGCTCGGAGGACGGTGCCGGAAAGATCGGTGTTCGGAAGGACCGCACTGGCGAGGATCAGACTGCCGTCGATCGTCTCGCCGTCCATGGTCTCGAGCGGATTGGCGACGATTGCGGCGGCGCCCTTGCGGCGGAGCTTGGCCCTGGCGGAGTCGATCAACCCCTCGGCAGGCTCGAGCGCGAATGCGATCACGAGTTGGTCCGGCCGGGTCAGGGCAACGAGTTGCGCCAGCAGATCCGGGGTTGGTTCAAGCTCCAGGGAGAACGGGCCGTCGAGGCGCCGCCGCTTGGTCCGAAGATCGGCCGGACTCACCACCGGACGATGATCGGACACCGCGGCGGCCATCAGGAGGATGTCGTGGGAGGGCCAGTGCCGGCGAAGGAGCTGTTCGAGATCGGCAGTGGACTCGAAGGGCGCTCGGGACAGGCTGGACCCGGACGCGGTGGGGGACTCAAACGAGGCCGCAACCGTCGCCGCGAGCGGCCCGTGTGCCAATGTCGTCGGCCAGCCACGAGCGGCTGCGGCCAGCGCCAAGGCGACCCCCATACGACCCGACGAGCGGTTCGACAGGAATCGCACGGCGTCGATGGGCTCGCGCGTGGGTCCGGCCGTCACCAGGACCCGAGGAGCGCGGCGGCGGGGGCGTTCGTCGATTGGCCTGAGGCCGGGCGACGCAGGAGACTCGGGATGCATGAGCGGCGGTGTCCGGAAGTGGTCCGGGATCCGGTCGCGGCGACGTGGTGAGTTGCGGTCGATCGGCGGACGCCCCATACTACAGGGCCGAGCGCAGCGCCTGCGCAGGCCCCCGGAGTGCGAAGTGGCAAGGAAGCAGCGACTCAAGCTCGGCGAGATCCTCGTGCAATCGGGGGTCGTGAAGGAAGCCCAGGTTCAACAGGCGCTCTCCGCGACCAGGAACACCGGAAAGCGGCTCGGCGAGGCCCTGGTCGAAGCGGGGGTCATCAAGGAAGAAGAAGTCGCCAAGGCCTTGGCGACGCAGTACGACCGCGAGTACGTCAATCTCGACCGGGCCGAGGCGAGTTCGCGCGTCGATCTCACGCTGATTCCCGACGAGATCGTCAAGAAGCACCTGGTCCTGCCCCTGGGCCGGAGCAATGGCCGACTCAAGCTCCTGATCCACGATCCGATGGATCTGGAACTGCTCGATCTCCTCCGCTTCCGACTCAACGCCGAGATCGACACCGCAATTGGCAGTCGGACCCAGATCCGCGCCTTCCTCGAAGGCCAGGGCAAGCCCGACAAGGGCATGTTCTCGGATGACTCGCTGGTCACCGACTCGGTCGACGTGACCGTCGATCGCTCCGTCGACAGCTCGGTCGATGCCTCCATCGACGTCGATGCCGCCGCCGAGGCGCCGATTGTGCGACTCGTCAACCGGATGATCATCGAGGCCTGCCGCAGCCGCGCCAGCGATATTCACGTGGAGCCGATGGCCGACCGCGTGGTGCTGCGTTACCGAATCGACGGCGAGTGCCACGTTCGCGACAACCTGCCGAAGCGCATGCAGGGAGCGCTCCTTGCGCGACTCAAACTGATGGCCGGCGTGAACATCGCCGAGCGTCGCGTTCCCCAGGACGGTCGCATCAAGCTCCCCGTCGACGGCGTCTCAATCGACTTCCGAGTCAGTTCCTGCCCCGCGTACCACGGCGAGTCGGTGGTGCTGCGAATTCTGCGCCCGGACTCGGTCCGGATCGGCCTCGTGAATCTCGGATTCGAGCAGGACAATCTCGATGTCTTCAACAAGATCATCCGTCGTCCGAACGGAATCTTCCTGGTCACCGGCCCGACCGGTTCGGGCAAGACGACCACGCTCTACTCGGCGCTCGACACGCTGAACCGGCCCGACCGCAAGATCATCACCGCGGAGGACCCGGTCGAATACAACTTCAACGGCATCAATCAGGTGCAGGTGCGCGAGTCGATCGGACTCACCTTCCCGGCGATTCTGAAGTCGATGCTGCGGCAGGCGCCGAACATCATCCTGGTCGGCGAAATTCGAGATCGAGAGGTCGCCGACATCGCCATTCAGGCGGCGTTGACCGGCCACCTGGTCTTCTCCACGCTGCACACCAACGACGCGCCGTCGGCGATCACTCGTCTGATCGACATGGGCGTCAAGCCCTTCCTTGCGGCCAGTTCGATCCAGGCGATCATGGCCCAGCGACTGGTCCGCATCCTCTGCGACAAGTGCAAGAAGCCCGATCTCGACCTTGATCCGAAGATGCTCAAGCTGGTGGGCATCAGCGACGAGGAGCGGGCCGCCCACACCATCCTCGGTCCGGGGCGCTGCACCAACTGCAACAGCAGCGGCTTCCGTGGTCGGAAGGCGATCTTCGAAATGATGATCATGAACTCCGAGATCCGCGAGCTGGCGTTCCAGCGATCGAGCGTCTCGAAGCTGCGGGCCGCAGCCCTGCGCAGCGGCATGCGACCGCTGATCGGCGACGGCAAGATCAAGATCCTGAAGGGCGTCACGACTCCGTCGGAAGTCGCCAAGCATGCTCAGGTTGAAGGTTTCTCAGGCGAGTAGCCACGTCCCCCATCCCTCCTGCCACCCATGTCAACAGTTCAAATCGATCGGCTGCTCGACACCGTCATCCGCCAGGGTGCCTCCGACCTTCATCTGAGCATTCAGCGACCGCCCACGCTCCGACTGCACGGCAAGCTCCGCAGCCTGGCGACGAAGGTCCTCGATACCGACGACATGGTGTCGCTGATGAAGTCGGTCACGCCCGAGCGCGCCCAGCAGGAGCTTCAGGAGGAAGGCTCGTGCGACTTCGGCTTTGCCTATGGCGAGGAGGCCCGTTTCCGCGTCGCCGTCTTCCGCCAGCGCGGCGCCATCAGCATGGTGCTGCGACTGATTCCGAACAAGCTTCTCACCTTCGAGGAGATCGGGCTCCCGGCGATCTGCAAGGAGCTGGTGCGCCGCCCCCGAGGCCTCTTCATCGTCACCGGGCCGACCGGGTCGGGCAAGACGACCTCGCTGGCGACGATGATCGACTACATCAACATCAACCTCGACCGACACATCATCACCGTCGAGGATCCGATTGAGTACTACCACTGGCACAAGAAGTCGGTGGTCAACCAGCGCGAGGTCGGCGTCGACGTTCCCAGCTTCTCCGAGGCGCTTCGCCGTGTGCTGCGTGCCGATCCCGACGTGATCCTGGTCGGCGAAATGCGAGATCTGGAGACCATCGAGGCCGCCATCCGCGCCGCCGAAACGGGCCACCTGGTCTTCGCCACCCTGCACACCACCGGCGCGGCGGGCACGATCAACCGAATCATCGACGCCTTCCCGGTGAATCAGCAGGCTCAGGTCCGAGTGCAGCTCTCGACCTCCTTGATTGCGGTGCTCAGCCAGGTGCTGCTGGCCCGCGTCGATCGGGCGGGTCGCGTGGCCAGCTACGAGTTCCTCGTGGTCACGCCGGCCATCGCCAACCTGATCCGCGAGAACAAGACCTTCCGCATCGACTCGGCCATTCAGACCGGGCGCAAGTTCGGCATGCAGCTCCTCGACGACCACCTCTGGCTGCTCTACTCGCAGGGGATGATTTCGGCCGAGGAGATGATCGACAAGAGCAAGGATCCGGCCGATCTGACCGAGAAGGTGCACCGCTCCGGCGGGGCGGTCGGGCGCACCGAGCTCGACGAGAAGGAAGAGAGCTGATCCGTTGGGAACCTGGACGGCCTCAGGCCAGGGTGAACCGACGGACGCAGGCTTGCGGTCCCGTAACGTGCAACGACTTCAGTGCCTCTGTCGCCTCGAGGGCGGGAGCGACAGGGGGTGCCAACCCGCGCCGCTGCGGGTTTCCTGGACCATCGGGGCAGTCGACAACGACCGCTTTGGGGTTTGGCCTGGGCCCGAGGCCTCCCGCCCGACGACCGGCTCCGCGTCCCGGAAATCCGCGGCACCGTCGGTCGGGACAACCGTCGTGCCATGGACAACACGCCTGGCTCAACGCCTCGGACGTGCCAGTTTCCTTACGTTTGGCCCCCGGCTCGACGCCCGCTCCCAGTTCAACTCCGCGAGCCGCCTGTGTCGACCAATGCCTATGGATTGAACTTCAACAGTCTACATGTCGTATCAAAAAGATCTGTCTTCTAGGCTTGTGTAAGTATTGATCTTCCATCATCTTCCATGCTTGGTTCAGCAGGTCCCGCGGCGCCCCGCGTTTCTGGCTGGCATACT
>CAYXKH010000001.1:27880-42492 GCA_964465255.1 uncultured Isosphaeraceae bacterium
ACTCACGGGTCCCCGCTGGGCATGGAGGAAAGGCCACTTTCGCTGTCCCTGGGTCCGCCTCAGGTCCCACCTTGGCAGCCGCTTGCAGGAACCCTGCCATGCCCCCGACCAACCCCACCAATGCGCCAGTCGACGTCAGCGAGATGAAGGGCCGCCGCCTCGGCCGCGTCCTCACCAAGCTCGGGAGGTGCACCCGCGAGCAGGTGCACGAGGCCCTCGGACTTCAGAAGACCCGCAAGGAGCCGCTTGGCAAGTTGCTGGTCGGGCTCGGCCACGTCACCGAGGCGGACGTCCTCGAGGCCCTCGCCGGTCAGGCGGGGATGGCGATGGTCAACCTCCGCGACCTGACGATTGCCGACCCGGTGATCCAGTCGCTCCCGGCCGAGACCGCCACCACCTACCAGGTGGTCCCGATCGCCTTCGATCCCAAGAGCCGCAGCGTCACCATCGCGATGAAGAGCCCGGACAACTTCCGGGCGGTCGACGACCTCAAGCTCCTGATGGGGTTCAAGGTCTCGGCAGTGGTGGCGCCGGCCGATCAGATCGACGAAGTGCTCAAGAAGCGCTATGCCAACAAGAGCACCTCGATGCAGACGCTCTACGCCGAGGCCGAAGGCTCGGCCAGCATCGCGGCGCTCGCGGGTCGCGGCGACTCCATCGATCTTGAGGTGCTGAAGGACGCGGCCGGCGACAACAAGGTGGTGCAGCTCCTGAACCTGGTGCTGCTCCAGGCGATTCGCGACAAGGCCTCGGACGTCCACTTCGAGCCCTTCGAGAGCGAGTTCAAGATGCGCTACCGCATCGACGGCGTGCTCTACGAGATGATTCCGCCGCCCAAGCACCTCTCGATGCCGATTGTGAGCCGCATCAAGGTCATGGCCAACCTCGACATCGCCGAGCGCCGTCTCCCGCAGGACGGGCGCATCGAACTCACCGTGGGCGAAGCTCCGATTGACCTTCGCGTCGCGGTGCTTCCGACGATGTTCGGCGAGTCGGTGGTGCTCCGCATTCTCGACCGGGGCAACGTGCAGCTCAGCCTCGACCGGATCGGGCTTCGCGACGACGAACTCGCGACCATGCGCGGTCTGATCAACAGGCCCAACGGCATCGTCGTGGTGACCGGACCGACCGGCAGCGGCAAGACCACCACGCTCTACGCCGCGCTCAACGAGCTGAACTCGCCCGACACCAAGATTCTCACCGCCGAGGACCCGGTCGAATACGACATCGACGGTCTGGTCCAGTGCCAGGTGAACATCGATCAGGAACTCACCTTCGCCCGCCTGCTGCGTTCGTTCCTCCGTCAGGATCCCGACATCATCCTGGTCGGCGAAATCCGCGATCTGGAGACGGCGCAGATCGCCATTCAGGCGTCGCTGACCGGACACCTGGTCTTCTCGACGCTGCACACCAACGACGCCCCGTCATCGATTCTTCGTCTCCTCGATCTCGGTGTCGAAGCGTTCCTGCTCACCGCCACCATCGAGGCCATCGTCGCCCAGCGACTGGTCCGCCGCGTCTGCCTCTTCTGCAAGGAGGAGTTCGTTCCCTCCGAGGAGCAGCTTCTCGAAGTGGCCCTGCGTCCGACCGACGTGACCGGGCGCACCTTCTTCCGCGGGCGCGGCTGCGACAAGTGCAATCGCTCCGGCTACAAGGGTCGAATGGCCATCTTCGAGATCATGCAGATGGACGACGAGATCCGCGAGCTCGTCAATCAGCAGGCCTCGACCAACGTGCTCCGCGCCGAGACCAAGCGGCGCGGCATGCGAACGCTGCGTGAAAGCGGCCTGCTCGCCATCTTCGAAGGCCAGACCACCATCGACGAGGTCGTCCGCGAGACCATCGACGAGGAGTAGTCCATCCGGCGGTCCCACCGCCACGCAGTGCAAGTCCAGTCCTCGCCGGGTCCCAGTCCAGTTCACTCCGCTCACCTTCTTCCTGCCATGCCCAACTACGCCTACGAAGCACTCAATTCCGCCGGCAAGCCCCAGAAGGGCACGATCGAGGCGACCTCCAGCGAGGAAGCCATTCAGCGGATCAAGTCCCAGGGCTATTTCCCGACCTCGGTGCGCGAGCAGAAGGTCAAGGGCGATGGCGACACCGGACGCGCGGGCAAGGTCCGCGACAAGAAGAAGAAGGGCGGCTTCAACTTCTCGATCGGCCGCGTGAGCCTCAAGAAGCTCACCACCTTCACCCGGCAGCTCTCCACGCTTCAGGATGCAGGTCTGCCGCTCCTGCGGTCGCTGCAGATCCTCGAGTCGCAGCAGCGCCCCGGAAAGCTCAAGAGCATCCTCGCCGGCGTCTGCGAAGACGTGGAGGCGGGCTCGACGCTCTCCGACGCGTTCTCGAAGCACCCCAAGGCGTTCGATCGCCTCTACTGCAAGATGGTCAACGCCGGCGAGATCGGCGGTGTGCTCGACGTCATCCTGCAGCGTCTGGCCGACTTCATGGAGAAGGGCCAGCGCCTGCGCCGTCGCATCAAGGGTGCGTTGATCTACCCCATCGCGGTCATCATCATCGCGACGCTGATCGTGACCGGAATCATGTACTTCGTGATTCCGAAGTTCCAGGAGATCTTCAACGACTTCGACGTCGAGCTGCCGCGACTCACCGTCGTGCTCATCGACGCCAGCAAGTGGGTGGCGGGGAACTACACGCCCGACCAGAACATCCCCGGTGCGATCTGGATTCTGGCCTCGCCGTTCCTCCTGTTCGTCTTCCTCAAACTCATACGAAAGACAGGGCCCGGCAGAGCCTTCACCGACATCGTTCGAGTGAAGACGCCGGGCATCGGCACCCTGGTCCGCAAGACCTCGATCGCCCGCTTCACACGAACTCTGGGCACGCTGATCTCGGCCGGTGTACCGATCCTCGAGGCGATCCTGATCACCCGCGACACCTCGGGCAACTACGTCTATGAGAAGGCCCTGACCAAGGTGCACGACTCGATCCGCGAAGGCGAGACCTTCGCCGGGCCGCTGCGTGAATCGAAGGTGTGCGACGCGATCGTCGTCAACATGATCGACGTCGGTGAAGAGACCGGTGATCTCGACGTGATGCTCATGAAGATCGCCGACAACTACGACGAGGAAGTCGACGTCGCGGTGCAGGGTCTGCTGAGCCTGCTGGAGCCGGCGATGGTCGTGATCCTGGGAACGATCGTCGGCGGCATCGTGCTCGCCCTGTTCCTTCCGCTGGTCTCGATGATCGAGTCCGTCTCCTCGGCCAAGGTGTGAGTGCGGGACGGTGTGCGAAGCGGCACAGAAACGATGCAACGCGTATGACCAGACCAGCCAGCAACCATCTTCCTCAGGCACCGTCGGCGTGCGGCCGCCACGGCCACACCCGGCGGCGCGGCGGCTTCACGATCGTCGAGATGCTGGTGACGGTTGCGATCATCATCGTGCTGCTGACGATCCTGATCACCGCGGTGTCGCTCGCCGGGCGGAGTGCCCAGCGGGCCAGCACCTCGTTCCTGATGGGCTCGGTGAATCAGGCCCTGGTGCGGTTCAAGGAAGATCACGGCTACTTTCCGCCGGTGCTCGGCACGCGGGACCTCGCCGGAAGCATGATTGCGGGCTCGATGCGCGATGCAGCGCCGGTTCCGGATGCGAGCGGACCGGTGGCCACCTACGTCGAGTCGCTTCAGAACTGGCACTCCGAGACATCGCTGGCCGAGTACCTGCTCGGCTACGGCAACCGTGGCGAGGATGGCTACGGCTTCGTCGGCAATCCCGCGACCATCCAGTTCCCCAACGCTCCCGGCACCAAGGAGCTCCCGCTTCTCGGCTTCCGCAGTCCGGGCGAGGACGGCGTGTGGGGCGCGTGGCAGCGCCCGCGCGACGGGTTCCCCCCGACGGGGCTTCTGCTCGGTCGCAACCTTCCGGATGGATCGGGTCTCGGACAGGCCGCCAACAACGATCTGATTCCGGGCAAGGTCTACGGCCCGTATCTCGATCTCAAGGACTCCAGCATCGTCGGCAACATCCAGGTCAACGGCGACGTCGCCTTCCCCGGCGACGCCAACTACGACGACGCCGGTCCCAAGGCGATCGTCGACTACTGGGGCCGTCCGCTCTCCTACTACCGACGTCTGCACAAGCCTCTCCGTCCCAAGCTGGTCGAGTCGCAGTTGATCGGGACCTCGGGGCTGGCCAGCAATCTCGGCGACATCTTCAGGCTGCGGCCGTGGACGGTGCCGCCGGGTGCGGAAGCCGACGGCTTCGCCGACGACAGCAACGACACCACCACCTCCAAGGCGCTGCAGTCGGCCGACTTCGCCATCCTCTCGGAGGGCGGCGATCGCCGTTCGAACCGCGACAGCCGCGTCGACACGGCGGCGTCGAACAACAACGACAACATCGTGGAGAGCGGGCGATGAATCGAGCGTCCACCAGCAACCGGCCGATTGGGTCGCGACGGTCCGGCGGCATCGCCCGGCGCCTCCGCCGACCCGAGCGACTGGCATTCAGCCTCCTCGAACTGGTCGTCGTGATCGGCATCATCGTGCTGCTCGCGGCCCTGGTCCTGGCGGTCGGCACGGGTCTGCTCACGCAGTCGGAGGCCCGCGAAACCCGCAACGCCATTCAGCTCTTCGACAGCGCAGTGGAGGAGTGGGAGCGCTCCCGCGGTCGGGCCTTCACCTACGGCACCAATGGTCAGCCGGTGCCGGCCCCCGGATTCCCCGCGCCCCAGTACGACATCCAGCAGCCGCTCGCGGCCCAGAACGCGGCCCTGCGACAAATGATCGTGTTCATGCTCGACTCGCGATTCCTCGGTGGCGACGAGGGTGCGACCGGCATTCTCAAGCGAATCGACGGATCCCTGCTTCGGGCCGTGCCGAACAGCAATCCGCAGGAGACGGAGTTCGTCGACGCATGGAGCAATCGCATCATCCCCGTCTTCCCGGGTCGCGAGTGGAAGCAGGGACTCGACTCTCCGGTGGACCAGGACGAGGACGGCACGATCCGAACACCCGTCGAGAAGCGGATGGGAAGTTGCTTGAACCGAAAGCTTCGGCTGGTCTCCTCGGGACCGGACGGAGTCATCGGCGACGACTTCGGGAATGCCACCGAACGAGCCGAAGCCGCCGACAACGTCCACTCCTACGAGCCGGCGACACCGTGATCAGAACGCCGTTCATGAATCGCCCTGGGAACAGGGCACTGCCAGGGTCGGTACGCGGAAGGATCGAGGACAGAACCACCATGCGGGCGAACACAGACAACCACTTCGGTCGACACCCGGCCGGGGGCCGCACCCGCCGTGCACTGGTTGGGCGAGCGGCTGGGCGAGCGGTTGGGCGACCGGCTGCGCGAGTGGCTGCGCGAGCCGCCTTCACCCTGATCGAACTGCTGGTGGTGATGGGCATCATCGTCCTGCTCGCGGTGCTCACCGCGATGGCCTTCGGACGAGTGGGCCAGGACGTCAAGCTCTCGACCGCCGTCAACACCGTGACCGCCGTCCTGGGCGAAGCCCGGGCGACGGCGATGCGCACCAACAACCTGGTGCTGGTCACCTTCCGGGTCGGCAAGTTCAGCGACGATCCTTCGAAGGGTCAGGTCACCGAGATCGTCGTGGCCGAGTGGACCGGGGTGACGCAGCCGGCGAACGACAGCACCGAGATCCAGATCGCCGGTCAGCCCCCGCGTGCCCGTGATGTCTTCCGTCCGGTGCCGGGCATTCCGCCGCGATCGCTGCCCTGGGGCATCAAGGTGGCGGCGCCTCGGACCGACTTCGCCGTATCGCCACCCCAGGACGACGTCTGGATCACCCAGCCCCAGCTCAAGACCGGCGAAACCGACCGGGCCTTCGCGGTGATGTTCGGTCCCGATGGATCGGTCGTCACCCGCAACCCCCGCGGTCCGATGACCGGACAGTCGCTTGCATTCGTCGATTACAACAACGACGGCAACCAGGACGTCAGCGCCACCGGCGGAGCGGCCAACATCGAGTATTGGCGCTACAACGAGCTCGCCGACGAGTCCAACCTCTACATGACCCAGTTCATCGCCATCTTCGACGATCTCGATTGTCGCAGCCGCTACAACACCAGCACCTGGGCGAACAACGAGAACAACCGTCGCGCCGCGATGAGCGAGTACATCAACCAGTTCGCCGATCGCATCCACTTCAACCTCTATTCGGGAGTGGTGATGCGATGACCAGAACTCCGGCTCGAACGCTCGCGCGCCTGGTCTTCCTCCGCACCCGTTCCCGGCGCGGCTTCTCGCTCGTCGAGCTGCTCCTTGCCGTGTTCATTCTCGGCATCGGCATCATCTCGATCGGGGCGATCTTTCCGGCGGGCATCTTCCAGCAGCGCCTCGCCAACGACGACACCCTCGGTCCGGTCGTCGCCGAAAACGCCCTCACCATGCTGCGGACCAAGCTCGTCCCGGAGATGTTCGGAAGCGACGAGCTGTTCGGTCTGGTCACGCCACCGCTCTCGGACATTCCCGGCGACTTCGAGTGGCGCCGTCCGGCGTGGATCTTCGACGACCCCAGCGCCACCCTGCCCGGCGGCACCATCCTGCCCCGCAATTCGATCGTGATCTTCAAGCCCGCCAGCGCCGCGCTCGGCGACAGCTCCGACTCCGAGGTTCCCTGGAATCCGGAGCATCGCTCGGTGAACCTCATCAACGGCCTCAGCTACGCCTACGGCGTCAGCGCCTCGGCGACTCCTGACCTCATCGCCTTCACCCCGGCGGAGCGTTCCTACCCGCTGGTGGCCGCCGCGGCGAACGCGACCGGCCCGCAGTACCGCTGGGAGTGCGCCTTCCGCCGCTTCCAGGGCAAGGTGCAGGTGGCGATCTTCGTCTTCCGTGTGACCCGCACCGGCGGCGAGCGCGGTGTGTATCGCGTCAATCGCAATCAGGCGCCTCTCGCCACCGACGCGCCGCCGCTTCCGCTGCGGGTCGACACGAGTCTCTTCCCGGCGTTCCAGCCGTGGACGGCGGGAGGCACCGATGGCAACGTCACCTCCCTCGCCGACAACACCGAGGTCCTCGGGACGGCTGCGGGGCTCGGCTTCGATGCCGCCGATCCGCGCTACGACTGGCAGAGCTCGGGGCAGTGGATCCTCGACAACAACAACAACATCCACCGGGTGCAGCGCGGTCGCAGCGAGATCGCCCAAGGCCCGGTGCTCCTGTCGCGCCCGGTGCCGTTGCTTCCGGACCTGCCGGCGTATCCGCGGAATCCCGCGGCCGCCGTGGGGACGCCTCCTCGGGTCGAGGCGATCTGGTTCATGCCCGCCCGCGACAGCGCCGGGAACACACTCACGCCGGTCTTCGTCACGGTGAAGGAACTCTGATGGATCGATCAACTCCACTCCCAACGACTGCCGTTGCGTCGACAGCTCGACTGGGCTTCACCCTGATCGAGCTGCTGGTTGCGGTGGCGATCCTGGTGGTCGTCGTCGCCGCCGTCGGCAAGATCTTCGGCACCGTGAGCAAGGTCACCTCAATCGGCGAGTCCACTTCGTCATTCCTTCAGGCCGCTCCCGCCGTCGAACGACAGATCCGCCGCGACTTCGATCGCCTCTCGCACGACGGCTTCCTGGTCATCCGCAACATCCGCGTCCGCAACGACGTCAATCGCGGGCCCGGCGACACGACCACGCCGCTGCTCGATCCGACGCTCCCCGAGACCGCGTTTCTGCGCTCCGACCAGTTGCTCTTCTTCGCCGAGGGCGTCGACTCGTCGAGCGCCTTCAGCGGCACCGACGAGCTCTCGATCTCGGGCAATCAGCAGTCGGCGGTCAGCCGAGTGACCATCGGCCACGGGTTCCAGATGCCCGAGTCGGGGTCGCTGATCGATCCGATTGGGTTCAACGATGGCAAGCCGCTGGTCCCGTGGGCCTTCGACTTCGCCGGCGATCCTCAGCTCGAGACCCAGCGCTGGCCCTCGCCTCCGTTCCAGCAGGGGCCGCGCATCTACGGCACGCAGCCTCCCTCAAACGAGTGGGTCCTCGCCCGGCAGCGAGTGCTGCTGGCCGACGATGGCGCCAGCCCTCTCTTCTTCGGGTCCAACCGGCGCAACAGCACCGCGTCGATCTGGCGCGACTCTTCGCCGGGCGACTGGGCCTCGACCGCCAGCGACGACGCCCTGGTCGCCGGTCGCGTCGACTTCGCCGGCTCGACCATCGAGGACATCAGACGAATCGTCCTCACCCGCCCCAATGGAACGGACCGACCCTGGACCGGTGTGGCCGATTCGCAGCGGGCGGTGATGACCGATGCGCTCTACACCCCGCGGGCCGAGCGGGTGGCCCCCAGCATGCTCCGCGACGATCAGTTCCTGGTGGGCTCGACGCTTGGCGTGGGCATCAGCAGCTTCATCGTCGACTGGACCTGGGATCACGGCGTGGGCCGGGTCGCCGACGTCAACAACAACTCGCTGACCATCGGCCCCAACCGTCTCCATGGCGTGGCCATCAATCGCGGTGTGGAGCAGCCCTGGTTCGGGATCGCCGACGCGGCTCGCAACGTCTGGCCCGCGGGCACCGCGGCGGCGGCGTGGAACACCGGCTGGGCCGACAACGGGGCGGGGATCAGGATTCCGATCTTCGCCACCAGCATCGAGCAGTTCGGCCTCACGCTCCCGACCTACGACCCGGCGAGGGTCCAGGTCTACGAGGCGGTCTTCGGGTTCAACCAGTACGTCCCCCTGGATGACACTGGCCTTCCCAATGTCGATCTCGGGTTCACGCCGTGGCCTTCGGCGATTCGCCTGACCATGGTCGTGAGCGATCCGAAGGGGCGCAACGAGGCCAAGCGGGAAGTGCAGTTTGTCCTGCGCCTGCCCAGGCGCTGATGGATTCCGGGCGCAACCGCAATCGGCGACGCCCAGAAGGAACAGGTGACGGTCATGAGTCTTGGACAACGAAATCCCTTCAACTCCACTGCACGCGCTGCCTCGCCGACTTCGGCGCGGTGCACACGACCTGCGTCCGGGCGTCACCCCGCGCGGCGCGGCAACAGCCTGATCCTGGTCACCGCGATTCTGGTGCTGCTGGTGATCACGGCCACCGCGTATCTCACGCGGACCCGCAGCGTGCGGGCCATCTCTGCTGCCGAACTGGCGACCTCGCAGGAACGTGATCGAGTCGACGTCATCGCCGCCGATGTGGCCCGGGAGATCTCGGAGTCGCTCTTCCCCGCGCCCATCGACACCAGCGGCAGTCTCGGGGCGGCGGCGATCCCGGCCTTCCTGCCCAGCGGGTTTGCCAATCCGAATCGTCCCCGGCTTCCCCGGAACCTCTTGATTGCCAAGTACGGCGACTACGCCCGCTACACCGTCGATCCGCAGGATGGCGTCAGCACCGTCGTCAACGGCGGCAACGACGACGATCTGCCCGACTTCTCATACAACTTCGCTCCCTACGAAGTCCGTGCCTTCACCAACTGGCCCGACGACTTCGGCCGCAGCGACGATCAGCCCGGCGACCCCAGCTTCGGCGACACCCGCTGGCTTCGCGATATCGAGCCGTCGCGCTGGGATCCCAATGGCGTCGGCGTCGACACCGCCTTCAGCCACTGGCAGCACATGACCTATCTGCCCACCGCCAACAACGGCTGGCGAGTGGTCTACGACATCAGCAACGTGACCGGGTCGCTGGTCACCGATCTGCGCATCCCCATCGAGCAGTGGCCGCTCGAGGTCGCCCTCAATCCATCCTCGATTTCGCCGCCGTTCCCGCCGGTCTTCGCAGAGTTCGTGAAGCGGCGTGACAACTGGTTCTCGTCCTACTTCTCTCATCGCAACGTCTACGCCGTCCCCCCGGGAACGACGCCCGAGGTGCCGCCCAACTTCATGGAGCTGAAGCGACTCGGCGAGCCCGCCGACGAGTTCATCGCCGGCACCCTGCGCAACCTGATCTCGCGCACCTTCGCCGACACCGATGGCGACGGCATGACCGATGCGCTGTGGATGCTGGCTCCGACCTCGGCGGGCGACGGTTCGCTGCGGCACCTCGTGGCCGTCTCGGTCATCGACAACGCGGCGATGCTCAACGTCAACACCGCGACCCGGTTCAGCTCGCGCAATCCCGACGACGTGGTCGTCGCCGGCGTCGTGGTTCCGCGCACCGCCACCACCGGGCGCACGCCTTCCGACACCGCCCTGGTCGGCTTCGGTGGCGGCAACACCGGAACCGGCTTCTTCGACAATGTGTTGAACTCCCAGGGCACGGTCTACGGAGCCCTGTACGACGACGTCACCGTCCGCTTCAACCTCGATCGCTGGTCGGCCAACAACGACGGGCTCACGTTGATGGACGCGCTCGGCGTGCGCGACAACGATTCGGTGAACCTCTACGCCCCGGCGGTGGCGAACTACGTCGGCACGCCTCCCGAGCTGGCCTCGGAGATCGATCGCCTCGAGTACTGGAAGCTTGCAGGCAGGCGTCCGCGGTCGCCGCTCGGCGGGCTCACGCCCTTCGGCATGGCCGACGAACTGGAGCTGCGGGCCTACGGGGGCAACAACATCCCCTCGGTCCTCACCCGGCTCGAGCGGGCCGTCAACACCACCGGGACCGACTTCTCCTTCCTGCGCTCCGTGCTTCGCGAGCGCGAGGAGAGCAGCGAGTATCTCGATCAGCTCAACCCTCAGCAGCTTCTCTACGACAATCGTCGCAAGCTCACCACCCACAACGCCACCCGCAACGATGTGATGCCCACGTGGCTGTGGCCGAGCGTGCTGCCGCCGCGGTTCATCGAGAACGATCTGGTCAAGCAGGCGACCTCGTCGGCCGGCCAGCTCGTCTCCTTCTGGACGGTGCCGGACACCACGCCGGGCGTGGTCGACGATCCCAACACCGACGCGATCACCTCCCACGACTTCATCCGCTGGTCGCAGCTCACCCGCAAGATCGATCTGCGGGCCCAGTTGGAGAATCCGACCTTGATGGTCGACCGTGACGGCAACCCGGCCTGGAGCGCCGAGGAGATTCGCATCCAGGCTCTCGAGCAGCGGAATCTCTTCCGCGACCACCTTCTGCGGGTCTTGCGAAAGACCTTGATCGGCGAGAACGGCAACAGCTACTTCGGCACCTCCGCCGACGAGCGGGCCCAGACGGAGTCGCTGATTGCCAGCTACGCCGCGAATGTCGAATCGTGGATGGACGGCCCCCGGCTCTACACCCTCGGCAGCGTGAACTATCCGGTCGATCGACCGCTCAGCTTCGAAGAGGCGGAGCTCTACACCGATCCCGCCAATCCGGGCCGCCGCTTCATCGGCAACGAGAAGCATCCGCATCTGATGGAGGTGTTCCTCGCCCACGTCTACAGCAAGAGCCAGGTTCCGCTGAGCTACCCGGGCCCGAGCTTCCCCGGCGACACCGCCCGGGTGCGCATCCCGCCTGGACAGCCCGACGAAGGACAGCACTTCATCGACGGCAACAGCAAGTTCAACACCGTCGTCGTGGTGCAGGTGGCCAACCCCTACGACACCCCCATCGTGCTGTCGACCAGGCCGCTCACCGGCGGAGTCGGCACCGGCAACGGCGTCTCCGACTACCGCATCCGGGTCTTCGGCCAGAACTACTCCTTCGGCTTCTCGACCTGCGACAACTCGGTCATCGCCGCAAACTCCCTGGTGACCCAGAAGGTCGATGCCAACGGCGACGACGTGGCCGACTGGGAGCAGCTCCTGCTGCTGCCCACCAGCGAAGACGAACCGCGGACTGCGGTCATCTACGCAATCGCCTCGGAGGCCGAGGACGCGGAGATCCTGCCCGACGGCAAGGACACCCAGTACCGGATCAAGTGGCGCGACTATCTGGATATCGGGATCACCCGCGACGAGGCCGCAGGCGTGCCCTCGGCCTATCTCGGTCGCGAGCTCTTCGAGGATCCGCGCACCCCGATGGACGACACGCTTCGCTTCAACGCCTCGCTGGCGTGGTCGACCACCAATCCGGACAAGTACGACAACAACGCCGACTCCTCGGTCGAGATCCAGCGCAACGTCGACGGACAGTTCGTCGTCGTCGATCGCCTCGACTTCGTCAACGGCAACTGCGCCGGGCAGAGCGCCTGGGAGTTCCGCGAGTCGGCCAACCGACTCCGCGCCGACCTCAAGTATCGGCCGCCGGATGCCCAGTTCGTCTTCGATCCCAACGTTCCCTCGAGCAACTACTACAACGGCATCCGCATCGGGCAGAACGACTACTTCGTCACCTGGACCCAGGCGGCCCGCCACTGGCGGAACAATTTCATCACCGGCAATCCCGGCGATCCCAACGAGATCGACGACCGCGAGAAGGCGCCGCGCTATGTGCTCGCGGAGCGGCTCGACAGCGACGTGGTCAAGAACTCCACCTTCAAGAAGTGGATCGGTCTCTCGAGCGACGACGCCGTCGGCGACGCCTTCCAGGGCGACGCGCTGCCCGACTCGGAGGTCTGGTTCAAGAGCGACAACGGCAGTCGTCGCAAGCCTGCCTACTTCCAGACCCGCACCGTGGCGGTCGGGACCGAACCGCAGTATCCGCGCGGCTTCCCGGTCCGCGACACCGAAGTGGTTCCCGGCGCCACCACGTGGATTCCCTTCCCCGGCAGCGTCGAGCTCAAGGTGGCCGACAAGGTCTACTACGACTCGGGTCAGACGCCGCCGCTGGAAGTTCCCTTCCAGATGATCCAGCCCGATCAGGGCTTCACCCGCGTGGGCGATCTGGCACTGGTGCCGATGTGGGGCCCGGTGGTCAAGCTCGACGGGGGCGGTGTCAAGACCGAGTGGACCCTTGGCGAGATCCTCAGCGGATGCGCCCAGGAGTATCCGGTCGAAACGGACAGCGTCTACATCAACAGGCTGCGGCTGGTCGACGACACCGATCCGCTGGCGGTCGAGTACACACCCGTCGTCGGACCAGTGGCGCCCTTCGACGCCTTGAATCAGTCGCTCTATCAGCCCCGTCTTCCCGCAGGTGTGGGGCTCTTCGACGCGTTCGTCTGCGACGGACCGGGGTCGTATCCGCTGGCGGCCTACGTCTGGAACAGCGGCCTCTCGCAGTGGATGCTCAAGTTCCGGCTGACCCCGTTTCCTGCGGTCGGAGTTCCAATCACCACCCCGGTGGACGTCGAGGACCTCAGTCCGCGCGGCGCCGGCGGCGGTCTCGGTGGCCCCGAGGGATTCGCGCCCAAGAGCCTGATCCTCGGTCGACAGTGGGAGGAGTTCCCACCCGAAGCCGGGCTGGCCCGCCGCCCCGGCGCGGTGCAGGGCCTCATCAACATCAACACCGCCCCGCTGGAAGTGCTGCGGGCGCTGCCGCACATGAGCTGGATGGTCCACACCGAGACCGGCATCGCCATCGATGCTGATCTCCAGGTCCTTGCCAACACCAGAGTGCGGGTGCCCGAGGCCATGATCCGCTATCGCAATCGCAGCTTCGCGGCGGCGGGAGCTCGCGTGCCCAACTACGCAGACCGCGGGCTGGTCAACGGCTACTTCGACGGCATGCGCTCGGCGCAGGGCTTCGCCTCGCTCGGCGAGGTCTCGCTCCTGCGGCGAGGCAGTGAAGCCGAACCGGTGGCTCTGCCCAACGCGAGCGGCGGGTCGGTGGAGGAAGTTGCGGTTCGCAACTCCTCCTTCCGAATCGACGCCGCGGCATCCGGCGCGCACTTCCTGCCCTGGCGTGCGTGGCCGCAGCTTGGCGCCGGCGGCAATCAGCTCTCGGGTGACGCTCGGCTTTCAATTGACATCCACAGCCCTCGAGTCTCGCCGAGCTACAACCCCTTCGGCACGACCTACCTCGAGTCGGGAACCTTCATCCCGGCATCTGCGGGTGACGGCGTGGCCCTCGACGCCGAGGAGCGATCGCTGCTGATGGCCGGCATCTCCAACCTCATCACCACCCGCAGCGACTCGTTCACCGTGTACCTGCGAGTGCGGACGGTGCGGCAGAATCCAACCACCGGGGTCTGGGACGGCACGGACGCGTCCAACATCCTCGGCGAGACCCGCTACGTCATGCTGGTCGATCGAAGCGAAGTTCGTCGCCCCGGCGACGCGCCCAAGGTCCTGTATTTCGAGAAGCTCCCTCCGTGATCGCCGGACCGCGCCACGTCGCGGAGCCACCTCACCGCACTGGGTGAGTTCAATCATGCCGTCAATTTCGCCCACGCTCCCGTCACGCTCATTCGCAAAGCAACGGGGCGTGGGCTTTTTTGTTCTTCCCGTTCTCGCCCCTCGACACCGCCGCGTCGCTCGATCACTCGGCGCGGAAGGTTGGTTCAGGGACAAGACCATTCGGACTGACGATTGTGGGGGGGTGGGTCGTCTCGGTAGACTCGACCCGTCGCCTCGCTTTCAGCCGCTCCTCACGCCAGATCGCCCCGGGACCCGCGTGCCAGGCGCGGGTGACTCCTCCTTCGGATCGACCTCGGTCGATCTCGAGCAACGCATATGACGCATCGCCATTCATCGATCCTCTCCGTCTCGACTGACCGCCCGCGTGGCGGCGTGATCCTGGCCACCGTGCTGCTGGCCATCGCCCTGCTGAACGGGGCACAGGCGGCAAGCGGGGCACAGGCGGCGGGCGCGGAGGCGATGCAATCCGTCAAGTCTGCCGGCAAGTCTGCCGGCAACTCTGGCATCCAGTCTGGCATCCAGTCTGG
>CAYXKH010000001.1:42592-45861 GCA_964465255.1 uncultured Isosphaeraceae bacterium
TCTGGCATCCAGTCTGGCATCCAGTCTGGTGCAGTGAAGGGCGGGAGTCAGAACGCACCCTTGAAGACGTCCGTGGGCACAGCGCCGCCCGTCGACTCACCTGGTCTGGGGATGACGAAGTTTGAACTCGGCGAGGACGCGCCACCGACCGAGGAGGCTCTGCTCGGCGAGTTCTGTCCCGAGTTTCCGGGGCTCGGCTGCGGCGATCCGGCGTCCGGTGCCTGCACCCAGATCCATCCCCTGCCTGGCTGCAGCGACTGCGAATGCTGCGCGGCGGTCTGCGGGATCGAACCATCCTGCTGCCTGGTGACCTGGGACGCCCTGTGCGTGGCCGTGGCGTTCTCGGTCTGCGACACCTGCGGCAGCCCGGTCGCCGGCGACTGCTGCTCGCCGAAGTCCAGTCCCGGCTGCAATGACGCCGACTGCTGCACGATCATCTGCGAGGTGCGGCCGATCTGCTGCGAGGTGGCCTGGGACATCGTCTGCGCCCAGCTCGCCGCGGTGATCTGTCCGCGCTGCGCCGCCTGCAACAACCCCGGCGCCGGCCTCTGCTTCGCGCCCCACGGCGGCACCGGCTGCGAGGATCGCGTCTGCTGCGTGCTGGTCTGCTCGAACGATCCCTACTGCTGCGACATCGCCTGGGACGAGATCTGCGCCGCCGAAGGGCTGCAACTGTGCACCGGGTACAGCTCGTGCCTCGACCTCGGACCGGGCTTCTCCTGCTTCCTGACGCACGACGAGCCGGGATGCAGCAACGCCGGCTGCTGCTCGGTGGTGTGCGCGTCCGTCCCCGACTGCTGCAACATCTCCTGGGATCAGACCTGCGTCGAAACGGCCGGCATCCTCTGCGTCTGCTCGGGTCTTCTCGGTGGCTCGTGCATCGATGCCCACGAGGAGCCCGGCTGCTCCTTCCAGCCCTGCTGCGACACCGTCTGCGCATTCGACATCACCTGCTGCGAAGTGAGCTGGAGCGCCGACTGCGCCACGCTCGCCCTCCAGACCTGCTGCGGCCTCGAGGCCTCCGGCACCTGCTACCGGGCTCACGGCTCGCCCTTCTGCGATGACGGCGGCTGCTGCTTCACGGTCTGCCAGGCCGACTCGTTCTGCTGCTCCGACACCTGGGACGAGATCTGCGCCCAGACCGCCGAGAAGCTCTGCCCGAAGGCGTGCTTCGACTACAGCGGATCGCGCGAGTGCTTCCTGCCCCACGGCGGCGCCGGGTGTGAACAGGCCTCGATCTGCATCCAGGTGTGCGAGCTCGATCCCCTCTGCTGCACCCAGGGCTGGGATGCCTCGTGCGTGCGCTTCGCCGATGCCCTCTTCTCCTCGGGCGGCTGCCCCGGGACCAACGGCGGCTGCTACCAGATCCACGGCGGAGCCGGCTGCTCCAACGAACTCTGCTGCAAGGTGGTGTGCGAGATCGACCCCTCGTGCTGCATCAACCTATGGGACGCCGGATGCGTGGCCTTCGCCGGAATCGTCTGCGACGTCGATGGCGCGGTCTGGGCCTTCCCTCCGGTCTGCCCCGCCGCCACGGGGAACTGCTTCGCCGCCACCGCCACGCCTGGCTGCACCATCGAGGCGTGCTGCCTCGGAGTCTGCGGACTTGACGCGGCCTGCTGCGAGGTGGCCTGGGACGCCCAGTGCGTTGCCTTCGCCAATGCCAACTGCGTCAAGCCCACGCTTCTCACGCAGTACTGCTTCCCGAGCGTCTTCTCCTGCCTCTCGCCCCACGACGACCCGTACTGCATCAATGCCGAGTGCTCGACCGCCGTCTGCATCGTCGACGACGCCTGCTGCCTGGTGGCCTGGGATCAGGTCTGCGTGAATCTGGCCCTCCAGCTCTGCGCCCGTCCCTGCGGCGGCCTGCTCTCCGGCGACTGCTTCGTGACCAACGGACGGCCTGGCTGCGACGATTGGGACTGCTGCGAAAGGGTGTGCAGTCTCGACGAATTCTGCTGCCAGATCTTCTGGGACAGCAACTGCGTGGAGGTCGCCGAGATCCTCTGCCTTCCACCGGCGTGCCTGATCGATCACACCTCGCCCTTCGTGGCCCGGGGCTGCGACGACCCGCTGATTGCCGCGGCGGTCTGCGCAATCGAGCCGCTCTGCTGCACCGATGCATGGGACTTCAACTGCGCCGTCCTGGCCCAGGAGGCATTCCTCGAGGCCCCGGCATGCGACCCGAAGACCGGCGGATGCAGCGGATCGGGATGCCTGCCGAGCTGCGGATCGGACGAAGCCGGAAGCTGCTTCTTCCGCCATCTGTCGACGCCGAGCTGCGACGACGCGGTCTGCTGCACCACGGTCTGCGAAGAGGACTGCTTCTGCTGCACCGCCATCTGGGACGAGGTCTGCGCCGGCATCGCCAAGGAGCTCTGCAGCGACACCTGGCTGGCAATCGTGCCCGAGGCGGGCGACGTCTGCGCCGGAAGCTGCTTCTTCATCAAGCCGACTCCCTTCTGCGAAGACGAGGATTGCACCACGCTGGTCTGCTCCGACGATGAGTTCTGCTGCACGCTGGAGTGGGATCTCTTCTGCGTCGAGAGCGCCCTCTTCTACTGCCTCGAGTGCGGCGATGCGGGATCGGGCAACTGCTGCTCGCTCCATCCCAACCCCTTCTGCGACGACCGGACCTGCTGCCTCGATGTCTGCGCATCGGACTCGTTCTGCTGCTCGCTCGGCGGTCAGTGGGATGCCACCTGCGTGGACCTTGCGGCGCTTCTCTGCGACCAGCTCTGCCCGACGCCGGACTTCGAGTGCGGCGCCATCTTCGCCGGCGACTGCTGCTTCGGGCACGACAACCCCGCCTGCAACGATCTCTCCTGCTGCAATCTCGTCTGCGGAACCGATCCGTTCTGCTGCGACGTGAGCTGGGATTCGGCCTGTGCCCAGGTCGCCGTCGACAACTGCCCCGAATGCAACACCGACCTGCCGGCCTGCGGCGACTTCGATGCCGGAAGCTGCTTCGTCGCCCATCCGACCCCGGCGTGCGACGACTTCGAGTGCTGCACCTTCGTCTGCGCCTTCTTTGATCCCTTCTGCTGCGATCAGGAGTGGGACGCCAGTTGCGTCGACAACGCCGACGCCTTCTGCCAGTAGGCGCTGGTGCCGAGCGCGGAGGGGCTGGTGTGACGCCGTTTTAAGGGTGCGACGCCACGCGTCGCGTGCCGCGCAACGCCGTGAACGAATCACGCCCGCAGCGCCGCCGAGCGGGACCGCCGCACCTGGGACCGCCGAGCCCCAGCTCGGCGTACGGCGACGCCAGT
>CAYXKH010000002.1:0-8014 GCA_964465255.1 uncultured Isosphaeraceae bacterium
GCTCCCTACCCCTGCTCCCCGCGCCCTCCCCCCACTCCCAAAAAAAAGCCAGCGGCGGACCCTTCGGTCCGCCGCTGGCGATAGTCATTCAGAACGGTTCCGAGAGAACTTAATCGTAGACGTTCGTGGACTCGGTCTCGGAGATCGGCGGGTTCTTGAACTGATCGCTGGTCATCTGGACGCTCAGACGAGCATCGCCGGCGCTCTTGGCCTTGGCGACGATGCGGAACTCCGCGACTGCCTTGGGGGCGAGTGCGGCGATCGCGTCGAAGGTCACGGTCTGACCCACGGCCTTGCCGGCGGTGGCGCCGCTGGCCGAGACGAACTCGAACTGAGCCGGGAGGACGACGACGACGCGGACGTTGGTGTCGTCGGCCGAACCCTGGTTGGTGACGGTGACCACGAAGGTCTCGTTGTCCCCGACTTCGATCGGATCGTCGATGTCGACCACCTCGAGGAGGATCGCGGGAATGCCCTTGACCTCAGACGAGCAGTTGCTGGTCACCGGGGAGGCGCAGGCACAGACCGCGGTGGCCGAGGTGTTGACCATGCCGATGGCGGTGGTCTTGAGGTTGACCGAGACGGTCTGCGAGGCACCCGGCGCGATCGAACCGAGGTTCCACGAGACCGCGTTGCCGGACATCGTGCCACCGTTGGCGGCGTTGACGAAGCTGGTGTTCCCCGGAACCGGGACCGTGAGGACCGTGTTGGCACAGGCGGCATCGCCGGTGTTCTTCACGGTGTACTTGCAGGTCAGCTCGCGGCCGACGTACTCCGAGCCCTCGCACTCGCAGGTGAGCGTGAGGACCGGCTGCTTGACCACGGTGGTGGTCTTGTTGGAGATCGCCTTGATGTCACCAGCCGCGGCGGACGCGCCGTTCTCGTAGCGACCGGTCTTGGCGGCCTTGGCGGTGAGGTTCAGAGTCTTCGACTCGCCCGCGGCAAGGGTGCCGACGGCGAACTCGACATTGGTCTTGTTGTCGAGCGTGCTGAGTCCCGCGGGAAGCGGATCGACGACCATGACGTTCTCGATCGAACCAGTACCCGAGTTCTTCACGACGATCGTGATGGGGATGTTGTCGCAGAGCAGGACTTCGGCGGGAGCCGACTTCGTGATCTCGAGCTTCAGGTCGACCACCTGGGTCACGGCGCAGAGGTAGTTGGCGTAGGAGACGGTGAGGCAGTTCGAAGCGCTGCCGGCGCCGCCCGACCGACCGGTCACCTTGATGACGCGGGTGGCGCACGGGCCGAGATCGCCGATCATCCACTCAGAGCGGCCGTTGGTGCCGCGGTTGGCCTTGGGATCGCTCTCCGAGATCGTCAGATTCTCAGCCGACTGATCGAAGACCACCACGTTCTCGAGCGGAGCGTTCGAGAGGTTGGTGACGTGGATCTCGTAGGGGAAGGTCTGGTTGGCACGGACCTGCTTGGGCAGGATCTGGTGCACCATCACGGCGCTGCTGTTGGGATCGCCGGACGGGAACGCGAGCATGGTCACGTTCTTGTCGGCACCAGCGGCCGGGCTGTAGTTGGCGCAGCGACCACCGGTCATGACTGCGGCACGAGGCTGTGCCGCAGCGGGAGCCACGGCCTCTTGGGCGGGAGGAGCGGCCCGGAGACCACCCTGCACCCGACGGTCGACATCGGAGCGGAATCCGCGGGAACCGCCGTGCTGCGCGGTGCAGCTGGCAAGGAGGAGGACGGTCGCGGGGATCACCGCGGCGACTGCCAACGATCGGAGGAAGGGCGTTGCTTTCTTCATAGTTTGAACTCGTCTTGCAGACCACACGGCGCGAGGGAGTGGAGGACCATCCTCCGGAGCCGCCGAAATGAGCGTCACGGAAACAGCACCCTGAACGGCAAAATCCGCGGGCGTGCTGGCAGGTTGCAGGTCCGTGCCCCCCTGTCAAGCAATCTGCTGGAAGGGGAGGAGGACGATCCCAAGCGCTCTAAGGGGGGACAAGATACCGGGAAGAGGCCCCGTGTGGACCCAGACGCCCGAGTTCGTCCCAGATTTCCGCAGATTCCCTGAGGAACGATGCCGACCGTCCCAAGTCCCGACCCGCACAGCATCCGATCCGATGAGCCGACGATCCGATCCCGACTGGGGAGAGCGGCGGTCCGAGCGGCCGAAACAACTTGCGGGCTCGCCGCACAACGCCGAGCATGCCGCCGTCAACCACAACTTGGTCGGCGACCCGATCCGGCCCGAGTCCACCATGCCTACACCCACCGTTCGTTCAACCGCTTCGCGCCGCCCCACAATCGGCGGCGAGATTCGGCGAGTCGGCGGCGTCACCAAGCTTCTGGTCTTTCTCGCCTTGGCCGCGACCGTGACCGGCGCCGTGATGTGGTTCCGCGACGCCTCCGCTCCCCCGCCGCATCAGCCGGCCAGCAGCTCGATCGATCCGAGTCTGGTCTCCGGCCTCGATGGGTCGGGCGCCGCGAGTCGCGCTGTCGGGCCGAAGGAAGGCACCAGCAACACCAGCCTTCGAACGGCGCCGGCGCTGACCCGGATCGGTGTCATCTTCCTGATTGCCTTCGCGGCCGGCTTTCTGCTCCGCAGCTTTCTGCGAATTGCCATCCCCTTCATCGCCCTGGTCGCCCTCGGGGCGTTCGTCTTGCAGTGGAGCGGCGTGATGCCGGTCGACTGGGGTGGGGTGAACGAGCACGCGGAAGAGGCCGGCACCTGGGTGGCGTCCCAGTCGAAGTCGGCCTCCAACTATTTCAAGAGCGCCCTGCCGTCGGCGGGTGCGGCAGTGGTCGGGCTCTTCATGGGTATGCGCCGCCGCTGATCCAAGCCGACGGGAGCTGCGATCACTCCGCCGCGGGCTGCGTCTGCGAGTCGCGGCGATTGCTCTTCGGACTTCGGTTGGAGACGGACTCGACCTCGACCTGAAGGCGACCCAGCAGCGGCACGACTGCCGCCAGATCGCCATCGAGCGAGCCGCCCTCGAGTGAAGTGACCCCCGTCAGCAGATGGGCCGCGTGATAGCTGCGAGTCCCTCCGAGGGTGGCGTCGAGATCGACCCAGCGGCGCTCGTCGGCGTTGCCGGGCTTCTCGGGGTCGGGAAGCGCGGCCTGAGTCCACATGTGCCAGCCGAAGACGTTGCGCTGGTCGCCGATTGCGTCGACGTAGACCAGTCCCACGGCAACTCGGGAGGGAATGCCCTGGGCCCGCAAGAGCGCCGCCAGAAGCACGGCGTGCTCGGAGCAGTCGCCCTCGCGCCGCCGCGCGGTCTCGCTGGCGCTGGCGAAGGCGGTGCCGAATCCCTTCTCCTTCACGAAGCCGTGGACGAAGCGGCGCAGGGCATCCGCCTTCCCCGCCGGGGAGAGTTGGTCGAAGGCGGGCATCGCGGCCTGCACCGCGTCGTGGGCAACCTTGCGAACGACTTCGTCGTCGGAGTCGATCATGGCCGACGAGGCGGTGTAGGCATCATCGGCCAGGGCTGCGGCGTCGAGGGCGTCGATCCGCTCGAGGTCGATGGTCACCCGGGCGCTGTTCTCCGAGAGCCGCTCGAATCGCTGGGCCCCCGCGCTGGGCAGCTCGGGAAGCGGTCCCTCGCGCGTGCGGAGCACGTAGACCGCGTATCGCGAACGCTCGTGGTCGCGAATCGCCTTGTCGGGCTTCAGCGTGGTGGTGGCGATGAGGTCGGGGATCACTCCCCCGCGAATTCGCGTGGCTTCCGCCTGGGTCGAGAGCCTGGTCTCGAGAAGGCCGATCCCCACATCCACCGACGAGCAGACCACCTCGCCATCGGCGCTGATGTGGAGCGTGGTGGCGAGGGTTGGCATCGCGGAACTGGTCATGGTCCAGACCGAGACCGGGATGGTCCGCTCGCCAGTCGTGAATGTCGCCTCGCCGATTCGCTTCGCGGTCATCCGCGCGGGCTTGATCCCGCTCTGGCCGTCGATGGTCTCGTAGGTGATCTCGGTGGCGCCGGCGGCGCGGCGGGCGCCCAGGTAGCGCTCCGCTGCGAGCGGTGAAAGCCAGGCGCCCGTCGGGTAGGGCTCCTGGGCACGGCGCTCGCCGCCTCCCTGGCGGGTGATGAACTCGACCGTGGCGCCCGCGGCGGGCGCACCATTCGGAAGCGCCGCGGGGAAGATCCATTCGCTTTCAATCGGCGACGCCCCCGTCCCCTGTCGGACGATCAGTCGCAGCGGCCGGCCCTCGCGGGTCTCGTGGAACTCGTTGAACAGTTCGACCACCGTCGACTGTCCCACGCGCTCGAGTTCCATGCGCATCGCCGAACCGCTGCGGAGCGTCTCGCCCTCGGGGCCGTCGGACCTGATGAAGCCGTTCATCCAGCCGCAGTGCTGACCTTTGATCGAGAGCGTGTACCAGAGGTCGCGCGGTGTGGTCTCGTCCGCCGGCGAGGCGATGACGGCGCGAGCCGCGAACAGCGCCGCCGCGACGATCAGGAGCAATCGGGTGAGTGGGATCATTCCGCGTCGCTCCCTCTCGTGCGCATCAGCGGGAAGAGGATCACGTCCCGGATCGTGAGACTGTTGGTCATGAGCATCGCCAGCCGATCGATTCCGAGGCCCAGGCCTCCAGCCGGAGGCATGCCCACCCGCAGGGCGTGGATGAAGTCCTCGTCGAGCGAACGGAAGGTCCTGGCCTCGTCGTCCTCGCCGGTGAGCTGCTCGGAGAACTTGGCGAGCTGGATGTCGGGATCGTTCAGCTCGGTATACGCGGGACCGACCTCCATGCCGCCGATGAAGAGGTCCCAGCGGTCCGCAAGCTCGGGCCGCGTGCGATTGGGCCGCGTGAGCGGCGAGATGGCGCTGGGATATTCGAGGACGAAGGTCGGGCGATTGGGATCGATCAGCGGTTCGGCGACGGCCTCGAAGAGCTCGTCGACGACCAGCCAGTGATCCATCCCCGTGTCCTTCAGATGATGGCTCCGTGCCGCATCTCGCACGCTGCTGCGATCAGTCATCGGGAAGCCGAGAGCCCGCTCGAAGAGATCGCCGAAGGTGACCCGCTCGAAGGGCTTCGACCAGTCGATGCGAAGCTCGCCGAAAGGAAGGATCGGACCGCCGCGCGGACTGCGCTCGGCCGCCGCGACGCCGTGCTTCGCGCCCTCCGCCGCCATGTGTTCGGCGAGTTCCGAGAGCAGCGTCTCGGTCAGCTCGAGCATGGTGAAGCAGTCGCCGAAGGCCTGATACGCCTCGAGCGCCGTGAACTCCGGGTTGTGCGAGCGATCGACGCCTTCGTTTCGGAAGTTGCGATTGATCTCGAAGACCTTCGGCAGTCCGCCCACCAGCAGCCGCTTCAGAAAGAGCTCCGGCGCAACCCGCATGAAGAGCTGCATGCCGAGGGCGTTGTGATGGGTGACGAAGGGGCGGGCTGCGGCGCCGCCCGCGACCGACTGCATCATCGGGGTCTCGACCTCGAGATAGTCCCTGGCAATCAGATGCTGCCGAATGAAGGCGATCATCGAGCAGCGCAACTGGGCGGTGCGGATGGTCTCGGGATTGGCGAAGAGATCGACGTAGCGCTGGCGATAGCGCAGCTCGGGATCGGTGAGGCCGTGCCACTTCTCGGGCGGCGGGACGACCGACTTGGTGGCGAGGGAGATCGCGGACGGGCCGGCGGCCCAGACGCAGATCTCTCCCTTCTGGGTGCGGCCGACCGGCCCCTCGGCCACCACGATGTCGCCGTAGTCAAGCTTCTTGGCCACGGTGAAGAGCTCGTCGCCCACCGTCGCCTTGGAGAGACTGATCTGGAGGTCGCCGCTGTGATCGCGCAGCCAGAGGAAGATGAGCTTGCCGAGATCGCGATGCTGCACGATGCGACCCGCGACCTTCGCCTGCCGGCGGCGATCGACGGTCGTGGTCGCGACCGGTGCTCCCGCCTTCGCCGCGTTCTTCGCTTCCGCAACGGCCGATTCGTACTCGGTGTGGGCGGCTTCGTCGAAGAGGCTGCGGGCGGTCGCCAGCGTCACCAGTCCGTCGACGCGCGATCCATACGGCTCGGCCCCCAGCGATTCGCGAAACCAGCGCAGCTTCTCGCGCCGTGCGGCAATCAGATCATCGAGCGGCGCGGCCCCGGGAGCGTCCGGTGGCGTGGGAGCGGGCAATCCGACGGGATCGCGTGGAATCTGATCGGTCATCACTGGTTTCCTCCGGCAAGACCAGGAGCGTACGCGGCGCGTGCCGGTGCTCGGGGGCGCTCAGACCACCACTGATGGCGAGGGCCGCTCGGCGCTGATCTTCACCCCGTCGGCGAAGCTGGTTCGCATCGCCCGCGCCGCCCCGATGAGCGGGTGATCGAGGGGAACCAGTCGCTGCTTGTTCGCGGCGAAGAGCAGTTCGACATCGCTCAGCGTGTTGTTCTGCCGCACCACCATGCGATTCCGGCCTCCGGCCATCAGCACCTGGATGGCGTGGTGACCGAAGTAGGTGGCGAGGATGCGATCGGCGGCAATTGGCGAACCGCCCCGCTGCACGTGGCCGAGCACGGTCGTGCGGGTGTCGATGCCGGTCCGCTTCTGCACTTCCGTCGCCACGAAGTTGCCGACGCCGCCGAGGCGGATGGGATCGGGGCTGGTGGGATCGATCATCCGAACGACCTGCTCGCCGCCGTCCTGTCGAGCGCCTTCGGCGACCACGATGATGGCGAAGCCCGCACCGTGCATCCGCTCATCGAGGAAGGCGCAGAGATGGTCCATGTCGAAGGGAATCTCGGGCAGCAGGATCACATCCGAGCCGCTGGCCACTCCGCTGGTGAGGGCAATCCATCCCGCGTTTCGACCCATCACCTCGCAGACCATCACCCGATGGTGGCTGTCGGCCGTCGAGTGCAGGCGATCCAGGGCTTCGGTGGCGGTGGCGACCGCGGTCAGGAATCCGAAGGTGATCTCGGTGCCGACGATGTCGTTGTCGATGGTCTTGGGGACGCCGATGACGTTCACGCCCTGCTCGACGAAGACCGACGCCGCGCTCATCGTGCCATCGCCGCCGATGACGATGATGGCATCGAGCTTGTGGGCCCGGATGTGCTTCAGGCAGCGGGCGGTGACGTCCTCGAAGATGGGCTCGCCGCGGGCGTTGGTGCCGACTGCGTACTTCCTCGGGCTGGCCTTGTTGTTGGTGCCGAGGATCGTGCCGCCGCGGGTGAGGATTCCGGAGACATCCATGAGGCTCAGCGGATTGATCCGGTTCTCGATGAGCCCGACGAACCCGTCGCGAATGCCGTAGCACTCGATGCCATACTCGTAGATGGCGGTCTTGGCGACGGCCCGGATGACCGCATTGAGGCCGGGACAATCGCCGCCACCGGTGAGGATGCCGATGCGGCGGATGGAAGAGGGAGCTGTCATGGATGGCGCGGGGAAGTCGTGACCTGCTGAGCGACGAGGGACCGGACAGACGCCGCAATCGGCGATTGAAGGGGAGAAAGTACCCGCCTCGCCTCCTCCGCGGAGGCGCGAATCATGCGAAACTCGTCTCCGCTCGTTCCCACGACCCCATGCGCCGCGCCGTCTTCCTCGATCGGGACAACACCCTCATGGCCAACGACGGCGACTGCGGGGATCCCGCGCAGGTTCAACTCCTCCCCGGAGTCGGAGGCGGAGTGCAGCGACTTCACGCCGCCGGATTCGCGCTCGTGGTCGTGACCAATCAGGGCGGCGTGGCCCGCGGTCGCTACGACGAAGGGGATGTCGAGCTGGTTCACCGGCGCCTGGCGAGCATGATCGACGGCGAGTCTGGCGTGGCGGGGGCCATCTCCCGCTTCTACTTCTGTCCGTTTCATCCCGAGGGCACGGTCGAGCGCTATCGACGCGAGCATCCCTGGCGGAAGCCGGGTGCCGGAATGCTGCTGCAAGCCGCCCTCGACCTCGAGCTCGACCTCGTGCGGAGCTGGCTGATCGGCGATGCCGAGCGGGACGTTGTCGCCGGTCGCACCGCCGGCTGCCGCACGGTCCTGATCGCTGGCGGGAACCCGGGGGCACGCGTCCCCGCATCCGCGACGGGGGTGCCGGCGACCATCGCTTTCCCCGATCTC
>CAYXKH010000002.1:8114-11262 GCA_964465255.1 uncultured Isosphaeraceae bacterium
CACGCCGGGGTCCACACCGGGGTCCACGCCGGGGTCCACACCGGGGTCCACGCCGGGGGTGCACACGCCCCAATCGAGACCTGTCTGCTGCTGCCCAACAGTTTTCGCAGCGCTCTCGCGGCCCGGTTCTCGGGGTCGCCGACGCGCATCGGCTACCGCACCGACGGTCGTTCATGGCTTCTCACCAGGGCGCTCGCACCTCCCGGCGGGCGCGGACGGCCGCGACACCCAATCTCCATGGTCGACTGGTACGCGGAGCTCGTCGAGAAGGCCTTCGACCTCAGGATCGAGGATCGCACGCCGCGGCTCACGCCAACCGCTGCGCAGGAGAGCGCCGCAGAGCGGCTGACTGCGGATGTGCCCGGGGCCTTCGCCGTCCTGAATCCTGGGGCCAATCGCACCGACAAGCGTTGGCCTGCCAATCGCTTCGCGCAGCTTGGCCAACGGCTGCGCGAGGGCGGCCTGACCGTCCTCGTCACCGGCGGGCCGCGCGAGAGCGAACTGACCCGGGATGTGGCCCACGGCGCAGGCGGCATCGATCTCGTCTCCCGCGGCGTGACCCTCGGAGCCCTGCTGGCGCTTTTGCGGCGGGCGACGCTGCTGGTCACCAACGACACCGGGCCGCGACATCTCGCCGCCGCAGTGGGATGTCCGGTGGTTGCGCTCTTCGGTCCGACCGACTGGCGCTGGACCGCCCTCGAGGGCGTTCGCGAACGGCGCCTCGTCGCCGAACCGTTTCTGCCGGCCGAGACCATGGCCGATCGCCATGCGAACGCATGTCGCATGGAGCGGATCGAGGTCGCCGATGTGTTGGCCGCGTGCGAAGCGCTCGAGAGGCGATAGCCGCTGCGCCCGTCGCGTCGAACTCAGTCGGCCGACGATTGCAGCCGATCCCACGCCGCCGGATCCTCGACCCGCAGGCGCTCCTCGTGCCGAATCCGCGCCGCGTGGCCGTCGCCCGTGCGGCGCACGCCGACCGGATCCAGCACGACCACCTCGAGGGAGTTGTCCTGCCCCCCCGCCGCCGGCGCGAACAGCAGGTTCGAGAGCTTGAGATCGCGGTTGAGCAGGCCTGCGGCATGGAATTGGTCGAGCAGCCGATCGATGGCTCGGCGGATCGCAGCCCGCTGATCCGACGTCGAGGCGCCGCGAACGGCGTCGAGGGCCAGCTCGCCGGAGGCATGCGCGAGTTCGATCTCGACCAGCCACGTTCCATTTCGGCGCAGCAGCCGCGGTCCCGCGAGCAGCTCCGGCGTGCGCACTCCCGCCGCCCGCAGAAGGCCCGCGCCGCGGCGATGGCGCTGCGGCTGGGCATGAAAGGCGATCAGCTTCAAGGCGATGAGCGGCGTGAGCGGCCAGGCCTTCACGGTGCGCGGCGATTCGCCGGGCCGCGCCACCAGCCAGACGCTCCGCGCTCCAGCCTTCTTGAGGCAGCGCACGGCGTGCGTCGGTGCGAAGCGGTCAGGCGTCACGATTTCGTATGATGGCCGCGATTCCCTTCGGCTTCACGCCATGCACCGAGATCCGCCCCGAATGGGTGACGCCCGACCGATCCCAGGCTTCGTCGTTTCGCTCATGGTGCAGAACGCCATGTCGACGATCGGGCGGATGTTCGACAGCATCGAAGGCCTCGCGGAGCGGGTGATCCTCGTCGACTCCGGCTCGACCGATGGCACCCGCGAGTACGCCCGGTCGCGCGGAGCCGAGGTCGTGGAGCGCGCGTGGGGTGGAAATGTCGCCCAGCGGCAGGCCTCGATCGACGTCTGCGGCAACGCTCGATGGATTCTGCTCCTTGACGCCGACGAGTCGCTCGAGCCGCCCCTTGCCGCAGCGCTGCGAGTCGCCCTGGAGCGCGATGATCCGGCAATTGCCGGGTACGAGATCAACCGCACGCTGTGGTTTCACGGCGAAGCTCTGGGCCATGTCTGTCAGCCGGAGTGGCGGCTGCGCCTCGTGCGCGGCGGGCGGGCCCGGGCGGCGGGTGTCGTGCCTCATGATCGCATCGAACTCCATTCGCAGGGCTCGACCGAGCGAGGTCGCATCGAGCGGCTTCACGGCGATCTGCGACACGACTCCTGGAGCAGTGCGGAAGACATGCTCCGGCGACAGTTGAGTCACGCTCGGGCGGCGTCGCTTCATGACTCGCGAGGTGGTTCGCTCCTCCAGATCCTGGTGAGTCCCTCGGCCGCGTTTCTGAAGCAGTTCGTGCTCCGACGCGGATTCCTCGACGGCCGCCGCGGCCTCATCGCCTCGAGCGGCATCGCCGCCGCCACCCTGATGAAGCACATCCTCGCCGCCGAGCGAAAGATTCCCCCTTCTCCGGGACGCCCCGATCACCTCCCCTAGTTCCTCATTCCCCTTTCCTCATTTCCCGCTCCCCGCTCCCCCACTTCTCATCATGACCTACCCGTGGCCACTCGCCATCGCCGTCGCCTTCCTCTGCGGGAGCATCCCGTTCGGGTTCCTGATCGGACGGATGAGAGGTGTGGACATCCGCGAGCATGGTTCGCGCAACATCGGCGCGACCAATGTCGGGCGCGTCCTCGGGCGCCGCATCGGATTGCTCTGCTTCGTGCTCGATGCGCTGAAAGGACTCGTCCCGACGGCGCTGGCGGGGATCATGAACAACGTCGCGGGCAATCCAATTGCAGCAATCGAACCATCCCTGCAGTGGCTCTGGCTGGCAACCGCCGCGGCGGCGCTGCTCGGGCACATGTTCCCTCCGTGGCTTCGCTTCAAGGGCGGCAAGGGTGTCGCCACCGGGTTCGGCGCGCTGCTTGGGATCTATCCCGGTCTGACCTTCGCGGCCGTGGCGGCGCTGGTGACGTGGCTGCTCCTGCTGGGCCTCTTTCGATACGTCTCCCTCGCGAGCATGCTCGCGGCTCTGGTGATCCCCACCTTCGTCGCAGCTCACGCGGCGCTGGCGGAAGGCGGAAGCGACGGTGTGCGCGCGGCGCTCCCGATGATCCTGGCGACCGCGGCGATTGCGGCGCTGGTCGTCTACCGGCACCGCAGCAACATCGCGCGGTTGCGGCGCGGCGAGGAGCCGAAGGTCGGGAGGTCGGGCCGCCGCGGGGCCTGACGCGGTCGCCGCAGCTACTCATTCGCTTGGGAATCGACCTCGGGAATCGACCTTGGGAATCGACCT
>CAYXKH010000002.1:11362-12851 GCA_964465255.1 uncultured Isosphaeraceae bacterium
GGGAATCGACCTTGGGAATCGACCTCGGGAATCGCCCCCGGGAATCGCAGGGACTCGTCGTGAAATTGCGCGTGCCATGGCCGCGCGGGGCTGGTAGAAGTCTTGCGAGAGCCGATCCAATGGCCGTTCGAAAGCGGCTCCGGCTCGCAATCTTCTCGAGGAGGAAGTCCGATGAAGTCATTTCAGTGCAGTGCAGTCTCGACGATGGTCATGGCGGTCGCGTCGATGTCGCTCCTGACCGGCGCGGCATCCGCCGAAGTCTTCAACCTCAATATGACCGGCGCCCAGGAAGTCCCGGGACCGGGTGATCCCGACGGGCTCGGTGTCGGCACGCTGACCATCGACAACGTGACCAACCAGATCAAGTGGGCCTTCACGTATCAGAACATCGCGTCGCCGACGCTCATGCACATCCACACCGGTGCTCTGGGTGTCGGGGGAGGCGTGCTCATCAATCTCGGCGTCGCCACCACCGGTGGCGCGGGCACGCTGGTCAACCAGACCATCGCGTCGGACGCCAACGTGAACACCGTTCTTGCGAATCCGCCCGGCTTCTACGTGAACATCCACAACGGCGCGTTCCCGTCAGGAGCGGTCCGCGGCCAGCTCATGCCCGTGCCGGCCACCGAGTTCACGGTGACCCTGCAGGGAGACAACGAAGTCCCGGGTCTCGGCGACCCGGACGGCATGGCCACCGGCGTGCTCACGGTCAATCCCGGCAACAACACGATCTCGTGGAACTTCACCTACGAGAGCATCGATGCGCCCACGCTGTTCCACATCCATACCGGGGCGGCCGGGGTCAGCGGTCCGGTCTTCGTCGGTCTCGGCGTGGCGACCTCGGGTGGTCCCGGCACGCTGATTGGTTCGGTCTCGGGGCTCACCAACGGGGTGATCGCCACGATTCTGGCCAACCCGACGGGGCACTACCTCAACCTCCACACCGCCGAGTTCCCGGGGGGTGCTGTCCGCGAGCAGTTGATTGCGCCAGCGGCTCCCGAATGCGTTGGCGATCTCAATCACGACATGATCGTCGACGGCGCAGATCTCGGTGACCTTCTCTCGTTGTGGGGTTCGGCCGACGAGCATGCCGATCTGAACGGTGACGGCGTCGTCGACGGCGCCGATCTCGGCGAACTGCTCGCCAACTGGGGCGAGTGCCCGACGAAGTGAGCAGGAGGCGACGAATCCGTCCCACGAACGCAGGTTGACCCAACGACTCGGCCGTCCGTCTTCACGGGCGGCCGAGTCAGTTTTTGAAGAAGGGAGCGGTGCCGCCTCAGCGCATCCGCACGATCCGCACGGGCACCGCCAAGGCGCCGCGACCCTTGGTCGACTCGACCGCGCGACGCCAGTTCGACCAGCGATCGAAGGCCGAGCGATCCGACGCGGCCATCGAGGCACTGTCGGCAGACTCGGGTCGTGGTTCGGCGCTCGAATCCGACGGCGAATCCGACGGCGAATCCGACGGCGAATCCGACGGCGAATC
>CAYXKH010000002.1:12951-14141 GCA_964465255.1 uncultured Isosphaeraceae bacterium
CGAATCCGACGGCGAATCCGACGGCGAATCCGACGGCGAATCCGACGGCGAATCGGGCTGCGAATCGGGCTGCGACTGGCCCCGCGGCTCGAGACGCACCGAGGTGATGCCGCGCACTCCACTCAGCGATCGCTCGCCGACCTGCCCGCGAAGTTGGGAAAGCAGCGCCGGCAGCGCATCCGCTGAAATCGTGAGGGTGAGGGCATAGCCGTCGTCGACGAGGGCAAACTGCGTGCTCGTCTCCGGCGTCCACTCGGGATCGCCTGCGAGCGGCGCCGGCACCGGGGGCGGCGCGGCTGGATTCCCGGCGCGATCGGAGCCTCGACCGGTTGCCGCGGCGTTGGCCGTGAGCTGCCGATCATCGAGCATCTGCTCGCGATCGAGATTTCGCGTCAGAGTCATGCGACGGGGGGCGATCTTCACCATCGCATCGCGCAGCTCATCGATGGCCGCAGCTTCGTCGGCAACTGCGATCACGATGGCGAGTTCCGCCAGGACCGGCGGAAGCGCATCGAGCGCCGCCGTCGCCGACGCCGCGCGAGCCATCAGCTCGGCGCTTGCGGTGTCGGTGTTTCCGTCGGCGCCATCGAGACTCGCGCCGCTTCGACTCCCGCCGGCGAGGGCGTTGTCGGCGGCCGAGCGATCCTCGGTGCCCCTATTACGAACCGCGAGACCACGGTCCCCTGCCTGATTCGTGCCGCCGGAACTTTGAGCGGCCCGTTGGCCAGCCAGTTGCGAACTCGTGAACCAGATGCCGCCGGTGAGGGCCGCCCCAAGCGCCGCGGCGAGGCCAAGCGGCGCGGCACGTCGCGCCAGCACTCCCAGCATTCCAAAGTCGCCACCCCCTCCGACGGTCGCGCGGCTCAAGCGAATCGTCGGCGCACTCGGGGCCAGTTCGTCGCCCAGCGCCGCCACGAAGTCGCGCGGGGCAGACGGCACTTCCATCGATCGCAGGGCGGCGCGCTGCCGCTCCAGGCCTCGGAACAGTCGGGCTCGTGATGGGTCCGCCTCGAGGGCGCGGCGGAGCGCCTCGGCCTGTGCGGCGTCGATGCCCCCTTCAAGGAGGTCGAGAAGCTCGATATCAGAAGGACGTGAGGACATGGCGGAGGCGGAGGCGAAGAGGCGGACGAGTGAGGCAGCAGGCGAAAGAGAGAGTTCAGTCGATCCAGTTCAGTCAGGCCAGTTCAGTC
>CAYXKH010000002.1:14241-25398 GCA_964465255.1 uncultured Isosphaeraceae bacterium
AGTTCAGTCGATCCAGTTCAGTCAGGCCAGTTCAGTCAGGCCAGTTCAGTCAGGCCAGTTCAGTCAGGTTCCGGGCGGGGTCTGGAGGCGCGGGATGCGTCGCCTGGGGGCCGACCTGGAGTCTCGGTCGAGCGAAGCGGCCGGATCGAGGAGGGGCCTCCCCCTCCATCTTCATACCACTCGGCTCCATCCCCCAACTCTTCAAGGGTCAGCTCCCGAAGGGCCAGGCGAGCCCTGAACAGACGGCTCTTCACGGTTCCGACCGGCACCCCCAGAACATCTGCAATCTGTTGATAGTCCAAATCCTGCATGTCGCGGAGGACGAGCAGTGCCCGCATCCCCGGGTCGAGCCGGAGGAGGGCCCGGGCGAGCGCCTCCCGCAACTCGATCTGTTCGACGCGATCGGAGCCCTCAAGTTCCCTCGCCACGGGTCCGGAGATCGCCCTGAAACTTCCCGAACTGGCTGGCCCCCGCCGCGGAGGGGCATCGAGGCTGCTGTGCCGCCGCAATCGCTGCTTCCGCAGGTGGCTGAGGCAGCAGTTCATGGTCACTCGAATGATCCAGGTGCTGAGCTGCGAACGACCGTCGTAGGTGTGGAGCCCCTCCAGAATCCTGACCAGAGACTCCTGAGTGAGATCGGAGGCCTCGTCGGCGCTGCGGAGCATCCGGTAGCAGACGGCGTGGACCCGTGCCTGATAGCCGCGAAGGAGCGTGGCAATCGCCTCGCGATCGCCGTGCCTCCAGGCATGGAGCAGGGCGGCGTCGTCGCTGCCGCCGACATGCGGCGGAGGGACGGCGGAGTCACCCGCGCCTCGACCCGCCGCGCCCGGGGGCTGGCTTCCATCCGACTTGCCGCGTGAGCCGGACACGCTGCGATGGTACGAGCATCACCTCCGCAGCGCCCTTCCGCGGCGCGGTCGGCGCTCGACGGCACGGCGCGTGACGGAGTTGGTCGCGGTGCTCCCGAACGATCACCCCCTTCTCGTACCATCGTCGCTTCCATGGATCACGTCGCTCCGCCCACCGACCTCAACGATCGCTACCGATCCGCCCTCGAGTCGCGAAACGCCTCGCCGGAGATGCAGTCGATCTGGTCTCCGCGGCGGCGAGTCCTCGTCTGGCGGCGCATCTGGCTGGCCCTGGCCGAGTCCCAGCACGAGCTCGGTCTTCCCGTGACCCGCGAGCAGGTGGAGGCGCTGCGGGTGGCGCTGCCCTCGATCGACTTCGAGGCGGCGGCGCGGCACGAGTTGCGACTGCGACATGACGTCATGGCCCACGTCCACACCCTCGGCGACGCGGCGCCGCTCGCCCGCGGGATCATCCACCTCGGCGCCACCAGCCAGGACGTGGTCTGCAACGCCGATCTCCTGCTTCTCGACGACGCCCTCGGCCTGGTCTGCGGAAAGCTCGCGGGAGTGATCGACGCCCTCGGCCGCTTCGCCCAGCGTTGGCGCGGATTGCCGACACTCGGCTTCACCCACTATCAGCCGGCCCAACCGACCACCGTCGGGAAGCGGGCCTGCACGTGGGCGCAGGAGCTGGTGCTCGCCCTCGATGACCTCGAGCTGCGCCGCGAACGGCTGCCGCTTCGCGGACTGCGCGGAGCGACCGGCACGCAGGCGTCGTTCCTGGCCCTGTGCGATGGCGATGCGGGCAAGGTCGCTCGACTCGAAGCGCTCTTCATCGAGAAGCTCGGCTGGTCGTCGCGGCCGACGCTTCCGGTGTGCGGACAGACCTACACCCGGATCATCGATGCCCAGATCGTCAACGGGCTCGCGGTCGGGGCGGCCGCCATCCACAAGACCTGCAATGACCTTCGCCTGCTCGCGAATCTGAAGGAAGTCGAGGAGCCCTTCGAGCGCGATCAGATCGGCTCCAGCGCGATGGCCTACAAGCGCAATCCGATGCGCTGCGAGCGGGCCACGGGGCTGGCGCGATTCGTCATGGCCGCGGCGCAGAATCCGCTGAACACCGCCGCGACGCAGTGGTTCGAGCGCACCCTCGACGACAGCAGCAATCGCCGCCTGGCGCTTCCGGAGCCCTTCCTCGCCTTCGACGGAGCCCTCGACATCCTGATCCACGTGACCCGCGGACTCGTCGTGCACCAGGCCATGATCCGGTCCAACCTGGCCCGCGAACTCCCCTTCATGGCCACCGAGAACATCCTCATGGAGGCGGTGAAGCGCGGCGCCGACCGGCAGGATGCCCACGAAGCGATCCGTCGACACAGCCAGCTCGCCGCAGCAAAGGTGAAGGAGGAGGGTCTCGAGAACGATCTCTTCGATCGGCTCTCCGCCGACCGGGCCTTCGCCGGGCTCGATCTTCGCAGCGTGCTCGATCCCTCCGCCTACATCGGACTGGCGCCGCGCCAGGTCGATGCCTTCATCGAACTGGTCGTCGAACCGATCCGCGCCCGGTACGCAGGGCGCATGACCGAACCCGCCGCGATGAAGGTGTGACTTCCCCAATCGAACCGACTCACCCATGCCCATCCCCCGCCTGCGCATCTCCGATTCCGTCGTCATCGTCATCGATGTGCAGGAGCGGCTGATCCCGTCGATCCCCGATCGCGCCGCCCTGAGCGCCAATTGCGCGGTGCTGCTGCGCATGGCCAGCGAACTCTCGATTCCGGCGATCCTCACCGAGCAGTACGTTCAGGGGCTCGGGCGGACCATTCCCGAGATCGCCGAAGCGATGGCCGACCCGGCGGCGCGGTTTGAGAAGACCCGCTTCAGCGCCGCCATCGACCTCGTCGTCGACCAGTTCCGGGCATGGCGGCGCTCGACGGTGATTGTCGCGGGCATCGAAGCCCACGTCTGCGTGCTTCAGACCGTGCTCGATCTCCACTCCCAGGGCTTCCAGTGCTTCGTCTGCACCGACGCCATCTCCGCGGCGCAGCGCGACCAGATCGCCCCTGCGCTGGAGCGGATGCGGGCTGCCGGAGCGGTCCCGACCGGGATCATGAGCGCCATGTACGAACTCATGGGAGACGCTGCACATCCGTCGTTTCGCAACTGTCTGGGTCTGGCCAAACTGCTGCGGTCGTAGCGCGAGCCCGAATTCGCATTCCGGCGGTATCCTCCGCCCAGTGGCTTCCGAGTTCCTCTTCGACATTTCCGGCATCGATCTGAACGCAGTCGCGGGTTCGCCTGCACACGTCGGTCGCGTCAATCCGCACGCCGGTCACATGCGTCATCTGGACCATGTGATCTGGACCAATTCGGATCTGACCGCCGCAATCGGCGTCAAGCAGGTCCGCGACGACGAGTTCTGGGTGGCCGGGCACATCCCGGGTCGTCCGCTGCTCCCCGGCGTCCTCATGATCGAGGCGGCTGCGCAGTTGAGCAGCTACCTCTTCCGTTCGCGGGCGCCCGAGTTCGCCTTTCTCGGCTTCACCCACTGCGATCAGACGGTCTTCCGGGGTCAGGTGGTTCCGGGCGATCGACTTCTTCTGCTGGTCAAGGAGAAGCACTTCGGTCGACGTCGCTTCAGTTGCTTCGGCCAGGGACTGGTGGACGGACGTCTCGTCTTCGAGACGCTGGTCACCGGCATGGCCATCTGAGTCCGGCACTCTCACGCTTGGGCGCCGATTGCGGAACTCTCCGCCGGCAGGCGCCGGAATTCGCAGACACCCATGCTCGAACCACTGACCTTCGCTCCTCTGATCAAACCTCGCGTCTGGGGCGGTCGTCGACTCGAGCGCTACGGCGTGACGATCCCCGATGGAGCAATGATTGGCGAAGCGTGGACGCTCGCCGATCTGCCCGAATCGATCCCCGAGGGACGCAGCGTCGTCGACAGCGGAGTGCGCACCGGACGCACACTGCGATCGATTCTGCGCAGCGAACCAGGAGGCGTGCTCGGCGACGCGCCCCCCGCGGAGGACGGTGGATTTCCGCTCCTCGTCAAGCTCCTCGACGCCCGCGAAAACCTCTCCGTGCAGGTCCACCCCACGGCGCGCTACGCCAAGGGCCATCCCGGGGCGCTGATGAAGAGCGAGGCCTGGGTGGTGCTCGAAGCCGAACCGGGCGCGGTGATCTACAAGGGGCTTCGTCGCGGTCTCGATCGCGCCGACTTCGCCGCCCACGCTCAGGCCGGGACGCTGCTCGATGATCTGGTTGCGGTGCCCGTCAAGCGCGGCGACTGCCACTACCTGCCGAGTGGAATCTGCCACGCCCTCGGCGCGGGCATCGTCGTGGCCGAGATCCAGACTCCCAGCGACACCACGTTCCGGGTCTACGACTGGGGACGCAGCGGGCGCGAACTGCATCTCGAGCAGGCGACCGAGTGCATCTTCTCGGCCACGCCCGAGCCCGGCGTCGAGAGTCGGCCGGGGGCGACCATCGATTCGAGGAACTTCCGAACCACGCGGCTCTGCAGCACGCCGTACTTCACCATCGAACGGATCGAGCTGCGGAAGTCCGCGCAACTGCCCCTGACGCCCTCTCCCTCGGCGGTGGTCTGGATGGTTCTGGGCGGCACCGTCGAGCTGACGGGTCAAGGTGGACCGCGAATCCTGACGCTCGGGAGAACACTCCTCCAGCCGGCCGCGGCGCGCGGCTCGGCCCTTCACGGCGACGCGGGCGCCACTCTGCTGCGGATCGAATTGCCCAACGAGCGCGATCGCATGCTCGCCGAGACCCACGCGTGAATCAGGCGGCCGCTGCCTCGGGCGGGCGGACGCCCCGACCCGGCATTCGCGCGGCTTCACTGCGAACCGTGGCCCTGCTGCTCGGGGGCATGATCCTCCTGTCAGTGCTGCCGCGCATCGCCTGTGCGGAACAGCGCCTGCTCCGCCCGAACGAAGACGCGAGCGCCGCAATCGCCTCGCTGCAACCGGGCGACGAGCTTGTGCTCGGCGAAGGGCTCTTCGGTCCGCTCGACTTCGCCGCACTCGTCGGCACGGCCGAGGCGCCGATTGTGATCCGCGGCCGCGCCCGAACGACGCCGGCCACGATTCGCGCGGGCGACTTCGGAATTCGTCTCGCCGGCGCCCGACATCTCATCATTCAGGACATCGCCATCGCCGGCGCCAGTCGAGCCGCGGTCCTGATCGAACACGGTCCTCGCAGCGCCGCCGGAGTCGCCGCGCCCACCAGCGATCTTCGCCTGCGCGGCATCACCGCACTGCGCCCCGAGGCCCTCTCCTGCGACTCGATTCGCATCGTCGGCGCCGCGCGGATCACGCTTTCCGGCCTGCAACTCGAGGAGTGCGGCGCGACCGGGATCGCTCTCGAGGACGCGCGTGAGATCGTCATCACCGAGAGCGTCCTGAGCGGCCGAACGAACCGCGAGCCGGTCGGCGTGAGGATCGCCACCGACTGCGCCGAGATCGCAATCCGAAGCTGCACCTTCGCCGGTGGCTTTTCGAGTGGGGTGGTCCTGGGCGCCGCACTCACACCCACCGTGGCGCCCGCCGCCGACGCACCTGCACCTGTCGCAGCACGCTCCGCGAGGGCCGTCACCATCGAGCGCTGCGGCTTCATGCGAAGCCGGGCCGCCTGGACGCTCGGCGCCGTGCACGACGCCCGGATCTCCCACTGCACGGTGAGCTCTCCCGAAGGAAGTCTTTTCCGCGTCGAGGCAGTTGAGGCTGTCGGGGTCGGGGCCCTTCGCAGCGCGGTGATCTCCCACAATCTCTTCCACTGGCTCCCGAACGACCTCACCGCCCTCGCGGCGGTTGCCCCGGGGACCGATACCTCGTTCATCGAACTGGGCCCCAATCTCTGGTGGGCGGCCGATTTCGCAGCCGCCCCGACCGCTCTCGGACCTTTCCCGGGCAGGGTGGTCGAGGCGCAGGTCGTCGACCTCGATCCGCGACTCGACGATGCCGATCGGCCCTTCGCCGCCGGCGCGGCCCGGTTCGGAAGGCACGCCGCTCATCCACCCACCGCTCCCGCGGCCCCGGCCGGAGGCTCGGATGCCGAACCGCCGCCCGTCTCCACGAGCCCCGAAATGCCCTCTGGGAATGACCTGAAGCCCACCGTGTCCTCCTCCCCGAGGACTCCATGAGCGGCGCGTCGCGATCACTTTCCGAAGCAGAACTCCGCCAGTGGATGGAACGGCTCGGCCCGCTGCTTCTGAATCTCTCCCAGGGCATCTGCCGAGATCGTCATCGCGCCGAGGAGATCGTCCAGGAAGCGTTTGTCCGACTCTGGCGGGTGCCGCCGGACGCCGGCGAGGTGGCCTACGCCTCGTGGCTGCGGAAGGTGGTCACCAATCTCTCAATCAACTGTCTTCAGCGGACCCGCCGCCCGGAGGAACTGACCGAGTTCTCCTCCGACCCCGCCCTCTCGTCGCGAACCCGCACGCCGCAGAGCCAGCTCGAGCTGTCGGACGAACAGACCCGACTCGACCAGGCCCTGGCGCGACTCGACGAGACCAAGCGGGCAATCCTGATCCTCCGCGGCGTCGAGGGGCTCAGCTATGAAGCGATCGCCGAGCATCTGGGCGTGCCGGTCGGCACGGTGATGAGCCGACTCAACCGCGCCCGGGCCGCGCTCACCGAAGAGATGGACCGCATCTCCCCCTCGAGCGGTGGTCCCGCCGCCACCGACCGCGACTCCTCGAACCCGCAAGCACGACCAGATGCGGCCAGCGATTCCTTCGACATTCGCAAGTTCCGACGGGCGTGATGGAGATCGCGCCGCCATCGACCGACTGATCTGACTCCGTTCGCTCCCGCTCCGGCACTCAGCCCGACACCCGACCCTTCAACCAGACGACCGCCATGGACTGCACCGACCTCACCGCCATCCTCTCCGGCCTCCTCGACGACGAGGTCGATTCCGCGACCCGACACGAGGCGGAGCGACATCTCGCCGAGTGCGCTCGCTGTCGCACCATGGTGGGTCGGGCCGAGTCGCTCGACATGAGCCTCCGCGCCGCGGCCCATTCCTGGGGACGCACCGAACCACTTCCACCGTCTTTGGTCGAATCGGTGCTGCGCCGCACGGTCGGCGATCCGCAGCGAATCCGACTGGCGATCCGTCGCACCCGCGGCCTCGCGCTCGCGGGGTGGCTGGTGGCCGCGGCCGCCCTGGCGCTCGCCGCCACCGCATGGTTCGCGGCCCCCTTCGGCGGCGCCGAAGGCAGCGGCAGGTCGCGGGACGCGCTCCGAGCCGAGAGCAGTCCGCAGGAGAATCCGAATGCCGGCAGCGCCGTCCCCGCGCCGTCGAGGCCGCGCAGCTCGCCCGGCGAAAGCGCCCTCGTCTCTTCGGGTGATGCCGAGTCGGCCCCGGGCCCAGCCACGGGTGTGGCCCAGGGTTTGGCCCAGGGTTTGGCCATCTCCGATCAGGAGCCCTCCGGCCCGCCGACCTGGCTGCTTGCCCACGACTGGAACAACTCGGTCGCGGCTCCTGCGATGAGTCACGAGCTTGACCCGCGCGTCGCCATCAGCGACGACCCGACGGAACTGGCCGAGGATCTGGCCAGGGACTCGGCGAATGGACTGGCGATTGCGATGGAGATGGAGGATGCGATCATCGACCCGCGATATCGCGAGGCCGATGCCGACACGCTCTTCGCCACGTCGCTCCTTCTGGCGCAGCTTGAAGCGTGCGACACCTCCAGCTTCGCCGATGCCGAGCGAGTGCGACTGATCATCGAGTACGACGGTCTGATCGAGCGGCTCGGCGACGCCCGGGAGCGTCTCCCCGCGTCGCTTCGACCGGCGCTGTGGTCGGCCGAATCGCTCTTTCTGCGCCTGCTGCGCGGTCCGCTCACCCAGGATGATCTGCGTCAGATGCAGCGCGACATCGCTCGCCTCGGTCTTCCCAAGGCTCTCGACGACTCCAGCCTGATGCTGAGCGGTCGCAAGCCGGCGTGACGCAGCGGGGGTGATCGTTTCGAGGGCGCCTGGTCACCCGCTCGGTCGGTGTGGAGTCGGCCGCACTCGGTTCCGACGACTGCGGGCTACGCTCTCGCCGTGGCCATCGGGACTCTGCTTCGTGAACGCGGACTCGTCACCGACGAACAACTGGCCCGCGCCGCCGCGGACCAGCGTCCCGGGGAACGGCTCGATCATGCCCTGGTCAGACTCGGTGTGCTGCGCAGCGGCGAGGTTCTCGCCGCCATCGGCGAGCAGTTTGCGCTGCCGGTCGTGGACCTCTCCACGATCACCGTGGACGAGGAACTGCTCCGCACCATTCCGCCGAAACTGGTCTTCAAGCAGCGCTGCGTCCCGATTGGGCGATTCAATGGGGCGCTTCGCGTGGCCACCAGCGATCCTTTCGAGATGGCCGCTCTGGATGAGCTGCGGCTGCTGACCGGGCTCCCGGTCGAGCTGGCGCTGGCCGACGAGCGCGACATCGCCAAGTTCATCCGGGCCCATTACGGCGTCGCCGGCGACACCCTCGAAGCCCTCAGCGCCGACCTCGGCGGGGCCATCGACGCGATCGTTCCGGGCGAGAGCGACGAGGTCGAGCAGGCCCAGGAAGCCAGCGTCATCAAGCTGGTCAACGACCTGCTGCTCGAAGCGGTGCGGGAGCGGGCCACCGACGTCCACATCGAGCCCTACGAGCACGCCCTGGCCATCCGCTACCGCATCGACGGAGTGCTCAGCCAGGCCGGTGTGCCCACCACCGTCTCCCGCTTCCGAAACGCCATCGTCAGCCGCCTGAAGATCATGGCGAATCTGAACATCGCCGAGAAGCGCAAGCCGCAGGACGGGCGCATCACGCTCCGCACCCGCGGCGAAGAGCTCGATCTGCGGGTGTCGATCATCCCGATGCTTCACGGCGAGGGAGTGGTCCTGCGGATTCTGAGCAAGTCCGCGGTCCTGATCGGCCTCGACGAACTGGGCATGCCCGAGTCGATCCGCAATCGCTGGGACGGGTTGATTGGCAGACCGCACGGCATCCTGCTGGTCACCGGGCCGACCGGTTCAGGAAAGTCGACCACGCTCTACGCCTCGCTGCGACGGATCGTGAGCGACGAGGTGAAGGCCATCACCGTCGAGGATCCCGTCGAGTACCACGTCGACGGCGTCAACCAGATCCAGGTGAACAGCCAGGTGGGGCTCTCCTTTTCCGCCGGCCTCCGGGCGATCCTGCGGCACGATCCCGACATCATCATGATCGGCGAGATCCGCGATCGGGAGACCGCCGAGGCCGCGGTGCAGGCCTCGCTCACCGGCCACCTGGTCTTCTCGACCCTCCACACCAACGACGCCGCCGGGGCCACCACGCGGCTGCTCGACATGGGTGTCGAACCCTTCCTGGTGAGCAGTTCGGTCGAGGGCATCATGGCCCAGCGGCTGCTGCGTCGACTCTGCGTGCACTGCCGCCGCAGCCATGCTCCGGCGGCGCACGAACTGCCCCCGGGATTCGCCCTTCCGCCGGGGGTGACGCTCTTCGAGCCGACGGGGTGCCGGGAGTGCCGAGGCACCGGGTTCCGCGGCCGAGTCGGCGTGTACGAACTGCTCAAGCTCACCGAGCGGACCCGGGATCTGGTGATGAATCGCGCCAACGCCAGTCGCATCGCAGCCGCGGCGATCGAGGACGGGGAGCTCACGCTGCTGCGGAGCGCGGCGTTCGAAAAGGCCGCTTCGGGGATCACCAGCATCGCGGAAGCGGTCCGCGTGACGCCCTGACGAGGGCCTCAACCCTTGGAACGGCCCTGGGCCCGACCTCGGAATCGGATGAGGTTGCGCGGTCGATCGGCTTGACACTCACCGGCCCCGTGCACGACACTCGGCACTCTCCCCCGGCACCCGCGGGGGCGCGGAGACTTCCCCCCATGGCGAATCGTTCTGGAGCCGGCACCGGCGTCATTGTTGCCCTCGTCGTGTTCGTGATCACGACCGTCTGCCTGCTCGTCCTGTCCATCGTCTTCTACTCCCAGAAGACCGATGCACTGAACGAGGAAGCGCAGGCGGTCAAGGACCTCGAACGCTTCGTCACCCGTGAACAGCGCGGACGCGAAGAGATCAAGGCCGTCGAAGGCGCCGCCACCGGCGCCAACCAGTCGGTCGTGGTCTTCCTCACCAACCAGCTCGCCGACCTGACCGCGATGGTCTCGGGCAACCGGACCGCGACGATGAGTCAGATCCGCACCGATCTGGCAATCGGCGAGACCGACGTGGTCCGAAACGTCGTCTCCGATCTGAGGCGTCAGGCCCAGACTCGAGGCAACGAAGTCACCAGCCTCAACTCCCGGGTGGGCGACCTGACCGCACAGGCCGAGACGCTGACCGCCCAGGTCGCGACGCTCCAGAAGCAGTCCGAGCAACTGGTGATGGGTATCGACGGAACCATCGACGGCTACGCGAAGGCCGTGAAGGAAGCCGAAGAGGGCTACCGCGAGAACATCGAAGTCGCCGGCGAGACCAACACTCGCACCGAGGCCGATTGGCGCAACCGATTCAGCGAGCTCCAGCGGCAGTCCGACGCCATCCGCGCCGACAACGCCCTGATGACCGATCGAGTGAAGCAGCTCCAGACGGTCGTCGATGCGATCCGCGTGAAGCCCAAGAATCCGGCAGAACTGGTCGACGGCCGGATCGTCGACATCGGAAGCGACGATCAGGTCTTCATCAATATCGGCAGCGACGACCGCGTGGTCCTCGGCATGACCTTCGAGGTCTATGACGACGAGAACTCGATTCAGATCGACCCGCGATCCGGCGAGGAAGTGCGCGGCAAGGCCAGCCTGCAGGTGATCAAGGTGGCGCCCTCGACCTCGACCGCCCGGCTCACCCGCGCCGTCTCGGGTCGCCCGGTGGTGAAGGGCAACGTCATCGCCAACGCGGTGTACGACCCGAAGTACCGGTTCCGTTTTCTGGTCCACGGCAAGTTCGACGTCAACAGCGACGGCCGTCCCACCGAGGCCGGCGCCGACTTCGTCCGCAGCCGCATCATCGAGTGGGGCGGCGAAGTGGTCGACGGCGAGGAGCTGACCGGTGATCTCGACTTCCTGGTGCTCGGCGACCAGCCTCCGATTCCGCCGCCGCTGCCGCAGAACGCGGACGTCGATCGCTTCAACGCCTACATCGCCCTTCGCGCCGCCCGCGATCGCTACGACACGCTTTTCCGGCAGGCCCGCGAGGCCCAGATTCCAGTGCTCAACTGGACTCGCTTCCAGGTGTTGACTGGCGAGACGAGTCGGTAGGGGTTTTTGGAGCGCTCCGCAGCGGCCAGAGGTTTTTGGAGCGCTCCG
>CAYXKH010000002.1:25498-45063 GCA_964465255.1 uncultured Isosphaeraceae bacterium
TCGGTAGGGGTTTTTGGAGCGCTCCGCAGCGGCCAGAGGTTTTTGGAGCGCTCCGTAGCGGCCAGAGGTTTTTGGAGCGCTCCGTAGCGGCCTCCGGCCGCACACTCGCTCTGGAGGGGGTTGTGCGGGCGCTTTTGTTCGTGCGGGCGCTCGGGCTTGTCGGGAGCATTCGTGGCCACCACGCTTCGACATCTTGCCGAGTACCTGCCGCTGCGGGCGCTTTCGACGGCGCTGCATGCGTTTCCGCCGTCGACGAATCTTCACACTGCCGGCATCGTCGCCGACCTCTTCGCGCTGCTTGGTCCCCACCGGGTCGCGCGAGCGGTCGACAACATCCGCGCCAGCTTTCCCCAGTGGAGCGACGAACGGGTGCAGCAGGTGGCCAGAGCGTCGATCCGCCACATGTTCCAGGTCTTCATGGTGGACAGCTTCATCATGCCGCGCTCCCTCACTCCGACCTCGTGGCCTCAGGCCATCGAGGTGGGCGAGATCGGACCGGGCCTTGAACTGCTCCTCAGCGACCAAGCGGCGATCTTTCTCACCGGTCACTTCGGAAACTGGGAGCTGCTCGGCTTCACCCTCGCGACCATCGGCTTTCCGCTTCACGCCATCGCCCGACCGCTCGACAATCCCCTCCTGAATCGCTGGCTGCTCGGGGTGCGCGAGGCCCGGGGCATGCGGGTCATCACCAAGTGGGGCGCGACCCCGCAGATGCTGAAGCTGCTCGAGGGCGGCGGACGCGTCGCCTTCATCGCCGATCAGAACGCCGGCGACGATGGCCTCTTCGTGCCCTTCTTCGGACGAATGGCCTCCTGCTACAAGTCGATTGGACTGCTTGCGCTCCGCTATCGCGTCCCGGTGGTGGCAGGCGCAGCGATCCGCGTCGGCCAGGCGTTCCGGTATCGCGTCGAGGCGACCGACGTGATCCGCCCCGCCGAGTGGCTCGACCACCCCGATCCGCTCTTCTACATCACCGCGCGATACGCCCGGGCCATCGAAACGATGGTGCGGAAGGCGCCGGAGCAGTACCTCTGGATCCATCGCCGCTGGAAGAGTCGACCGCGTTACGAGCGCGAGGGGCGTCCGCTGCCTGACACGCTCCGCGCCAAGCTCGAGTCACTGCCCTGGATGACCCCTGCGGAGATCGAGACGATCGCCGGTCACTCGCCCAGCAGTCGTACCGCCGTCTCGACCAGCCTCTGAAGTGGAACGGGCTTGACCAGATAGGCGCTGACTCCCAGCGACTCCGCATAGGCCATGTGCCGCCTGCCCTGGTTCGCGGTCACCATGATGACCGGCGGAGGGTTCTCGCCCTTCTGAATCGTCTCGAGGACAATCAGGCCCGAGCGCTGCGGCAGCATCATGTCGAGGATGACCAGCTCCGGGGCTTCCGTCTGGAGCGCCCGCATGGCCAGCGCCCCGTCGCCGGCGGTGGATGTTGCCGCGCCCTCGCCCCGAAACGCCAGCTCCATGCTGGAACGGATATCGGGGTCGTCATCGACGATGAGGACACGACGGCCTTCGAGGCGTCGAGTTTGCATTGGTTCGAGCGTAGAGCGCCGGTCGATTGCGGGATCTCAACCACGATGCGACGGCGACGCGCTATCGCACCTCCGCCAGCATCTCGATCTCGACGCTCGCTCCCAGCGGCAGGGCCACCGATCCGACCGCGGCGCGGGCGTGTCGACCTCGTTCGCCGAAGAGCTCCTGGAGCAGCTCGCTTCCGCCATTGGCAACCTTCGGCTGCTCGGTGAAGCCCGGCTCCGAACAGACGAAGACCCCGAGCCTGACGATCCGCACCACTCGGTCGAGATCGCCGTCGATCTGATCCGCGAGCACCGCGAGGGCATTCAGCACGCATTGCCGCGCCGCCGCCTGCCCGGCCTCGATCGAGGTCTTGGACGGCACCGCCCCGGTCGCAAGGAGCTGGCCGTCCTTGAAGGGCAGTTGCCCGCTCACGAAGACCAGCGAGCCGGTTCGCACGGCCGGCACGTACGAGGCGACCGGCTTGGGAGCAGGCGGAAGGACGAGACCAAGGGCGGCGAGTCGGGCGTTGGCGGCGGACATGGGCGGAATACCGAAGATCGGGTGAGGAAAAAACGATCGCGATCCGACTCGCGACGCGGACCCGCACGATACTGGCCCACGACGGCCCGCGACGGCCGGGGTGGGATCGGCCCTTCGCGAAAGTTCCTCTCCCTCCCGCTCCGCTCCGGAGCTCCCTCGACGACGGCGTCTGGGCGCGGTATCGCCCCCGCAAGTCGTGTGACGCACGTCAATTCCGGAAACTTTATGGTTTCATGGAACTTGACAGATTCGGGTCCCGAAGTACTCTGTTGACGGGTTGGTCCGCCAACCTGCTTTTTGGACCGCAGCGGCATCTACCGCGTTTCAGACGCACCCATGCCCTCATTCGCCGGAATCCTCCGGCACGTGATGCTCGCCGCTCCGGTCGACATCTCGAACGCTTCTCGGCAACCGTCCAGAAGCTTGAGGCCCTCCACGAAGGTGTGCCCCTCCGAGTCTCCATTCGAGTCTCGAGGCAAGCACGCCGGGTTCCAGATGCGTTCCGCGTCTGATTCCCCGGAGACCCCTCGAACCGTCTCTCCGAACCCCTCCTGGGGTGGGATTCTGTTTCGAGGAGATCCGATGAGTGAAGCTCTTCTCAACGCAGGGTCATGACTCGTCTCGACGAGCCGTGGCTGGACGGACTGAGGCGCAGTGCACCTGAACGGTTCTCGGCCGGCATCGCCGTGACGAGAACCACCTCAGGTCTGGTCGGATCCCGACGGTTTCGTCGGATCATCCCCTGCGACCACTGCCCCGACCGCCGGCTGCACCCCGACACCCCTGGGATCCAATTGCGATCCGTCCTGCGGTGTTCGCGCCTCGCCCCAGCCTGTTTCGAGGGGGCGATCCGATTCGGGTGACACGCCTGCGACACTCCGAGAGCGAACTCCCCGCTCGTGATTCGAATGAAGTTCCCTCGTCCGCTCCTCGTCCAATTTCGGGGGTGTCGGACGGTTGAACGGGTTGACCCACGCCGAGGTTCTGTTGCCGAGTCGGTTCCACGCCCCGACTCGCACCCTCGCGGAAGCAGCCTGCTCGCTCTCTGTGCGGCCGCGGTGACCCGCTGCTGCCCAGTTCCTGGTGTTGCGTGCCCGGCGTTCGGGCAACGTCCTCATTCATCCCTTTTTCGAGGCAAACAGGAGTTACACGATGGCACAGATTTCAAGGAATGCAGGTAAGCGTGGATTCACGCTCGTCGAGCTGCTGGTGGTGATTGCGATCATCGCCCTGCTCATTGGGCTGTTGCTGCCCGCGCTGGCCAAGGCCCAGCAGGCGGCTCGGTCGATCAAGGACTCCAACCAGATCAACCAGATCCAGAAGGCGTTCATCATCTTTTCGAACGACTCCGAAGGAAAGTACCCGACCCCTGGTCTGGTCAATCGGGCTCCGTTCGACATCGGTGGTGGCACCGTGTTGAATCTCCCGGGACAGGGTCCGGAGGACTTCAGCAGGAACAACACGGCGAACCTCTACTCGCTGATGATCGCCCGTGAGTTCTTCAACACCGACATCGTGATCGGGCCGACCGAGGTCAACCCGGTGATCGTTCAGTACAAGGTGTACGACTACACCAAGTACGCTCCGGCCACCGACAGCTACTGGGATCCGAACTTCAAGGCTGACGTGAACAAGACGGTCGCCAACGGCGGCGTCTGCAACGCGTCCTACGCCCACCTTGCCCTCTGCGGCGAGCGCAAGAAGTCCTTCTGGCGCAACACCCAGAACTCGAACCGCCCGATCCTCGGAACCCGCGGTGTGAAGGACGGAGCCATCACCGGCAACGAGTACACCAGCAGCCCGACGCTGCTGCTCCACGGTCCGAAGAAGGAGTGGGTCGGCAACATGTGCTACGCCGACAATCACGTCGAGACCGGCATCAAGACCTTCTACCCCTCGGCCGTCTCCTTCGAGTGCGGAGCGACGCAGCTCACGAAGGACAACATCTTCCATTGCGAGTTCACCTGCTATGGCCCCAGCATTCTGCAGAGGCAGAGGGCTGGCGACACCTGGATCTGCTTCGTGGTGGGCAACCCCGCGAACGCGGACAACTGCAACGGCGTGTTCGACGCGCTCGTGCAGTGACCTGACGCGCCCTCGCGCACCTGCCGCACCTTCGCCTGACCCAGGTTGAGGGAGTGACGGAGTCCGCGATGAATTTCAGCTCCCCTGGCAGGGCGGACACGCCCCGCCAGGGATTCTCCGGACGCACACGGGCGTCCACCTGTTCGAGACCGCCTGAATCGGAGTTCAACCCATGCATCGCAAGCGCGCATTCACCTTGATCGAGCTTCTGGTCGTGATGGCCATCATCGCCCTCCTCCTCAGCCTGCTGCTGCCGGCGCTCGCAAAGGCCCGCGCCGCCGCTCGCCAGGTCAAGGACGGCACCCAGATCAAGCAGGTCCACCAAGGCTGGCTGATCTGGTCCAACGATTTCGGTGGCACCTTCCCGACGCCGGGCCTCATCCGTCGCATTCCGCTCCAGGGTCAGACCATTCCGACCCCCGGCCGCGGCGACGAGGATGTCGTCGCCAACAGCCACGCCAATCTGTACTCGGCGTGCGTCATGGCCAACTTCATGTCGTCCCAGCTCCTGGTGAGCCCTTCCGAGGCGAGCGGTCGCGTCGTCGCGGCGTCGAACTTCAACTTCAACCTCTATGACATCTCCGCCGGCGTCTACTGGGATTCGTCGTTCACGACCAATCTCGGCACCATCTGCAACACCTCCTACGGCACCATGCCCCTGATCGGCGGCCGCAAGCCGGCGGAGTGGAAGAACACCCTCAACTCGAAGTTCGCCGTCGTCGGCAACCGCGGCGTGAAGGACGGCAGCATCACCGGGACCGAGTACAACAAGAGCGTCACGATCGAGATCCACGGCACCCGGAAGCAGTGGGAAGGGAACATCTGCTACAACGACAGTCACGTGAACTTCGAGCTCTCGTTCTTCCCGGAGGGCATCGACCTGACCCTGGCCGGCGTCGTGACCCCCGACAACCTGTTCAAGGAAGACATCAGCTCAGGCAGCTCGGGCAGCGGCTCGGACATCTGGCTCACGATGGTCTCGGCGATGTCGGGCAACGCCCAGAATCTGACCGCGACCGTGACCTGGGATTGATCGCGATTCGGACCGAACGAAGTCACTCCACCCGGCGGATCGGCACCCCCGATCCGCCGGGTTGTCTTTTGCCCTCCACCTATACTCGGCCACAATGCGAGTTCGACTGATGTGTCAATCTTCGCGGTCACTCGCGGTGGCTGTGCTCGCCCTGACCCTCGGGGCACTGCTGCCCCGCGCGGCCCTGGGCATGAGGCAGGGGGCGGACACGGTGCCTCCGACGGCGGCTCCCTCAGCGACTTCGTCGCCCCAGGCCGTCCCCGCCCATCGGCAGGCCAACAGCGTCGCCATCATCACCGTCGAAGGCGTGATCGATCGCGTCACCCTCCGCTCGATCGAGCGCCGCCTGGCGGTCGCCCGCGCCGCGGGCGCGGGGGCGATTGTCTTCCGACTCAACACTCCAGGTGGCGAGGCGGTCGCCACGCTCGACATCTGCCGCGTGATCAAGACCGACAGCCCGGCCAACACGGTCGCGTGGGTCGATCCCAGCGCCTACTCCGCGGGAACGTACATCGCCTTGGCATGTCGCGAGATCGTGATGTCGCCGAATGCGAAGTTCGGAGACGCGGCGCCGATCGTGCCCGGCATGACGCTCTCTCCCACCGAGCGGGCCAAGGCCGAGTCGCCGCTTCTCTCGGAGATCGTCGATTCGGCCCGCCGCAACAGCTACGACGAGCGACTGGCCATGGCGTTCGTCACGCTGAGTCCGGATCTGTGGCTTCTTGAACACGTCCAGACCGGCCAGCGAGTCGTCGTGGATCAGGTCGAGTTTCAAGCAGTGATGGGAGAGGACCCGCCGGCGAATGCGCCGCGCCCCACGTCACCGACGCTCACGTCGCCCCCGAGCCGACCGATCCCATTCCTGTCGCGGCGGATCGGTGATCCCCCGCGGAGCACCGCAGCCGCGCCCACCAAAGAGGAGATCGCCCGTCAGATCGAGTTCGAGCAGCAGCGCCCGCCGGTGCGGGACGCCCTGACCGAGAGCGATCGTGGCCAGTGGCGCCTCGTGCACCAGGTGATTCCCGCAGGACAACTGCTCACCCTCACGACCGAGGAGGCGGCGCTCTACGGCTTCTCCGTCGGCACCATCGCCACCAACGACGAGCTCAAGGCCTTCTTCGGGGCCTCGCGCGTGATCGAACTGCACGAGAACTGGTCGGAAGGTCTGGTCCGCTTCCTGGTGCATCCGATCGTGCGAGGCGTGCTGCTGGTCATCTTCATCGTCGCGCTCTTCATCGAGATTGCGCTGCCGGGCGTCGGCATCTTCGGTCTCTTGGCGCTGATTGCCCTTCTCGTACTGGTCGGGGCCCCCGCGCTCGTCGGCCTGGCCCAGTGGTGGGAAGTGGCCCTGATCATGGCGGGGCTCTGTCTGATTGCGGCCGAGATCTTCGTCATCCCCGGCTTCGGAGTCGCCGGGATCGCGGGGTTTGCCTGCCTGCTGGTCGGGATCGTCGGCACCTTCGTCGGCGTGGATCTCGACGGAGGCGCCGGTCGCAACGACATTCTCCGCGGGCTCTCGATCACCGTCGGTTCCTTCCTCGCCGGCGGCATCGTCATCTGGTTCATCTCCCGGCGGCTCGAGAGTCTGCCCTTCATGCGCCGCTTCATGCTCACCGCCGAGATCGCCTCTCCGAGCGGCGCCTCCATCGCCAGCGCCGGTGCGGCCAGCGCCGCCGCCGCGACTGGGAGGGTTCTCGCCCCAGGCGATGCGGGAACCGCCGCCACCGACCTGCGGCCGAGCGGTCGAGGGATGTTCCAGGGGCGGCTCGTCGACGTCTGCTCGACGACCGGATGGATCGAGCGCGGAACCTTGATCCGAGTCGTCGCCGTCGATCGGTTCGAGATCGAAGTCGAGGTGGCCCCGTGATCGATTCCCTCCTTCTGGCACAGACCGCCGCGGGCGACTCGACCTTCCTGCTGTGGGGGCTGGCGCTGGGCGGCATCGCGATCCTTCTCTTCGTCGCCGAGATCTTCATCCCGACCGGCGGAGTGATTGCGGTCCTCTGCGTCTTCTGCGTGGTCGGGTCGGTCGTCCTCCTGTTCAAGCACGATGCGAGCTGGGGCATGGCCGGGATGGCCGCCTATTGCGTGCTGGCGCCGTTTGCTCTGGTGTTCGGCCTCAAACTCTGGTCGCAGTCGCCGCTGGCCCGACGGCTCATCCTCGGCGCCGAGGACGATGACGACGAGCAGTCGGTCGAGGCCGCGGCAGCCAGCGCCGATCGCGTCCGTCAGGAGCGGGTCGCCGCGCTCGCGGCCTTGATCGGTGTCGAAGGACGGACGGTGACGCCCCTGCGTCCCATCGGGTTCGTGGTGGTCGACGGCAGGCGCATCGATGCCTTGGCCGAAGGCCCCGCAATCGACCCCGACACCCCCGTCATCGTCGTCGGCGTCCTCGACAATCAAATCAAGGTCCGCGCCCGGGAGTGATCGTCGCCGATCGTCCCTCGCTGCCTCCGGCAGTCACGTGACTCGGATCCCGGCTGGCGCACCGGGGTGGCGATGCCCGGTGCGAGCGGCGGGCGCGTGGTATAAGAGACGGGCTCCTCAAAGGCTCACATCGCGGTGGTCATTCCGCAGAGAGAAACAGCATGCTGAACATGTCGCTCCTGCTCGCGTTCGAGTGGTGGTATGTGCCGATTGGGCTTCTCGCCCTCTTCGCATTCATCGTCTTCATCGTCCTTCTCAAGGACATGGGACTCTGGCTTCAGGCCAAGACCTCCGGCGCGTCGGTCGGACTCCTCAACCTGGTCATGATGAGGCTTCGGAAGGTGCGGCCCGACGTCATCGTGCTGAATCGCATCTCCGCCAAGAAGGCCGGGCTCGAAGTCTCGACCGACCAGCTCGAAGCCCACTACCTCGCGGGCGGCAACGTCTCGCGAGTCATTCGAGCGATGATCGCCGCCGACAAGGCCAAGATCGATCTCCCGTGGAATCAGGCGACGGCCATCGACCTCGCGGGGCGCGACATCCTCGAGGCGGTCAAGACCTCCGTCGATCCCAAGGTCATCGACTGCCCGAGCGTGAACTCCGGCAAGACGACCATCGACGCCGTCTCCCAGGACGGCATCCAGTTGAAGGCCAAGGCCCGGGTCACGGTCCGAACCAACATCTCCCGACTGGTCGGTGGTGCAACCGAGGAGACGATCATCGCCCGCGTCGGCGAAGGCATCATCTCGACCATCGGTTCGGCGAAGACTCACAAGGAAGTGCTCGAGAACCCCGATCGCATCAGCAAGACCGTGCTGGCCAAGGGTCTCGATGCCGGCACCGCATTCGAGATCCTCTCGATCGACATCGCCGATGTCGACGTCGGCGAGAACATCGGTGCCCAGCTTCAGAAGAACCAGGCCGAGGCCGACACCAAGACCGCGCAGGCCCGCGCCGAGCAGCGCCGTGCCCTGGCCATCGCCCAGGAGGCCGAGTTCCAGGCCGAGGCCCAGAAGAACCGGGCCCTGGTCGTGCTGGCCGAGGCCGAGATTCCGAAGGCCATGGCCGATGCGTTCCGCAGCGGCAACTTCGGCGTCATGGACTACTACCGCCTCAAGAACGTCGCGGCCGACACCCGGATGCGCGATTCGCTCAGCGGCGAGACCGGCGACAAGCGGTAGTCCCGAAGCAGCACTCCGCCGCGGATGACGCGGCGGGGTCGATGGTGGAGCAATCGACTCCCGAACGACCGTGACTCCTCCTCGCCCATCGCCCGAGGCTGCTGCGTCCCGGATCAGTCCGCGTCGACTCGCGCTTCAGGTCATCGGCTTCGTCATCGGGCTTGCGCTCCTCGGCTGGTGCATCTGGACGGCATCGAGCAAAGGTGACTGGTCGGCGGTGCTCCGCGCCGACTGGAGGCTTGTCGCCGGGCTGCTGGGGAGCACGCTCGCAAGCCTGGTCATCAACGCCCTGATGTTCTGGACTGCGCTCGCGCCGGTCCGGCATCACTCGGTGCCTCGCCTGATCGGGCTCAACGCAATCGGCGGACTTCTCAACTACGCTCCGATCCGTCTCGGCCTGATGGCCCGCATCCTCTATCACCTGCGGGTGGATCGAATGCGGGCGTCGTTGGTGGCTTCGTGGATGCTGGTGACGGCTGGTCTCACGGTCTTCACGATCGTGGCGATGACCGGTGCCACGCTGCTTTCGGGCGGCTCGGTCGGATCGTTCGTCCTGACCACGGCGCTGATTCTCGCCATCGGCTCGCAGGTGATGCGGCTGCTGTCCGTGTCGCGAGTCACCACGCCCGTGACCTCGCGGCTCGACGGTCTCGGCGCGATGCTCGCCAGTCGCCCAGCAACGTTCGCGACGATGGTCCTCCGCGCCGCCGACATCGTGGCGTTCGCGGTGCGGATGGCCTGCGCCGCGGCGATACTCGATCTCGATCTGTCGACGAGCGATCTGCTGCTGCTGGCGCTCTCGGCCCAGCTCTTCAGCCTCAGTCCATTCGGACGACTGGGCTTCCGCGAGGCGGCGGTCTCCTTCCTTGCGGCTCGGCTCGACAGCGGCTTCGACTCGACCGCGGTGGATGCGGTCTCGGCCCAGTTGGGATTGATCGAATCTGCAGGCGAAGCGGCGATCTTCATTCCTGCCGGACTGATCGCTGCGCCGTGGTACGCCGCGGCGATGCGCCGCGCCCGGGGGTCACCTCCGGCGAACGCTCCCAACGCGTCGCCCCCGTCGCCCACTCAATCGGTCGACGCCGCGTGAAGAGAGTCAACTTCCCGATTGGGCGTCGTCCCACGTCTCAACGAGTGCACCGCGCCAGGCTTCGGTGGTCTGGAAGTAGCGCATCCGCATCCCTTCGCCACTGCTCCCCAGCCACGGCGCTCGTCCGGCGTGACGATCCACGCGACCCAGCGCCGCCCGCACATCGACGAGCACGGCCGCGCTGCGCCCCGCGCCCGCCGCGTGTGCCCGCGCCAGCCAGCCCACCGCGAGAAGATTGACGAGCAGCGCCTGGAGCCCCTCGGGAATCGGGAAGCCATAGCAGCCGGGTCCCCATGCCCGCCCGCCGAGGATCGTCATCCGCAACCATCGCGAGATCAGTTCGTCGATGCCTTCCGACTCCTTCGCGTCGACAGTGAACCTGGTCGCAGCCACATCGCGGAACCGAATCTCCCTCGGCCAGCCCTGCACCCCAATCGGAGCGACCCCGCGTCCTCGGGCGAAGCGTCGACTCCGAAGGAGCTGGCTGATCACTGACTTGAACCGCCCCTTGGCCAGCGCCTCGCCCACTCGCACATCCTCGATCCGGGCAAACGCCGCCTGCCGAATCAATCGAGCGGTGCGCCCGGCGGCTGCGGAGAACGGGACGAGGTCGAGTTCCTCCGGAAGCGCGGAGACCAGCGTGGCAATCAGCTCGATGAAACGCTCGCCTCGCACCTGATCGAAGCGCGCCATCCCCAGCGACTGCACCAGCCAGGCGAGCCCATCGAGCCGCGTCGCCAGATCGAGATCAGTCCGCGCCAGCCACCCATCCAGCACGGCGGTCAGCGCCGCGACCTCGCGCGGCTCCGCCCGCAGGCGTCGCGTCAGGAGCGGGGGCCGGCCCTCGCGGCTCGCCTCCGGGACGCTGGCCAGCATGCGCCGCAGATCGGTGGTGTGGGAGGCGAGCGACGCGCCCTTGTTCTCGAGCACGCTCTGACAGGCGAAGTTGAGCCCGATCTGAACTCCATCGTCCCGCGGCGCGAAGCTGAATGGGAAGAGCTGGCACGCAATCGGCTTGGCCTCCAGACCGAACTCTCCGTGAATGCGGCAGCGTCCATCCGACTGCCAGAAGATGCACGATCCGTCCTCGCGCTGCCGAAGAAAGGTGACGCCGCGAAACTCGACCGTCACCGGTTCGCCCAGACGCTCCTCCCACTTCTGCTCACGCAGCTTCCGCAGATCGTCCTCGCGCAACTGCACCGTGAAGTCCCGGCAGCAGTTCCCGCACGCATGACACGAGTAGCGCTGGGCCGCGAGCGCGGGAATGAGGATGGGGAGGGAGAGGGAGGACACGGGTGGGAAGCAGGAATCAGGAATGAGAAATGAGGAACGAGGAATCACGAATTCGCAGTTGGGTGAGAGGGGGAGCGATGTCGACGAATCCAGGTCGCCATGTCGCGGGCGGCGTGGCCGCGGTGGGAGCGGGCGTTCTTGACCTCGGGAGCCAGCTCCGCGCTGGTGCAGTTCTGGTCGGGCACCCACAGGAAGGGGTCGTAGCCGAAGCCGTTCGCGCCTCGCGGGGCATCGACGATCGTGCCCTCGAACGTGCCGCGGGTCTCGTGAAGGATCGTGCCCGATCGATCCGCGAGACACATCGTGCAGACGAATCGCGCGGTGCGGCCATCGTGTGGCACCGCTTCCATCGCCCGCATGAGCTTTGCGTTGTTGCGGGAATCACGCACGGGACGCGATCCCTCGTGTCCGGCCCAATGCGCCGAGTGCACGCCAGGCTCGCCGCCGAGGGCATCGACTTCCAGTCCGGAGTCGTCCGCGAGACACATCTCCCCCAGCGCTCGTGCGTACGCAACTGCCTTGATCCTCGCGTTCTCCTCGAACGTCTCCCCCGACTCGGCGGGTTCCGGCGGCACCGGATTGAACCGGTCGAGCCCGACCAGCTCGATTCCACACTCGCGCAGCGCCTCCCCCAGCAGCGCCCGAAGCTCGTCAAGCTTGTGATGATTCCCCGTCGCCGCAACCAATTGCTTCACCGTCCCCTCCCTCGCTCCAAATACCACCGCTGGTCCCGTCCCCGCCCCACGTCCCTCATTCCCCATTCCTGATGCCCCGCTCACGTCTGAAACACCCCTGTCCGCAGTTCTCCCACGATTGGGAAGCCGGCGGCGATCTGGAGCGCGAGGATCAGCTCCTCGCGCGTGCTGGCGGGCTCGATGATCCGATCCAGCCAGCCTCGGGCGGCGCCGTAGCGCACGTCCTGCTGCTCGCTGTAGCTGCGGGTGATCGCCTCGAGGAGTTCCTTCCGCATCGTCTCGTCGACCTGCTCGCCCTTGCGCTCGCGGGCGGCGAGATCAATCTGAAGGAGCGTGCTCGCGGCCTGGGCGGCGCCCATCACCGAGCACTTCGAGCCGGGCCACGCCAGGGTGAGCAGCGGGTCGAAGGCCCGACCGCACATCGCGTAGTTGCCGGCGCCATAGCTGCCGCCCACGATGAGGGCGATCTTCGGCACGATCGAGTTGCTCATGGCATTCACCATCTTGGCCCCGGCGCGGATGATGCCGCCCTGTTCGCTGTCGCGACCGACCATGAAGCCCGTGGTGTCGTGGACGAAGATGATCGGCACCCGATTCTGATTGCACGCGAGAATGAATCGGGCGGCCTTCTCCGCGGAGTCGTCGTAGATGACCCCGGGCATGTTGGTGGCGGCCGAGGGGCCGGCCTTGCCGCCAGGCATCTTGCGCTGGGTGAGCTTTTTCTGATTGGCGACGATTCCGCAGGGCCAGCCGCCGATGCGGGCGTCGGCGCAGACGATCGAGCGGCCGTGTTCACTGCGATACTCGTGCAGGGTGTCGCCATCGACGATGGCTCGGAGCAGGTCGACCATGTCGTACTGCTGCCCCGGTTCGGATCGGAAGATCTCGAAGACCGACGACGGAGGTCGTTCGCTGTCGGCAGGCTCGTAGGGAGGCTCGGGCGCAGGCGGCGCCGACATCGCCTGGAACATGAGCGCCCGCAGCCGGTGCAGGCAGGCGGGATCGTCCTTCTCGCGGTAGTCGATGGTGCCGGAGATCTCGGCATGCATCTGGGCCCCGCCCAGCTCCTCGCTGGTCACCTCCTGACCGATGGCCGCCTTGACCAGCGCCGGACCGGCCAGGTACAGGCCGCTTCCCTCGGTCATCAGAAGCTTGTCGCAGAGGACCGGCAGATATCCGCCACCGGCCACGCAGTTGCCCATGATCGCGGCGATCTGCACCAGTCCGCTCGCGGAGATCACTGCGTTGTTGCGGAAGATGCGCCCGAAGTCGTCGGTGTCGGGGAAGACATCCTCCTGAAGCGGGAGATACACGCCCGCCGAGTCGACCAGATAGAGGAGCGGGAGCCGGGAACGTTGGGCGATCTCCTGGGCGCGGATGATCTTCTTGCAGGTCATCGGGAAGAAGGCACCGGCCTTCACGGTCGCGTCGTTGGCAATCACCATGCATTGACGGCCACCGACCAGACCGATGGTGGTGACGACTCCTGCGGCCGGGGCGCCGCCGTGTTCGCGGTACATGTTCCAGGCGGTGAACAGCCCGCATTCGAACTGCGGCGAGCCGGGATCGAGGAGCAGGTTGATCCGCTCGCGGGCGGTGAGACGGCCGTGGCGGTGCTGCCGTTCGATGCCCTTGACTCCGCCTCCCTCTCGAATGCGCTCGGAGAGCGCGAGGAACTCCTCGGTCGCGGCTCGAAGGCCAGTGGCGGACGGTGCGGCGGACGCCCCTGTCGGCTGACTTGTCGGCTGACTTGTCGGCTGGGCGGGCTTGGCGGGCTTGGCGGGCTTGGCAGTCATGGAAGCGTGGAGGATACGAGAAGTCGTCCAACCGGCCGAGCGCCACGGAGCGCGGTACGCTCTTGCAGAACCGGCGACCACGGGGCGGGCTCCTGCTGCACGCGGTCCTTGGAATGGGAGGTCACATGTCTGGTCAGCTCACGATGTCGCGGCTCCTTCTCAAGATGAAGGAGGTGAAGGCCTCCGACCTGCACATCAAGGTCGGCAGCCCCCCGGTGCTGCGAGTCGCCGCGGTGATCCACAAGATCGATGCCCCGGAGCTCAGCGGTGCCGACACGCACGAGCTGCTCAAGGTCATCATTCCGCCGCACCTGGCCCAGACCCTGGAGGTGAAGGGCGGCATCGACTTCTCCCACCACGAAGCCGGCGGCGAGCGGTACCGCTGCAGCGTCTTCCGCGCCAACGGCGGACTGCACGCGGCGATTCGCCGGGTGAACCCGCAGGTCCCGTCCTTCAACGACCTCCAGCTCCCTCCCATCTACAGCAAGGTCGCCCACGACGTCCACGAGGGGCTGGTGGTGATCTGCGGTGTGACCGGCTCGGGCAAGAGCTCGACCCTCGCCGCAATCATCGACCACATCAACACCCTCCATCCCGCGAACATCATCACCATCGAGGACCCGGTCGAGTACGTCTTCCGTCCCAAGCTCGGGGTGATCAGTCAGCGCGAGGTGGGTCTCGACGTGCCCGACTTCGCCACCGCCCTCCGCGGCGCCGTTCGACAGGATCCCGACGTCATCATGATCGGCGAGATGCGCGATCGGGAGACGATGCTCGCCGGGCTGATGGCCGCCGAGACCGGCCACCTCGTCTTCGTGACTCTGCACACCGCCGACACCATGCAGAGCTTCTCCCGCATCCTCGAGTTCTTCCCGAGCAACGAGCACAGCTTCATCCGCTCCAGCATGGCCAGCGGCCTGCAGGCGGTGATGGCCCAGCGGCTGCTTCCGTCGATCAAGCCCGGCGTCCGCGTGGTCCCCGCGACGGAAGTGCTGCTGAACACGCCGATCGTCCGCGATCGCATCCGCGAGGCTGGCGACGAGGACTTCCCGGCGATCATCGCCAGCAGCGGTCCGGAGGGAATGCACAGCTTCACCGATTCGCTGGTGCGATTGGTCGAAGAGGACTTCATCGACCTCAAGGTCGCCGAGCAGTTCGCACCCAACCGCGATGCCCTCGTCTCCCGCATCCGCGGCCTTGAACTTCCCGCCGACAAGCTGATTCAGCGCGTGAAGCGGTAGTTCCCTCGGCTCGCTTCCCCGCGTCCTGCGGCGTCCGCTCGTGCCCGGCAGGCGGACCCACCGCGATGGGTTCAATCATCTCGCTCCCGATGCGCCCGGAAGTTCCGACCCTGCGCCCCGCGGCCCAGACGAAGGCCCAGACGAAGGCCCAGACGAAGCGAGGGCGGTACGCTGTCGCCATGAGCGAGAGCAACGCGTCGTTTCGGTTCCTTCGGAAGTGTGCAGCGGTGGCCACGGCGCTCTGCGCCGTGGTCATGTTCTCGGGCCATTCGCCCGCCGCGCACGCTGCACAGCCTGCTGGAAGCACTCCACCGCCGACTCAGGTGATACCCAAAGCCCCTGCTCCATCCATTCCCGCAGAGACTCCGGAACAGCGCCATGCCCGCATGCAGTGGTGGCGCGAGGCCCGCTTCGGGCTCTTCATCCATTGGGGCCTCTACGCCATCCCCGCGGGCACATGGGGGGACCGCACCAATCACGGCGAGTGGATCCGAACGACCGCCCAGATTCCGCTCAACCGATATGACCAGTTCCGCGAGGAGTTCAATCCCATCCAGTTCGAGCCGGGCGACTGGATGGCCCTGGCTCGCGAAGCCGGCATGCGCTACGCGGTCATCACCACCAAGCACCACGATGGCTTCTGCCTCTTCGACAGCGCCCTGACCGACTTCGACATCAAGTCGACTCCCTATGGCCGTGACATCATCGAGGAGTACGTGGACGCGGCCCGCGCCAACGACCTCGTCCCCTGCTTCTACCACTCGATCATGGACTGGCACCATCCCGACTACCTCCCACGGCGCGGATGGGAGACCACCCGCAGCGACGAGGGAGCGGACATGGATCGCTTCGAGCGCTACCTGAGCGGACAGGTCACGGAACTCCTGAGCAAGTACGGTCCGATCGGCGTCATGTGGTTCGACGGCGAGTGGGAGAACACCTGGAACAGCGAGCGCGGCCGTCGGCTCTACGCACTCTGTCGACGCCTTCAGCCAAACGTGATCGTGAACAATCGCGTCGACAAGGGGCGCAACGACATGGAGGGCCTGACCCGCGCGGGCGCCTTCCTCGGCGACTTCGGCACTCCCGAGCAGCAGGTGCCGCCGCGCGGCATTCCCGGCGTCGACTGGGAAGCGTGCATCACCATGAACGGCAACTGGGGTTGGAACGAAGCCGACCTCAACTGGAAGTCGAGCGACGAACTCGTTCGCATGCTCGTCGACATCGTCTCGAAGGGCGGCAATCTGCTCCTCAACGTCGGGCCCATGGCCGACGGGCGCTTTCCCAAGCAGGCCATCGATCGGCTGCGGTCAATCGGCGCCTGGATGAAGGTCAACGGCGAGGCGATCCACGGGACGACTGCGAGCCGCTTCGACCAGCTCGCATGGGGTCGGGCCACCTCGCGAATCAACGACCAGGAATCGGTGGTGTATCTGCACCTCTTCGAGCGTCCCGCCGACGGGGCGCTGCTCGTCCCCGGGCTCTGGACAATGCCGGGAACGGCGACTGTGCTGGGATCATCCGCAGGCGTGGTCGGGCTTTCTCGCGGCGAAGGCGGATGGACGGTTCATCTCAGCGAGGACGTCGCCCCCGCGCCGGTCTCGGTGATCAAGCTCGAGTTCCCCGGTCCCCCGGAGATCTTCGGCGCACCGACCATGTCGCCCGCCGGCGGAGCGTTCCTCGATCGAGTGGTGGTCACGATTGCGCCGACACACGCCGACGCCGGCCTCGAAGTGCGCTACACCCTTGACGGCACTCTTCCCACCACTGCGTCCTCGCGTGCGACCGCGGCGATTGAGATCACCCGGGACACGCTGGTGACCGCCCGCACGTTCCGCAACGACCCCTCGACCGGACGCGGCGTTGCGGTCGGTTCCACGAGTTCGGCCCAGTTCATGCGTCTCGTCCCGCTTCCCCCGATGACCGACTCGAAGGCCACCGCCCAGGGGGTGACGATCTCGAAGTACGTCGGATCGTTCGACGCCGTGCCCGACTGGTCGACGCTGACGGTCGCATCGACCCTGCGGCACGACGGATTCACGATCCCAGGCGCTCTTCGCGGCGACAACGTGCTGCTGGTCTTCGAGGCGGAACTGGACATCACCGAGGCGGGGCTCCACGACGTCTCTCTCATGAGCGATGACGGCAGCCGGCTCTGGATCGGTTCGCGCGAGGTGATCGAGAACGACGGGCCGCACGGACCGCGCGAGCGCCGCGGTGTCGCCGCCCTCGAGAAGGGACGCCACTCGATTCGAGTCGCCCTGTTCAATCGCACCGGCGGATTCGACCTCGAACTTCGGATGGGGCTGCAAGGCAAGCCCCTCACGGCAATCGAGGCCAGTCGACTGTGGACGAAGTAGCAGAGCCTCCGCCGCTCCACGCTCACGACTCGGCGCGGCGGGCCCACTCGAATTCGAGCGGCTCGAGCTCTCCTGCGAGCGTGTCCCGTTCGGTCTGGAGCTTCTTGAGCGCGGCCCGATCGGAATAGACCTTGGGATCGAGCATCTGCGTGTCGATGGCTCGAATGCGGCTCTCGGTGCGCTCGATCTGCTTCTCGAGTTCGGCGACGGTGAGCTTGGCCAGTCGAGCCATCGGATCGTTCTGGGGATTCACGCGCTTCGCCGGCGCGGCCACCGGTGCCGCCGCGCCGGACTTGGCCGGCGCGGTTCGCGCCGGTGCGGGCTCGGGCTTCTTGCGAGTGTCGGCGGCGGCGGCGGCGGCTCGGGCGCTCGCCGCGTTCGCCTTCTTGGCTTCGGCGGCTCGGGCCTGCCGCTTCGCCTGCCAGTCGGTGTAGGTGCCTTCGAAGACCTCGACGTTGCCTTCTCCATCGAGCACGATCAGTCGATCGCAGGTCGATGCGAGCAGGGCACGATCGTGACTGATCAGCAGGAGCGCCCCGTCGTACCCGCCCTCGTCCTCGTCCTTGGCCAGCGTGTCTTCGAGACGCTCGGCACTGGGGATGTCGAGGTGATTGGTGGGCTCATCAAGCACCATCAGGTTCTTGGCGCTGGCCATCAATCCAGCCAGGACCATGCGCATCTTCTCGCCGCCCGAGAGATTGCCGATGACCTTCTCCTGCTCGCCGCCCGAGAAGAGGAAGGCGCCGGCGAGATCGCGGGCCTGCTGCTCGCTGGCCCGAGCGGCGCCGTCGAGACTCACGATGACGCTCTGCAGGTACTCCCAGATGGTCAGCCGCGGATCGAGGTGATCGTGGGTCTGGCGGAGGTAGCCGATGCTGGCCCGCGGACTCATCTTGACGACCCCTTCGTCGACCGGAATCTCGCCGAGGATGGCTCTGACCAGCGTGGTCTTGCCGGCGCCGTTGGGCCCGATGATGCCCACGCGATCACCCGGCGCCAGACGGAGATCAAGACCGTGGAAGAGCTCCTTCGGGCCATAGCGCTTGCTGAGCCCCTCGCTCACCACGATCGAGTCGCCGACCCGCGGTGACTTCGGCAGTCGCAGGTTCATCACGTCGAGTTCCATCGGGCGATCGATGATGCCCGACTTGAAGCGTTCGAGCCGGGAGGCGCGTCCCTTGGCCTGCTTGGCCCGCTGCCCCGCCTTGTAGCGCATGATGAAGGCTTCTTCGCTCTTCACGCGGTCCATCTGCTTCTCGAAGTCGCGAGCCTGGGTGAGCTGTCGTTCGCGGCGCAGTTCGAGGAACTTCCGGTAGTTGCCGGGATACTCGCGAAGCACTCCGCGATCGACTTCGAGAATGCGGGTGACCACGCGATCGAGCAGCCAGCGGTCGTGGCTGACCACGATCACCGCCCCGTGATACTCGTCGGCGAGAAAGGTCTCAAGCCACTCGCGGCCGGCGATGTCAAGGTGATTCGTGGGCTCGTCGAGCAGCAGCAGATCGGGTTCCTCGAGGAGCAGGCGAGCGAGTCCGAGCCGTCCTCTCTCGCCTCCCGAGAGGGCGCCGCAGCGCAGCGAGAACTGGTCGTCGGTGAAGCCGAGGCCGTGGAGCGTGGCGTCGACCTTGTGGTCGATGGCGTATCCGCCGGCGGCGTCGATGCGTCCTTCGAGATCGGCCTGACGCTTCAGCAGCCGATCGAGTGCCGCCTCGTCGGCGGTGGCCATGTCCTCGAAGACCTTGTCGAGTTCGCGGTGAAGATCGTGCAGCTCCTTGAAGGCCGCCTCGGCCGCGCCGCGAAGGGTCTCTTCGGGATCGAGTCGCGGCTCCTGCGAGAGGTAGCCGATCCGCGTGCTCCGCTGCATCTGCACGCTGCCGCCGTCGGGGGCGAACTGCCCGGCGATGATCTTCATCAGCGTGCTCTTGCCGCCGCCGTTTCGCCCGACGAGACCGATCTTCTCGTCGGGTTCGATCGAAAAGGTCGCGCCATCGAGCACGACGTGCGTGCCGTAGTTGTGTCTGAGATTCGCGACCGTGACGATGGGCATGGGGGCGAGGATAGGAGGGTCGGCTTTGCCGACCGTGGCGCTTCGGCTGCGCCTCCGCCCCTGAGGAGTGCCGCGTGCGCGGTACTTTTCTATCGCTCGGCACGATCGACGGCTCCGGCTTCGCCTGCGCCGCTGATCGAGTCGAGCGGAAGAAGGGAGAGGATGGTGGATGACACGGGATCGGCGGGTGCCACGCAACGCCGTGAACGAATCACGCCCGCAGCGCCGCCGAGCCCCAGCTCGGCGTACG
>CAYXKH010000003.1:0-21882 GCA_964465255.1 uncultured Isosphaeraceae bacterium
AAGCACTTCGAGCGCTCCGTAGCGGCCTCCGGCCGTAAGCACTTCGAGCGCTCCGTAGCGGCCTCCGGCCGCACACTCGCTCTGGCGGGGGTAGCGGTCTGTGCCGAGGGCCGATCGTGCGCAGTTCGGCATGATTTGCGCGGTGCGGGACGGCCGCTCGATACGCTTGGCTCATGCGTCTGATTCTGATCTGGTCGCCGGTCTGGGCCGTCGTGCTCGGAGCAGTCGTCGGTTCCGGCTTTGCCCAGAACTCCTCGCGACCGCTCGTGCCCGCAGGGTTCCAGCTTCAGGAAGCTGCCGCGACGGCAATCGCCGAGCCCTTCCTCAAGGAGGGTGAACGACGCGATCTTCGCATTCGCCACGGCGTGTGGGACGAGCGCGATCTCGACACTCCGGCGCGGCAGGCGCTGGCCGCAGTCGCCACCTGGAACTTCGATCACCCCGCGCTCGTCGACGAGAGCGTCCCGCCTGAACTCCGCGCCGAAGCGAAGCTGCTGCGCGGTGACGTCGATGGCGCCCTCCAGCTTCTCGAGGGGCTCGACTCCATCCGGGCGATGCGGCTGCGGGCCGAAGCACTGGAGCTTGCCGGTCGTTTCGCCGACGCCGATCTCGCAGTCGAGCCCGCGTCGAAGTTCCTCACCGCCCGCAAGCTCGACGATGCCGACGAACTCGTCGATGGCGTCCTGGCGCTGATGGTGCGAAGTCGTGTGCGCGGACAACCGGCCCGCGACTTCCAGACCATGCTGACCCTGCTCGGGTCGGCCCACCAGGATCTGGATCGACTCAACTGGCGGGCCCGTCTCGTCGAGGCGGAGCTTCTTCTCGAGAAGGACAACTTCCTCGAGGGGATCACCGCCCTGCATGAAGCCCTCGACCTGAACCCCCGGGCCAGCCTCGCCTGGTCGCTGCTTGGTCGCACCGCCCTCGAGCGCTTCGACTTCGCCGGCGCCTCCACCGCCGCCGCGGCCTTGCGACGGATCAATCCGGCGCATCCGCTGGCCGACGTGCTCGCCGCCGAGTCGAGCCTGGTTCAGGACGACCCCGAGGCCGCGGCAGCGCTGATTGTCCCGCTTCTCGCCCGCGAGCCGCGCCTTCGCGACGCCCTTGCCACCGCCGCATCGATCGAGGGCGTTCGCTACGACAACGAGGCCATGCAGAGGGCCCTCGCCGCATTCGATCTCCTCTCGCCCGGTCATCCGATGGCCCACTTCGCGGCGGGCAGGCATCTCTCGCTGCAGCGGCAGTACGGCATCGCCGCCGAGCTTCTCGACGAAGCCGCGCGGCGTCTTCCCAACTGGCCGCCTCCTCTGATTGAACTCGGGCTCCTCGAGATGCAGGCGGGGCGCGACGACCGGGCCCGACAGGCCCTCGAGCGGGTGGTCTCACTCGATCCCTACAACAAGCGGGCCGCGAACAGCCTGCAACTCCTCCGCGAACTGGTCACCTTCACCGAGATCGAGTCGAAGCACTTCCTGATCCGTTATCGCCCGGGTGTGGACGAGGTCGTCGCTCGGCTGATGCCCGACGCACTCGATGCCATGCACGCCGATCTGGTGGCTCGCTTCGATCACGCGCCCTCTCAGAAGACAGTCATCGAGCTGATGCCCGATCACCAGTTCTTCAGCGTGCGGATCAGCGGCATGCCCTGGGTGCACACCATCGCCGCCTGCACCGGACCGGTGATTGCTCTGGAGGCGCCGCGCGACGGCCCGAGGCATCTTCACCTGGGCCCCTTCGACTGGTTGCAGGTGCTGCGGCACGAGTACGTCCACACCATCACCCTGAGCCAGACGCAGAATCGCATTCCCCACTGGCTCACCGAAGCCGCCGCGGTGAGCATGGAGACTTCACCGCGCCGCTACGACACCTGCGCCATGCTCGCCCACGAGTGGCGATCGGGGACGCTCTTCGATCTCGACGAGATCAACTGGGCCTTCGTCCGACCAAAGCGACCCCAGGACCGTTCCCTCGCCTACGCCCAGGGGGCGTGGATGGTCGAGTTCATGAACCTCCGCTACGGCACCGATGCGGTGGTGCGACTCATCAATCGATACTTCGAGGGCGTGCGCGAGGAGCGGGCGATCCCCGAGTCCCTGGGACTCTCGCGCGAGCAGTTCCTCAAGGAGTTCCTGGTCTGGGCCGGCGAGCAGGTGAAGGCCTGGGGCATGGATCCCCAGCCCTCGCTTCTCGAGCTGACCGATCGACTGCGCAGTCAGGACCCGACGCTTTTATCGGCGATGACATCGTCGCGGACTGCGCGGCTGGAGGCGGTGGCGAGCGTTCTGGCCGAGCGCATCGGCGAACCACGTACCGGCCCGCCCACCCCCGGCGAAAGCACCGTGCCGACGGCCGACGTCTGGCCCGAACTCGATCGACCACAGGTCGAGATCGACGACGAGACTCTTCTCGCGTGGCGCAACGAGTTCCCCAATCAACCCGATCTCATCGAGCTCGCCCTGCGACGAGGCGATTTCGGCGCCGAGCGCGTCGATAGGGAGACCCTCGCCCTGCTGCGGCGGCTGATTGCCGTGCGCCCGGTCGATCCGTATCCCCATCGTCGACTGGTTCGGCACTTTCTCGCCGCCGAGCTCCCCACGGAGCAGGCCCTGGCGGCGCCGCATCTGGCGTTTCTCGACCAGTTCGAGGACAAGTCCGGCGTCTACGCCCTGGAGTTGGCGCGGCTCGAACGGGATGCAGGTCGGCCCGAGTCGGCGCTCACCCACGTGACCAAAGGCGTGCGCGTCAACGGCTACGACGCCCCCACCCGCGAACTCGCCGCAGCCATCGCAATCGAAGCCGAGCGTCTGGATCTGGCCCGCATGCATCTGGAAGCCCTGATCCTGCTCGAGCCCGACCGGCCGATCCACCGGCAGCGCCTCGAAGCGCTCGCGCGGCTCGAGGCGGCGCGGAGTGCTCCGTAGCGCGCACCCTCGCGCTCGGTGCCACGCCGTCGCCGTTGGGTGGCACGCACAAAGGGCGTCGCGCCCGCAGAAGCGAGTGTCGGCCCGGAGAGCCGAACGGAGCGCTCAAAACGCCCTGATCGCCCACCCAATCGGAAGCGCCGCGACGCCCTCGACGGGAACGCCAAGCTCGCGGGCCGCCCGGATCGACCAGTGCGGATCGATCAGGTGAGCGCGCCCGATGAGAACGATGTCGGCCTTGTTCTCCTGGATGATCTCGTCGGCCTGCCGCGGCTCGGCGATTCCGCCGACTGCACCCGTGGCGATCTCCGCGTCGCGGCGGATCTCTTCGGCAAAGGGCACCTGGTATCCGGGTCCCGTGGGGATCTTCGCGCCGCGGGTTGCCCCGCCCGAACTGCAATCGATCAGATCGACGCCTGCTCCCTTCAGCTCCTTGGCCAGGCGCACGCTGTCCTTGATGGTCCAGCCGCTCTCGACCCAGTCGCTTGCCGAGAATCGCACGAAGAGCGGCAGGGCTTCGGGCATCACCATCCGCACCGCCGACACCACCTCGCGGAGCATGCGGGTGCGCCCTTCGAAGCCGCCGCCATACTCGTCGCTTCGCGTGTTCGTGATCGGCGACAGGAAGCTGTGAAGGAGATAGCCGTGGGCGGCGTGGATCTCGATCACGCGGAACCCCGCGGCGAGCGCTCGACTGGCCGAGGCGGCGAACTGGGCTGTGACTTCGGCGATCTCCGCCGCGGTGAGGGCGTGTGGCGCCAGGCCGTCGTCGTCGGCGGGATACTCGAACTTCCTGCTGGTCGGACCCACCGGCACCCATCCGTCGTCCGGTCCACCGCTGCCAGTGGGATGGATGAAGGCATTCGACTTCCGGGCCCACGGACGAGCCCGCGAGGCCTTGATGCCCGCGTGGGCCAACTGGATTCCGGGAACAGCCCCATGCTTCCGCATGAACTCCGTCGTCCGCAGCAGGGCCTCGATGTGCTCGTCCTTCCACAGCCCCAGATCGTTCGGCGTGATCCGTCCGCGCGGTTCGACGGCCGTCGCCTCGACCATCACCAGGCCCGCGCCGCCCTTGGCAAAGGCGCCCAGGTGCACGAGGTGCCAGTCGTCGGCGAATCCATCCTCGCTCGAATACTGGCACATCGGCGAGACGGCGATGCGATTGCGGAACTCGATTGAGCGAAGTGCGAGCGGCGAGAAGAGATCGGCCATGGGAGCGGAGGGTACGACGCGATGGCCATGCAAATCGCCCCGCGCCGCCGAGCAAACTCGGACGGCGCGGGGCGGAGTCTGTCACAACCGTTCGTCTCGTCTCGGGCGCCAAGGGGCGCGGGTTGACGAGAGGGACGCCTCGATCACTTCAGGCGATCACCGGAAGCGATCACTGGCGGCAATCACTCGGGGCAGACGCCCCACGCGAGAAGCAGTTCGCCGAGGTCGGCGCCATCGACCTGGCCGCTGCCGTCGAAGTCGGCCGAACCGGGGCCGCCCCACTGAAGGAGGAGTTCACCGAGATCGGCACCATCGATGACGCCGTCGAGGGTGATGTCGGCCGGGCATGGCGTGGACTCTTCCACGCAGGGAACGATGGCCGGAACCGAGCAGCTTCCGGCGGGCTTGATCAGGAAGCCGAAGGCGTCGGCGGCAGTCCAGCCGCAGAGCCAGTTGCTCGTGGTCGAGAAGCCGCCGCGATACTGGGCGGGGGTGAAGAAGCCGTCGTTCGGGGCGGTGCCGACGCTGGTCGCGGCCGGCGAACCGACCTTGGCCCGCGGATCAAGGCCGATCACTCGGATCTGGGTGGTGCCACCCTTGGTGACCGGCGCGGCGCGAACGATGGTGTTGATCGGCTCGTTGACCACGTCGAAGCCGGCGATCAGCACGTTGTTGTTGGAGGGAACGAAGACGCTGCGAAGATTGGCCTCGGTGTACGCAACCGGAGAGAGATTGCGGAAGAAGACGCTGTCCTTGATCTCGGCGAGGTTGCCCGAGGTCTGGGCGGTGTACAGGCTCGCGGGATTCGGGCAGGCGTTGACGGGCGAGTAGGCGTTGAAGGGGGTGGCCCAGGTGTCGGCCCATGAGAGCGTGCCGTTGAAGCCGTATCCCTGGCTGCCGTCGCCGTCGAGGTTGTCGAAGCTGACGGCGCGATCGCCGAGGTCCATGAAGATGCAGTTGCGGTACTGCACGCGGGCGTTGTCGCGCCACGCGGTGCCGTGGTCGCCGGCACCCGGCACCGGCTGACCGATGGCCGTGAAGTTGTAGATCGCGGCGGTGGTGACCGGCTGCGCATCCGAGTTCTCGGCGCCGTCCATCTCGAAGAGGTTGTCGCCGACACCCGAGCCCTGAGCGGCGTTCAGGCTGTAGCCCTGAACGATCAGGCCGAACTGGGCCTTGCCGCGCCAGCCCTGATCGCAGTCGAGGCTGTCGTCGCCGATGTTCCAGATGCTCACGTACCTGAGGTTGACGGTGCCGCCCCAGATCTCGATGCCGTCGTCGACGTTGTTCATGATCTCGACGAACTGGATGTCGGTCTCGCGACCGATGCCGCCGAGCGACAGGCCGTTGAGCTCGTTCGCCAGTCCGACCACGCGTCCGCCGTAGCGGATCGAGAGGAACTGGATGCAGCCGCTGTCGTCGTCGTCATCGCCGCCGCCGTAGAGCACCTTGGTGTCGCCGGGGAACTGGGCCGTCAGCCCCTCCATCGGCGAGCTGTTCAGGGCGTTGCAGGAGGCGGTGTTGCCGGCTTCGAGCGAGTCGCCGACATAGGCCTTGCCCATGATCGTGAGGTTGCCCCACTCGTTGGCCGCTTCGCGCCACGAGTTCAGGGTGTCGTTCTTCGAGGTCATGATGACCGGGGCGTTCGCGGTGCCCTGAACGAAGATCTTGGCGCCGCGGGTGACCGCGAGGCTGCCGGCGCCGTTGACCGTCGGGGTGCTGGCGACCAGTGTGCCCGCCTCGATGGTGAGCGTCGCTCCCGGCAGGACGTAGACCTGCGTCTGAAGGTCGTAGACGTTGTTGGCAGTCCACGTCGTGGACACGGCGATGTTCTGATTGACGATGATGTTCGCGCCCTGCGACGCGGCGGTGACGACGGCGGCGGCGATCGCGCCGACCACTGCTCTCTGGCTGCTCATGGATCTGCTCCCTTGCGGATTGACAATGCACATTCGGCCGAGTCCTCGCTCTGGTAGCGCGGAACCTCTCGACCGGGGAGCACGCTACAGACCCAATGTGTGCATTCGGTTCGGTCGGCGCGAGCGTTCGCCGATCACCGGCCGGCAGCGGGCGGCCTTTGCGCGATCTTCATCGTTCCCATGAAGGGATCACACGTGGCACCACTAGTTTCACGCCCCCTGAGAGAAGCCGCACGCCCCTTTGGCCTTCCACGCGCACCGTCATGAACACACTCTGCTCTCTTCTGCTCCTGGGATCGGGGCTCGCCGCGCTCGCGAGCGGTCCCGCAATCGCCGCAGCCGGTGCATCCCGCCCCGTCGCCCCAGTCGCGCCTTCGGCGGAGACTCGCTCGGCGCCGGTTTCGACCGCGGACGGAATCAACGCGCGGCTCCTCTCGATTGCCCAGGAGGTCGCCGGCGCCATTCCGATCGATCCGCACGTCAAGGATCGCTCCCGCGCCCAGCAGCAGATCTTCGAGACTCGTCTCGCACTTGGCGACCTCGCCGGGGCTCGGGCTTCGATCGAACCGATGGAGACATGGCGACGAGGCTTCGCCTTCGCCACGCTCGCCAATGCAGCCGCCCGGCGGAATGACCCAGTCGAAGCCGAGCGGATGCTGGACCTCGCCCAAGCCGAGGCCGCCGGCAACGAGGAGTGGCGCCGCGACCGCATCCTGATCGAGATCGCCAAGGTGCGCGAGTTCCTCGGGCAGAGCGCGCGGGCGCGGGAACTCGAGACCGGTGTCGACCCTGCGGAAGCCGGCAAGGTCGACAGCGTGCGAGTTGAACTCGAGTCAGCGGAGAAGTTCGACGAGCGCATGCAGTCGCTCGATGCAGTCATCGCCACCCGCGCCTTCGATTCGACCAAGTCCGCCTGCGACGCCTTGATCAAGATGCATCGGCGCTACTTCGGCGACACCGAGCGGCGGACGCGCACCGAGCAGAGCATCCGAATGGCTGCGGTGCAGCTCCCCGTGGTCGATCAGATCGGCCTCCAGTTCGCGCTCGCCGCGAACGCCTCTTCGGCCCGCGCCTTCGTCGCCGCCACTGCAAACCTCGACGAGGCCGCGAAGCTCTTAGACGGGAATCGCTGGCTTCCCGAAGATCGCCTCCCGCTGCTGGCCCGCCTCGCGGAAGAGCGGCACGCCGCCGGCCAGACCGAGGCGGCCGCGTCGTGCGCCGCTGCGGCGCTGGCGTTCTACACCGCGGAGCGCCCGAACATCGTCGACGTCTTCCGGGCCGCCGCGCTGCGGCCGCTGGCCGAGGCGTACGCGGCAATGGGGGACCGCGCCGCGGCCCGCGCCGTCTACCGCCTCGCCGCCGAGGACGGATCGCTCAATCCGAATGCCCGTCCGAGGGCCCTCGACCTCTCCGCGACGTGCTGCTCGATGGCCCTGCATGCGGTCGAGCCCGACGCCGAACTCTGGGAGACGCTGCGCGAGATCCAGCGGCGACTGGGTCCGCCATGGTGACAGGGACCCGCGCCTGGGGGGTGAGCGTCGTCGTCGGATTCGTCGCCAGCGCCGCCTCGGCCCAGCAGGTCGGTTCGATCCGCGGCGTGGTCATCGACCGCGACTTCGATGCCCCGCTTCCCCTGGCCACGGTCACCATCAGCGAGACCGGCGCCAAGGTGACCGCGTCGGAACAGGGCAACTTCGTCTTCGCCGATCTCCCGCCGGGCCGATACACCCTGGTCTTCACCAAGGACGGTTACGCCCGCGAGCTGAAGTCAGACGTCATCGTGACCGGCGGACAGCTCACCGAAGTTGACGCGTCGCTTGCGGGCGACTTCGCCGAGATGGAGGAGTTCGTCGTCGAGGACCTCCAGATCGGAGGTGCGTCGGAGACGGGCCTGCTTCGACTTCGCTTCGAGAGTCCCGCGCTTCTCGACTCGATCGGCTCGGAACTGATCAGTCGGGCCGGCGCGAGCGACGCGGCCGCGGCGCTGCGACTGGTCTCGGGCGCCACCGTTCAGGACGGCAAGTTCGCGGTGATCCGCGGCCTGCCCGATCGATATGTGAGTTCGCAGTTGAACGGCGTGCGGCTTCCGTCTGCCGACGAGGACAAGCGGGCGGTCGAGCTCGACCAGTTCCCCTCCGCGATCATCGAGAGCGTGCAGGTCAGCAAGACCTTCACGCCGGACCAGCAGGGAGATGCGTCAGGTGGCGCGGTCAACCTGATCCTCAAGGGGATCCCCACCGAAACCATCCTCCAGTTCAAGAGTCAGGTCGGCTACAACAGCCAGGTCTCCAACCGCAGCGACTTCCTGACCTACGAGGGAGGCGGCCTCAGCTACTGGGGCGACCACGACCAACCCCGGGACATCCAGCCCGTCGGCGAAAACTGGGGCGGAGCGGTCGGCGTGTCCCGCGGTGATTCACCGCTCGACTACAAGTGGTCCTTCGACGCCGGTGGCGCCCTCGACATCGAGGACGGCGTCAAGGTCGGCGGATTCTCCAGCCTCTTCTACGAGCGCGACAGCGCCTTCTACGACAACGGCATCGACAACTCGCTCTGGGTCGAGAATCCCGGGGCGCCGATGACGCCCCAGTACACCCAGGGGACGCCGGAGCAGGGCGACTTCAGGACCAAGCTCTTCGACGTGACCCAGGGATCTCAAGAGATCCAATGGGGATGGCTCGGCACCGCCGGTGTCGAAACCGAGAACCACCTGATCGGGGCGACCATCCTCTATACCCGGGCATCCGAGGACACGGCGACGCTCAGCGAGGACACCCGCGGCAAGGCCTTCTTCTTCCCTGGCTACGACGTCAACAACCCAACCGGTCCGGGCAACACGCCGGAGGAGCGCGGCGCGGCCCCCTTCATCCGAACCGAGACGCTCGAGTACACCGAGCGCACCACGCAGTCGGTCATCTTCAACGGCAAGCACACCTTGCCGCTCGAAGAGTTCGGCTTCGAGGACGCGGTGATGTTCCAGGCGCCGGAGCTCGACTGGACCATCGCCAACAGCAGCGCGAGTCTCAGTCAGCCAGACAAGCGGCAGTTCGGCTCGATCTTCCTTCCGGCGTCGCTCAATCCAGGCTTTCCGCCCTTCATCCCGCCGTTTCCAATCGAGGCCGAGCACACCCAGTACAAGCCCGACGCAAACTTCCTGCTCGGCAATCTGCAGCGCACCTTCAAGGAGATCGACGAGGACTCCAAGCAGGTCTTCGCCAACCTCAAGCTCCCGTTCACGCAGTGGACCGAAAGCGACGGCTACCTCAAGTTCGGGGTCTTCGACGATCGCGTCACCCGTCGCTACGACCAGGAGAGCTTCAGCAACTTCAACGAGACCTCGGCTTCGTTCAAGGCCCCGTTCGAAACCTTCTGGAGCGCGGCCTTCCCCGGCGAAGACCACCCGATCACCGACGGGCCGCCCTTCATCGACGTCGACTATCGCGGCGAGCAGAACATCCGGGCGACCTACGCGATGGCGGATCTCCCGCTTTCGTCGTTCCTCAACGTGATCGGCGGGGCCCGCTTCGAATCGACCGAGATCGGCATCGTCAACATCCCCGAAGAGGATGCCACCTGGTTTCCGCCGGGCTCGAGCACGGGCGTCACCCTCAACCCCGGCGACGCCGACGTCGACCTCCAGCAGGACGATGTCCTGCCGTCGATTGGCATGGTGGTGAAGCCGCTCGACTGGATCACCGTCCGAGGCTCCTACAGCGAGACGATCGCCCGTCCCGTGTTCAAGGAACTCACGCCGATCCAGCAGCAGGAGTTTCTCGGCGCCGACATCTTCGTCGGCAATCCGGATCTGCGGCTCAGCAGCCTGAAGAACTACGACATCCGTCTCGATCTGACGCCCTTCGAGGGCGGCCTGATCTCGGGGTCCTACTTCTACAAGGACATCCTCGATCCCATCGAATACGTGCAGCGCGTGGCGGGCTTCACCTACACGACTCCGGTCAACTACCCCAAGGGCACCCTGAGCGGCGTCGAGCTCGAGATCCGTCAGGATCTCGGCACCTTCTGGGAGCCGCTTCGCGGCCTCTCGCTCGGCGGCAACGCCACCTTCATCGAGTCCGAGGTCTTCCTGCCCGACGACGAGGTCGCAATATTCGCGGGTCCGGCCATCCGCGTGCCGCTCGCCTCGCGGGAGATGACCAACGCCCCCGAGTTCCTCTACAACCTCTTCGCGACCATCGACTCGCCCGACACCGGCACGCAGCTCGGGCTCTTCTATACCGTGAAGGGCGACACGCTGATCGCCGGCGCCGGCGAGTCCGATGGCAACTTCGTCCCGAGCATCTTCACCACCGAATTCGGCACCCTGAACTTCACCATCAGCCAGAAGCTCGGGGAGTTCTTCAAGCTCACCTTCCAAGCCAAGAACCTGACCGATCCGACCTTTGAGGAGGTCTATCGCTCCCCCGCAATCGGCGCCGACGTCATCCGGCGCTCGTACACCTCGGGCATTGATCTCTCGATTGCCATCACCGCCGAATTCACCTTCTGATGCACCTCCGCCCCGACCGGCAGTGACTCGCGACTCTCACACGGAACCACTCATGACCCACGCCGACATCCACAACCACCACGCAGATGGACCTCCCCGCGCCAGCGACGGGCGCGGGACGACTTGTCGACCCCGATTGGCCATGCGAGCGCTCCCGGTGGCGGCAGTGCTCGGGTGCGCACTCGGCTCCGGGGCATTCGGTCTCGGCGCGCTTGGCGCCGCCGACGACGGGCTGGACAGCGCCCGCGCCACGCTCGAGAAGTGGGTCGAGACCCGTCGCGTGATCTCGCAGGAGAAGCTCGCGTGGGCGACGAGCCGCGAGACGCTCGCCGACCGCATCACGCTCGTCGATCGCGAGATTGCGACGCTCCGGACGCGAATCGCCGAGACCAGCACCAGCGTCACCGCCGCCGACACCCAGGGTGCCGGGCTTCGCGATCAGAACGCTCTCCTCAAGGGGGCCTCGGCGTCGTTGAAGGATCTGATCACCACGCTCGAGGAGCGCACCAAGCAACTGCTTCCTCGACTGCCCGAGCCCATCCGCGAGCGGGTGAAGCCGCTGAGTCAGCGATTCCCAGACGATCCGGCGACTTCCACCACGTCAATTGGCGAGCGCTTTCAGAACGTGGTCGGGGTGCTGAACGAGATCAACAAGTTCAATGGCGAGATCACCCTGGCCAGCGAAGTCCGGCAGCTTCCCGACGGCACCTCCTCCGAGGTGACGGCCCTCTACCTCGGCATCGCGCAGGGCTATTACGTCAACGCCTCGGGCACGATCGCGGGCGTGGGGACGGGCACCGGCGACGCCTGGGGCTGGACGCCTGCAAACGAAGCCGCCCCGCGCATCGCCGAAGCCATTGCCATTCTCAAGAACGAGCAGGTCGCCAGCTTCGTCAAGCTCCCAATCACCGTCCGCTGAACAGAGCCGAGCACATCCATGACGATCATCCGCACCGTTGCGATCCTGCTGACCTTCATCGCGCTGAGCGCACCCGCCCAGGCCCAGACGGAGTCGTTCTCGTCGGCCTCGACCACCGCCCAGAAGCAGCTCGAGGACGCCCTCGCCGAACTGACGGCGCTCCGCGAGCAGATGGCGGCCGAAACCCTGCCCCTCAGCCGGCAGTTGAGCCAACTCGAGAGCACGCTCGTCGAGGTGAGGCTCGAGTATCAGGCGACCGCCCGCGAACTCGACTCGAGGCTTCTCGATCTGAGCAATCTGCGGAACGAGATCAAGTCCCGCAGCGAGGAGTCGAGCTATCTCTCGAATCTCCTGAGCGAGTACATCCGCAACTTCGAAGCCCGCCTGCACATCGCCGAAGTGCAGCGCTACCGCGAGCCGCTGGACTCGGCGCGGCTGGCGCCGGAGAACACCAATCTCTCCGAACAGGAGGTCTTCACCCTTCAGGCGGCACTGCTGGCCACGTCCCTCGGGCGGCTCGAGGACGCCTTGGGGGGAACCCGCTTCGAGGGCACCGCCATCAACGGGAAGGGTCTGGTCACCCGCGGTTCATTCCTGATGGCCGGTCCAGCGGCGATCTTCCGCTCCGCCGACGGAACTGAATCGGGAACCGCCGAGCAGCGGCTCGGTTCGCTCGAGCCTGCGCTGGTCGCCTTCGGCGATCCGGTCGATGTCGCCGCGGCCGCGCAGCTCGTGGCCAGCGGCGAAGGCACGCTGCCGCTCGACCCGACACTCGGCAACGCTCACAAGATCGAAGCGACCAAAGAGACCCTGATCGAGCACATCAGGAAGGGTGGCCCGGTCATGATCCCGATTCTCGTCCTCGCGGGTCTGGCCCTGCTGGTGGCCCTCTACAAGTGGTTCGCGCTGCTCCTCGTGCGCGCTCCGTCGAAGCGGCGCATCCGGGCCCTGCTGCAGGCGGTCGCCAAGAACGACCACCCGGGCGCCGTGCAGGAAGCCAAGGCCGTGGGCGGTCCCTCCGGGCGGATGCTGACCGTCGGTGCCGAGCACCTGAAAGAGCCCCGCGAGCTGATCGAAGAGGTGATGTACGAATCGCTCCTGATCACCCGACAGCGTCTCAATCGACTGCTTCCCTTCGTCGCCGTCAGCGCCGCGGCGGCCCCGCTCCTTGGGCTGCTCGGCACCGTGACCGGCATCATCAACACCTTCAAGCTGATCACCGTCTTCGGCTCGGGCGATGTGAAGACCCTCTCCTCGGGCATCTCCGAGGCTCTGATCACCACCGAGTACGGCCTGATCGTGGCGATCCCCTCGCTCCTGCTTCACGCCTTCCTGTCGCGCAAGGCTCGCGGCATCGGCGACCGGATGGAGCTGGTGGCCATGGCGTTCCTGAATCAGGTCTCGCGTGCCGAGAGCCGTCGCGAAGCTCGGCTGCCGGAGACGCCCTCCGCCGGATTCATCGCGGCACCGCGCGACAGCGAGTCGATGCGCACCGAGACCGCAAGCCAGGTTCGTCAGATCCTCGCGGAGATGCTGCTTCCCGGCCGCGGCCCCAGCCCTGCGGAGACTGCCGCGACCATCTCCCCGGGCCGAGCGAGCGCCGAGCCATGAACCTCTCCTCGATCCTGAGTCGCGTGGTGGGCCTGTGGGAGCAGGCCCTGACAATCGGCATCGCCGGTGGCTGGGCCATGCCCGCCATCGCCGTCGTGGCCGTGGCCATGGCGGCGCTCTCAATCGACTTCCTTCTTCGCTTCGGCGCCAAGGGGTTTCACAAGGTTCCGGAGCGTCGGTGGCGGCAATGGATCGATCAACCCGATGAGCGCCGCGGGGCGCTTGGCGAACTCTTCGATCAGCTCGACAGCATGAGGTCGGTGAAGGAGTCGGCGGCGTTCTTCACTCGACTGCGAGCCCTGGAGGTGGTGCCCTTCGAACGGGATCTGAAGATCGTGAAGGTCTGCGTCGGCGCCGCCCCGCTGCTGGGTCTGCTGGGAACCGTCACAGGAATGCTGGTGACCTTCGGAGCCCTGGCCGCCGGCTCGGGTGGCGAGAAGACGATGGCCCTCATCGCCGGGGGGATCTCGGAAGCCCTCATCACCACCGAGACCGGCCTGGTGGTGGCGCTTCCCGGGCTCTTCATCCAGTACTTCCTCGCTGGCCGCATCGACCGCATGAAGAGGTTCCTCGCCCATCTCGAGGCCGTGTGGGGCCAGACGATCCACCGCCGCGCCCAGGCCACGCGGTCCGAGGACCAGAGTCGACACCAGCGGGCTGCTGCGGCAGCTTCCACTCACTGAACCGAACCACCGAGACACTCCCATGGGACGCTTTCGAGACAGCCAGAGCGATGACAGCGGCGACGTGGGTGTCGACATGACCCCGCTCATCGACTGCGTGTTCATCCTGCTCATCTTCTTCATCGTCACCACCACCTTCGTCGAAGAGACCGGGGTCGAGGTCGACAAGCCTCAGGCGGCCTCGGCGTCGCGGCTCGAGAAGACCAGCATCCTGATTGCCCTGACCAGCAAGGGTGAGGTCGTCTACGGCGGCAAGGAGATCGGGATCAGCGGCGTGCAGCCGCTGGTGAAGCGGATGCTCCAGAAGGAGATGGTGCCGGTGATCGTGCAGGCCGACACGGCATCGCAGTCGGGCCTGCTCGTCCGCGTGATCGATGAAGCCAAGCTGGCCGGTGCCGAGAAGGTCAGCGTCGCCACGAGCCGGACCACGCGATGAACGACCTCGAGCGATCATCGAAGCAGCCGTCTCTGTTGCGGCGCATCGGGCACGTGATCGTCGTGATCACCGGTGCCATCGGCTTCGCGATGGCGCTCTTCCTGGTGCTCCCGCTCATCGAAGCGATTGCCAAGCCTCCGGACTCCGCGCTCCTTGTGCAGTCCCTGGATGTCGCCGACCTTCCCCCGCCGCCCCCGCCGCCGGAGGAACCGGAGGAGGAGGAGGAGAAGGAGCCCGAGCAGGAGCCTCCCAAGCTCAACGAGTCCGAGCCGCCGATCGATCTGAGTCAGCTCGAACTGGCGCTGAATCCCGGCGCCGGAGGCGGCTCCGGCGACTGGCTCGCCGGCGACTTCGGCGTGAAGCTCAATGCCGTCGCCAGCAGCACCGCAGACGTCGATGCCCTCTTCTCGACCTCCGAACTCGACCAGATGCCTCGAGTGATCCACCAGCCGGGACCGACGCTGGATCGGAAGATCCGGGAGAAGGCCCCAGGCACCGTCTACGTGATCTTCGTCGTTGAACAGGACGGCCGCGTGCGCGACCCCAAGGTTCAGCAGTCCAGCGACCCGATCTTCGAAGGCCCCGCCCTCGCGGCGGTCAAGCAATGGAAGTTCGAGCCGGGCAAGCGAAACGGCGAACCCGTCCGCTTCCGCATGCGCGTGCCCATCACCTTTCCCAAGTCGAGATGACCATGAAGCTCGCTCTCCTCAGTCTTTCGTTCGTTCTCGCCTCCCCCATGGCGATGGCCTCTCCGCAGGATGCGGCGGCGGGCTCTGGCTCTGGCTCGTCGTCGATTGCCCCGATGCGACTCGATCCGGTTGAGCTCCAGATCTGGAACGATCCGATGTTCCAGAAGCAGTTCGTGCAGAGCTACTCCGCCGAGACGGAGATCGAACCGAAGGTGGATGAGAAGGAACTCAAGCAGATGCAGAAGGTGCTCGAGCTGATGGCCGCCGATCAGATCGAGAAGGTGATTCCGATTGTCGAGAAGCAGCGGGCCGAGGGCGGAAGCGCCGTCTTCGACTTCACGCTCGCGAACATCCACTTCCAGCGCGAGCAGCTCGATCAGGCCGTCGCCGCCTACGAGGCCGCCATCGTCAAGCATCCGAAGTTCCGCCGGGCGTGGCGCAACCTCGGCGTGATCCGGATGCGACAGAGCAACTTCGAGAAGGCGGTGCCGGCGCTGACCAAGGTGATCGAGCTCGGCGGCGGAGATGCGGTCACCTATGGACTGCTCGGCTTCGCCTATTCGAGTCTCGGAAACGATCTCTCCGCGGAGTCGGCCTATCGCATGGCCATCCTCCTCGACGCCGAGACCATCGACTGGAAGATGGGGCTCGCCCGCAGCTTCTTCAAGCAGCGACGATTCGACGACGCCGTGGCGATCTCCGAGATGATGCTCGAGAGGCAGCCCGATCGCGCCGACCTCTGGATGCTGCAGGCCAACGCCTACATCGGTCTCGGCCAGCCGCTCCGCGCCGCGATCAATCTGGAGCTCGTCGATCGGCTCGGTCAGTCGACCGCCGACGGCTTGAACATGCTCGGCGACATCTACATCAACGAGGGGCTCTTCGACCTCGCGGTCGCCAACTACATCCGGGCGATGGAGAAGGACGCGGGCAAGGGACCCGAGCGGGCCATCCGCGCCGCCAAGGTGCTCGCGGCGCGGAGTGCGCTGGTCGAGACGCGGAAGATGATCGAGGGCATCGAGACCGCCTTCCCGACGCAGATCACCGAGGCGGATCGCAAGGATCTGCTGCGGCTCCGGGCCCGCATCGCCGTCGCCGAGGGAGCCGGCGGCGAGGAAGCCACGATCCTCGAGGAACTGGTCTCGCTCGATCCCCTCGATGGCGAGGCCCTCATTCTGCTCGGTCAGCACAGCGGGCGCGGCGGCGACATCGAGAAGGCCGTCTTCTATTACGAGCGGGCAGCGGCGCTCGAAAGGTTCGAGGCCGACGCCAAGGTGCGGCACGCCCAGCTTCTCGTCAGCAAGGGGCGGTACGACGAAGCCCTTCCGCTCCTGCGTCGGGCCCAGACCGTGCGGCCTCGCGAGAACGTCCAGGAGTACCTGCAGCAGGTCGAGCGGGTTGCGAAGAACAAGTGAGCGTTGGCCGGAACTTCGCCCGACGCGTGAGTCGGACGGCAGGCTTCCGTTTCGGTGAGCAGCCGATGTTCGTTCCATCGGCTCTCGCCGCCGAGATTGGCGGAAGTTCTCGGCGCGACGCCGCGGGTCTCCTCTGAGGGGCGCGCGAGCCTCGATCACTCGAGCAGTCGCGCCGAAAGGAGGTTCCATCCATGTGTCTGTCTGCCACCGGTGCGCTGTTGCGCGCCCATCGTTCTCGCCGCCGCACCGCCAAGGTCGTGGCGCTCTCACTCCTCGCCGCCGTGGTCGGAGGGTTCGGTCTCACTGAATCGCTGCTGGCCTGCGGCGGCACGCCTCCGCCACCGGTGTGCGGTCGAGCGACCACGCTCACCAAGGCGCCGCCTCCGGTGATTCTGGTTGCGCCTGGCGGTGGCTTCGTCAACTTCCCGGTGACAGTCGGGGTGTGGCGATCGGGACCATGTCCACCGCCGCTGTTCACCACCGTGTCGCTGTCGATCAACTGCGCGCCACCGCCTGGCGCCGGTGGCGCTGTCGTCATTCCAACGCCGACAGCCGGTTCGTACACCGCCCTCGTCCCGGTCTTCATCCCCGCGGGACCACCGCGCATCTGCACGGTGACTGGTACCGCCACCACGACCTGGTTCGGAGGGGCCACCAGCAGCGGCGTCGGCGACACTGTCTTCTGCGTGGCCGAGCCGTCACCCAGCGATCCGAGCGTGCCGCGCCTCGATCTGACGCTTCTGACCGATCCGGTCCGCTTCGCCCATCCCGGCGATCAGCGCACCCATGTCTATCTGCTGACCAACAACGATCCGACGAACGGGGTGACTGTCACGCTCAGCGCCGACAGCGAACAGTCGGCGCGACTCGGGACCGGCAGCGGCGATCCCTCCGGAAGCGGCAGCGGGGTCTATGCGATCTCCGATCCCGGCATCGGCGACAACTTCCCAATCGCCTTCGTCGAGGACCTTCCGCCGGGACAGTGGCTTCCGCTTCCGGCCGATCCGCTGCTCTTCCCGCCGCCGACGATTTCCCGAACGATCACGCTCGCACCGGGTGACCAGAAGTTCGTCCAGATCGCCCATCGATCGTGGGTGATGTGCGCCAACGGGTCGTGCGCGGAGAGTCGCGTCACTGTCGCCGGCCAGTTCGCCGACGGCACCCCTGCGCTGGCCTGTGGGGGCGCCGGCCTCGTGGCCGACGTCACCGTGCCGCCCGACTTCCTCTGCCCCGACGGCGGCGCAGCCGGCCCGGTCATGCCCCTTGGCAACGACCTGGCGACGCAGATTGCAATGCCCTCGCACGTGATCGCCTCGGGAATCATCGTCGAGCAGTGCAACATCGTGGGCCAGGGGCCGCTCCTCGAAGAGCGCACCTCGGGACCGCTCGATGATCTGGGCTTCCGCGGACGCATCCACACCACTGCAGTTCATCCGGTTCCCGGCCAGCCCGCAGCCATCGTCGGCCAGCCGGTCAGTGCCGCAGCAGTGATTGCCCTGCCGCCCATCGGAGGCAACTCCACCTGGAATCTCGTCGACTTCATGATCGTGCCCGCGCACGGCGGAGCGCCCGACAACTACTTCCTGGTGAACGCTCGTTCCAAGGTGACCGGTCCGGGGATCCCCGCCACCCTCGACTCCTTCTTCGACGTCTTCTTCGCCGTGAGTCTCGACGGCATCAGCAATGGCCTGCATCGCCAGGGCCGGATCTTCCCGAACTCGATCATCGTGCAGGAGATCGGACCGCAGACCTTCTCGGTCAACTTCACCGGGACCTTCGATCCCGTGAACCAGTTGCCGCCGACGATCCAGCAGGTGACGGTGAATCTCGATGCCCAGGCCGATGCATACGGGCTGGCCATCCAGATCAAGAACCCCTGCCCTGCCGATTTCGACGGCAACGGAACCGTCGACGGCGCCGATCTCGGTGAACTGCTTTCGCAGTGGGGCGGCGGCGGCTCCGCCGACCTGACCGGCAACGGAACCGTCGACGGCGCGGATCTCGGCGAACTCCTGAGCGCCTGGGGTGACTGTGTGACGTGATTCGACCGCGCCGACCCGCGGGCCGCGGTGCGCTGATGTCTCGCCTCCTCCGGTGGCCGCTGAATGCAGGCGGCACCGGAGGGGGCGATTTCGTCAGCCAATCGCCGTGCGGCGGCCAAACGTCGGTGTCACCGCAATCGGGGCCGCAGCCGGCGGCAGGACGGCCGATGCCTGAGTCGTGAGTTCGTCGAGCCGGGCTCGCGTGAACGACTCGAGTGCCGGGCGCAGTGCCGCAACGTCGCTCCCTCTCGTGGCCACCACTCGCAGAAGCGGACCGATCGACAAGGCTCGCTCGAACAGGGAGATGACCGGCCCCAGGGTGAGCGCCGCCTGCCGGGCAATCGGCGAGCGGCGCGGCCCTGTCCCCCGCCCCTCGATGACATCCTCGATGCCCCCGTACTGGCCGGTCATGAAGGCGTGAAGTTCGAGCTGGTCCATCCCGTAGACCGATTCGACGGCCAGCGGGACCAGTCCGCACCGCGTGAGCAGTCGGGCAATTGAGGTGCGGCTGAAGAAGTTGATGTGTCCGGGCGTGTAGGTCCCGCCGTACAGCCACGAGAGCCGCTCGCGCAGGATGCGCACGGAGGGCGAATCCAGATTGGGAACGGTGAGGATCACCAGGCCGCGTTCATCGAGCAGGTCGACATGAGCGGCGAGCGTGCCCGCCGGGTCGACGAGGTGTTCGGCGGTCTCGAACATGGAGATCACGCTGAAGCGCCGAGCTGCGTGGGCACCGTCAGGTCCAGCGCTCCCTCCGCGAAGCTGCGTGCGATTGCTCCCGACGTCGAGTCCGCGACTGCGGCAGGAGGCCACCGACTGCGGCTCGACCTCGATGCCCGCCGCCTCGAGGCCGCGCTCGCGAGCGACTTCGAGCGAGTACCCCATGCCGCAGCCGATGTCGAGCAGACGTCGCTCGCGTCCCACCATCGCGGCCAGGAGTGGTTCGAGAGCGTCAAGCTCGCTGCGGAAGCGCGCCCGATCCGCCTCGGCTCGTTCGGGCGTCTGGCGAGCCCGCACGATCCGCGACTCGAGGGACCGATACTCCTCGCTGGCGTCGATCAGACGCGAGAAGAGCCGGTAGTCGACCTCGAGCGGCACGAACCACGTTCCGCACTCCTCGCAGGCGTGATAGGGATAGCCGTCGAAGCTGTTGAAGAGGTGGTGGTGACGCGCCTCTCCGCACGCCGGGCAGTCGCGGGCCGGCAACTGTCCGATGAGCGGGGCTCCGATTCTGCGGAAGATCCGCACCGACTCGAGCCAGTCGGGAAGATCGACGACGGCGAAGGGTGGGAGGATCGGCTCGGCCTCGCCGCAGGGCTCCCGCAGCGAAGACTCGGACGCAGCGATCTCGCGGGCGAGCCCGGTGAGCCCGTTCGCGGTCATGTCCATCCACGCTTGCATGCCTGCCGGAAGCATCGAGGTGACGACTATACCGGCGGCGTGGCGCGGTACTCGTCGCCTGCTCGGGCCTTGGCCAAGTCTTGACGGAAACGTGAAGACGCATGTCGCCGGGGTCGAGTTGGTACCCTCTCCCTCCCCCTGAATTCGCCGCGACTGGCCCGCGCCAGCGCGGTCACCTGCTGCGAGGCCGCCTTCGTGACCATCAAGACATCTCCAACCGAGTTCCTCGTCGAGGAGATCCTGACCGAGGAGTTCCAGACCGGCGTCCGTACGTCGCAGCCCGATGGCGCCGGTGGCCATGCCCTCTTCGTCATGAAGAAGTCCGGCGTGACGACACCGCAGGTCCTCGGCGAGATTGCCCGGCGGCTGAAGGTGCCGAGTGGGGCCATCGGTCATGGCGGTCTGAAGGATCGACACGCCGAGACCACCCAGCACGTCACAATCGCCCTGACCGGCGGCATTCGAGGCGCCGGGCCGCGATCGCTCGACCAGCGCGGCTGGCGGCTCGAGCGGCTCGGCTGGACCGATCGACCGATGAGTACCAGCGCGGTCGCCGGCAATCGATTCACCATCGTGATCCGGGATCTGGGGGAGCGCGAGGCCAGGAACATGGACCGCGCCGCCCAGCTCCTGGCGGTCGAGCCACAGCGCCTTCGGGTGGTCAACTACTTCGGCAACCAGCGTTTCGGCGGCGCCGAGAACGATCGCGAGCTGATTGCCCCGCGGCTCATCCGCGGCGAGTTCGAGCGAGCCCTCAAGCTGGCCATCGCCGCACCCAGCCGTCGCGATCACCGCGATACCAAGGCCCAGCGCCGCCTGATCTCGGAAGGATGGGGCGCGTGGGCCGAGCTTCTGCCAAAGCTCGAGCGAGTCCCGGAGCGGCGGGTCATCGAGCATCTGGTGACGAACCCCGACGACTTCCAGGGGGCCTTCCGTCTCCTTCCCTCCTTCACCCAGGTCATGGCCATCGAGGCGTACCAGTCGCTCCTGTGGAACGCAGTCGCGGCGAGGATGGTGGTCGGGGCGTGCGCCGACCTCGGTGAAGTGGTCGTCGCCGACGATCCCTGGGGCGATCTGGCCTTCCCGGCGGCGACGGCGATCCCCGCCGAACTCGCGGAGATCCGCGTTCCGCTCCTCACCCCGGACGTTGTCCTCGAGGCTCCGTGGGACCGCGCCGTCGAAGCGGTGCTGCGCGACGAAGGGGTCGCGCTGACCCATCTGGTGGTGCCGGGGGTGGACAATCTGCGGTTCCCTTCGGGCTCGCGACGCCTCTTCGTCGACGCCGATGAGTTCAAGTTGAGCGCGCCGCAGCCCGACGACGCCAACTCCCGCGGAATCCGGGTGCGCCGTACCGCGACCTTCATCCTGCCAAGCGGGGCGTACGCGACCGTCGTTCTAAGGGCCTTGGGACAGTGACGAGGGCCTCTCAGAGAGTCGCAAGTCGTTATCCAGAAGCAGCTTGACGAATCTCGCTGAAAAACGGCGACGATTTGGCGGGCCACCCCAATCGACGGTTAGCGTCCGTGACGTGTGCGCCCAGTCTGGTCGAGAAGGGACCTGGTGGGTTGCGAAGGCCGAATGAGATGAGGTCCTCCGTATGGAACTCGGCGTGCGTGACTCCTCCCAAGCGGGACTGGGGTCGCAGCGTCGTGGCAGGCTCAGAGGAGCGAGACGATCCGCGGAAGCCGTGATGGCTCCCGGCGGAGCGTCCTTACGCGTGGTGCGGTGCGTGGTGCACCGTTCGACTCTGGGCAGGCCGACGGGCGAGATCTCGATTGCAGCGAACCGTCGCTGGACCCCCTCGGGGTTCGCGACGAACACGCCACGCCGTGCTGCAGACCACCGGAGGGGGGTCGGGCACGCGGAACGCGGAGACGCCGACCGCACGCCGAACTCGAACGAGTTCGGCGTGGCTTTTTTGCGCCGGCTTTGCCGGCTGGGTGCGTCGGCTGGGGCCGACGCACTGCGGTCTGCCGCGGCGCGGCACGCTTCTCTCGCTCGGCACGATCGACGCGGCGCAGGCGAAGCCGGAGCCGCTGATCGTGCCGAGCTCAAACAGGTGCCGCGCACGCGGCACACCTCAGGAGTCGGCGCAGCCGACCTTCCCTCCTCTACTCCACCTTC
>CAYXKH010000003.1:21982-40166 GCA_964465255.1 uncultured Isosphaeraceae bacterium
CGCGGCACACCTCAGGAGTCGGCGCAGCCGACCTTCCCTCCTCTACTCCACCTTCCTCACCCCCTCGACCAAGGCAAGCGCGGCGAGGTTCCTGGGCGCGATGCGACCGACGACGAGTTTGAATCGCTCGTTGCGGGCGTCAATTGTGAGGCCCTCGGCCTCGATCCCCCGGAGCGTCGACCGGTCGAGCGAGCCAAGCAGCACTCGCACCTCGATCGCGCCGTCGACCACCGCGACCTGCGGCTCGTTGGCCACCATGGCTGCCAGCTTGTCGTGATCGATCAGCGCATGGCCGGGATCCTCGATGGCGACGACGGCGGCGAAGAGTGAGGGCGCCAACACCGTCCGCAGCGCCCGGAAGCGGGCCGTGCGTTCGAAAGCGTCAGTCGGTTCTCGAAGTCGCTTTCGATCGGCCTCGGCCATCGCCGTGGTGCGATCAAGTTCCGACGCCGGCAGCCCGTGTTCCGCCCGAGCCATGTTCAGCCACTGCTCGAGCTGGCGCTGTCCGCGCGGCGAGGCCGCGAGAATCAGGCACGGACCGAAACCGACAGGCGCCATCTCCGGCTGCCCTGAGAGAGCGCCGTCGCCGGAGACCGCTGGGCTTGCCATGCTGGCCAGCGCCCGGACGAGGACCGGCGCGACTTCGCCGCTCGAGGCGCTGGCCGCGGAGACCAGATCCGCGCAGGGATGGACGAGTATCTGGGCACGCTTCACATCGCGGCGCTGCCCGGCCTCTGCGGCCTTGCGGCGCGGCTCGGGAAGCGCCACACCGGCCGCGAGCGCAACCTGATCGAGAAGGCGCTCGACTCGAGTCATGACCGCAACCGAGTTGGACATCAGAAGGGCGCCGGCGGCAATCGTGACGATGCCTTCTCCCCCGCTCGCCCGCCAGCTCCCGGGCTCGACCAGTTCGACGGCGTTCACCAGCCGCATCGCTCCATCCGCCGAGTCGTCGGTGGCGAGCAGCGCTTGGATATCGACCAGCCGCGCCCGGGTCGCTCCGAGCTTGACATCGCGCGGGCCTCCGCCGGACCGCTCGCCGAAGACCTTCCGGAGTTCGGCCAGAAGCGCTGCGATCTGGCCGTGGACCTGCGTGGTCGAGCGGATGATCAAGGCCCCGTTCAGGCTTCGAAGGTCGCTCACGGTGCCGCCGTGCACGCTCCAGCCTCCGGCATCGATCAACGCCATGATCGCTGCGGCCAGTTCAAGTTCGCGGCGTGCCGTCGCCTCGGCGTTCGCTCCGGGCATGGCGGTCAGATCGCGAACGTCGTAGACGACCAATTCGGCTGCGGCTGTTTCGTTCGGCTCCGCGGCTCCGACTCGCTTCTTCACTGACTCCGATCGAGGGCCGGCGACATCGGTCGAGGAGAGATTCGACAGCGCTCGGACGAGCTCCGCCTGCACCTGCGCCGCGGAGGCGGCGGTCTCGACCGACTTCGGGACCGTGCTGGCCACGCGGATCGCAACTGCTCCACCGGCCTCGACCAGCTCGACCGAGTTCGGAGGCAGTTGGCGCATGCTCGGCATGAGCGCAATTGCCAGGGCCGCCCCGAGTCGCGACTGCTCGAGTGTCGACAGCTCGACGAATCGTGGGGGAATGGCTGACGCGAGCAATTGCGACAGGCGAGTCCCGTCATCTTCAGACTCGAATCGAACACCCAGGGCATCCGCCTCGAAGACGTAGTGGGTTCCAGGATCGCTCGATGGCGCGACGATGTGCAGCACGTCCGCCTGATTGTCACGGTCAGCGGTCGGCACCTGCACGATGCCGCGAAGCTCACGCCCGAGCGCCAAATGCCGCGGCGCGTTCCCTGGGTCGTGGGAATCGCGTGGAGCCGAGCCGCTCGGAGGCAGTTCCCCCGATGTGGATGAGGCGATCCCGCCCGCCGCGCTGGTGCCACCGATCAAACCACCTGTCGCCGCTCCGCCTCCGACACCGCCGTTGCCCTCCTGAGGCGCTCCGCCGCGACCACCGCGGGGTCCGGGCGTTTCGGACAGCGGGATGATCGCGAGCACCTGCGCATCGCCCGAGGCAGCTCGGCCTGAAAGGCGTGGTGCGGCTGCCCCTGCTGCAAGGCGAGGCTGCAGAAGAAGGGGATCCTGATTTGCCTGCTGCGGCGGCGCCGCACTCGGAGCCGGAGCCGGAGCCGGAGCCGGAGCGGGAGGCGAAAGAGGCGACGGAGCGCTTGGCTTCGCCGGAGCGGGTACCACCGCCTCGCGCCCGGCCGCCGCACCAGCGATACTCGTCCCACCTTGCGGGGCGGCATCCCGCTCTTCCTTTGCAATGGGCACGCGGCCGGTCGTCCCAGCGCGGCCGAACCGCAGGTCCGAACCCTTCACCACAGAACTGCTCCGACCCACCGACCCGCGAAGCCGACTGGTCTCCTCGCCGAGCCTTGTGGCGAACGCCGGCGTCTGCGATCCCCGGTCGTTGAAGAAGCTGTCCCAGCGAAGCCCCTGGGGAAGTTCGATGGGCACCGCAACAAGCGTCGGTCGCCCGCCGAGAGTCATGCGGGCCTTCTCGACCGCAACGAAGCTCGTGAACGGCGTCATGATCGAGAACGTCTCGCCGAGGGCGATGACCTGGCGCTTCACCTCTTCCGGCACGTTGCCCTGCTCCACGGCCGCGCCATGCGGAGCAAGCGTGCGCTCGACCATGGAGCGGGCCCAGAGCGCCGGAAGCGCATCGTTGCCCGCGCTGGTGCTGCCGCGAGGGTCTCCACCGTGTGCAGGCAAGGCAATCGGAATCGTCCGTTCGAAGGGCCCCGCGGCGGTCCGTCCGGTGACGGTGATCGTGCCTGAGCCGCCGCCCGCATAGCGGGCGTGGAAGACCAGCGGCTTCACGTCGTAGAGATCGGGAAGCAGCCCCGGCGCCGTCGAGGGCGTGCCTGCGACCAGATCGAGAAGTTCGATGCCGTCGCTGCGAATGGCGATGTCGGTCAGCACCGGGCTCTGAATGCGCTTCGTGAAGCGCTCGACCGCGGGATCGCCCTGCTCCGCAAGCGTCACGAACTCGCACTCGCCGCGCCCTGCCAGAGCCAACTGCTCGAGCAGGAAGCGATTCACGCTGTTGCCGATGCCGAAGGAGAAGACCCGGGTGGTGCCGGCGTTGTCGCGAACCGCCTGCACGATGCCCTGATCGTTTCCGACGAAGCCGTCGGTCAGGAACATGCAGATCCGCATGCGACCGGCGGACTCCTTCCCCGCGAAGGCCACCTCGCGGACCGCAAAGAGCCGCTGGCCCTTTTCGGTGAGCCACTGACCGGTCAGCCGCAGATTCACGCCCTGCGGATTGAGGATCGTCGGCAGCTCCATCGAGAGTCGCAGCGGCAGCGCAACCTCGGGACCGGCCCGGAGCACGAAGCGATCGCCCTGCTGTTCGATCGAGGAGAACGGCACCACCACGGTGACGCTCCGCCCATCGGCCGGCTGGTTCGCCAGGCTCAGTGGATCGAGCGACCCGCCGGCGCCGCCCTTCTGCACCAGAGCCGCTTCGATTGCCTTCATCATCTCGGTGCCGCCGCCGCTCCGACGATCGGTCAGGAATGCCTGGGCCGCAGCGCGGTTCTGCTCGTTCGCCGGTCGAGGCTCGGGCCACAGGACCTTGGTCTCTCCGGCGAAGGTGATCATGTTGAAGGTGTCGTCCGGGCGCATCGAGGCGATGGCCTTCGACATCACTTCCTTGGCCTTGTCGATTGGGAACCCGTTCATCGACCCCGAGGTGTCGAGCACGAAGATCAGTTCGCGGGCCCGCGACTCGAACACTTCGCTGCGTGGCGGCGGATTCAGAACGACGGTCACGAAGCCCCCGGGGCGTGGCAGCAGCGCAGACAGATCACGCTGGTTCTGCCTCGAAACGTCGGCGAGCACTCGCTCGCTCGGGGTCATGAGGCGGCCCTCCGGCAGCACGATCTCGAAGGGTGGGCGTGGTGTCGGCTGGCCGCCGACCCAGGTCGCGGCCCGCGGATCGGCGCAGGTGAAGACGCCTTCGCTGATCCCCGTCGCCGTCGTGCGCCAGCTCAGGACGAAGTCGCGGTTCAGGATCTCCTTCTGATTGCGAAGCGCAATCGTCGCCACTCGACCCTCGAGAGTCGTGGCCACTTCGTGCAGTTCGCTGCGGACATCGACGACTCCGGGTCCGCCCGTGTCGATCCGCACGGTGAGCGAGACATCGTGTCCGGCGCGCATCGGCGGCCGCGTCGGCATCGGGGTGATCCGGGCCGCATCGGGCACCTGATCGGTGCCGGACACCACTCCGGTGCCTTCACGCCCGGGAACGGGAGGCGGGCAGAAGAACCACCGACCGTTGAGCTGGCCGCAGGTCACGCCTGCGGCGTCGACGTAGAGCTCGCCGCGCTCGCCGGAACCATCGAGATTGCGGGCGACGAAGGTCATCACTCGGCGGATCTGCTCGCGCCGAGCCGCCTCCCACCACGCCGCCGCGGGCGATTCGATGGCAACCGCGCCTTCAAGAGCCTCGGCCACGGCGCCGGCGGTGAGCGGCAGCGACTCGCGCGGACCATCGACAATCGACTCCGCGCCGGTCAGTTCGACGATCTCGACCGTCCCTGGAGCAATCCGCACCAGCCCGCGCCGGGCGGTGAAGAAGGGCGGCAGATTCCGCGGCAGCGGCGAGCGATACCCCGGGATGTATCGCGGACCGACGACCATCGGAAAGGCAATCGACGAGACGCCATCACGGCTCTCAAGCATCTCGATGTAGACGATCCGCACCTCGACCGTGGCACCCGGTTCGATGTTGGCGATGCTCTGGGTGAAGATGTTGGGGCGCTCCTGTTCGAGGAGACTCGCCACATAGCCGCTCTCCCGCGCCGCCTCGTAGATCCGGCGGGCTGCTTCGCGCTCCTTGACCTCACCCACGACCACGCGATCGCCGACGGTCATCGTCATGCCATCGACTGCGGCCCGATGGCTCATCGGGAAGGTGTAGACGGCCTCGATCTTCTGCGGATACGAGTTGGTGTAGGTCTGCGTGAGGGTCACTCGGCTGAAGTGCCCGGCCACATCGATCCTGACGTCGGTGTGCTTGAGCGGGCATGGACCGAGCACCGTGCCCTGTTCGTCGACGGCCTCGAGTCGACCGCCGTCGGGGAGCTGGAGCACGCTGGGTTCGGCCTGGGCGGTCGAGTTCGTCAGCGGCACCAGAATGGTGAAGAGTCCGACGACCAGAAGCAGGCACGCCGCGGCCCGCACGTAGGAATGCATGACGATCCTCCGGAAGAAGGCCCCGGTGTCGCTCGGGCGCACACCTTCGAACTGCGGATGCGCGGTGGTGCCGGCGCTCCGCGACGAGGCGACGACCGCCCGCCCATCCGAGGCATCGGAGGCAGGCAACTGGCTGATGGCCTCGAGCAGATGGTCGCGACGGGCCACAGCCCGGCCGGCATTGCGCTCGTGCCACTCGCGCAGGAGCGAATCGAGCTCGCCCATCGAGAAGGAGTCGGTGGCTCCGGACGAAGCGGGCGTGGTCTGCGCCGCGGGATTGCGGCGATTGGCGTCGTGGGTCAGATCGGACCTGTCGTTCCGGTCGTTCCGGTCGTTCCGGTCGTTCTGGTCGTTCTGGTCGTTCTGGTCGTGCTGGTCGTTCATGGCGTATTCGCCTCCGGCATCAGGCGGGCAAGATGTTCGCGGGCGCGGGCGAGCAGCTTGTAGAAGCCGCTTCGGGAAAGCCCGAGCGACTCGCTGGCGGCCCGGATCGGATCGGGGTCGAGGTAGTACAGGTGAACGGCCAGGCGCTCGTCGTCGGGCAGCGCTTCAAGTGCGGCGTCGAGGCGGCTGAGCGCTTCACTGCGCAGACAGCCGTCGGCGGCGGCCGGGGCGTCGGCGTGGGGCGGCATCACGGTCATGGCGTTGGCCTCGTGTCTGGCGCGGCGCATTCCGCTTCGGCGGCGCTCTGCGCAGACTCGTCGGGCGATCCCGAAGAGCCACGAGCGCAGGCGGCGCGGATCGTCCAAGGTGTCGAGAAGTCGGTAGGCACGGATGAAGGTCTCCTGGAGAGCGTCCTCGGCCTCGACTTCGCTTCGCGGTCCCGGACCGGCGAATCGTCGACACAGGGACAGCACGACTGCCGCATGGCCGTCGTACAGACGCGCGAAGGCTGCGTGGTCGCCCGAACGGGCCGCCTCGATGTCGCGATGCTCGCGCAACGAGTGCTGGGTTTCGGGCGGCGGCGCGTCCGGCGCTGCGGTCGCGAGATCGCTCACCGATTGAGGAGTGGCCGCTCCCACCGGGTGGTCTCCGAGATTTTCACGACTGCCTCGAGCGGCCCGCGAAGGCGGTTCGGGGGACATCGGGCTGGGTGACGTGGGGTCGATGGCGGGAGACTCCTTCCCCGGGGCGTGGCCGCCCCGGCCGTTACCATCGCTGCATCATGGAGATTCTCTGGCTGTGTGTGGGGGTGGGCCTGGGCGCAATTGGCGGCGCCGTCATCGGATGGCTGCTGGCCGCCCAGCGGAAGGCCGTCGCCAGCGAGACCGAACGGGCTGCCCGAATGGCTGCGGAGACCCGAGCCGCCGCAGCCGAGCAGACGCTGGCCGCTGTTCGGGTCGAGCGCGACACGGCCGCCGAGACCGCTGGACGCCTGGGTCGCGACTCCGCCGCGCTTCGCACCGACGTCGACCACTGGCAGCGCATCGCCCTGGAGCGTCAGCGCGAGCGCGACGCGGTCGCCGCCCTCCTCGACAGCACTCGTGGCGAGCGCGACATCGCCCGCCAGGACGTCGCCACCCTGACCGAGCAGCGAAAGGCCGACGAAGCACGCCTTGCCGAGCAGCGGGGATTGATCGCCCGCAGCGAGGAGCGTCTTCGCGAGGCCTTCGACTCGCTCAGCGCCAAGGCCCTCGGGGCCAACAACGAGAGCTTTCTCAAACTCGCCCAGCAGTCCTTCCAGACGCTCCTGGCCGAGGCCAAGGGCGAAGGCGAGAAGCGCCACCAGGCCATCGGCTCGCTGACCACGCCGATCCGCGAACTGCTCGAGAAGCAGGCCCAGGCGATTGCCGAACTCGAGCGCAAGCGCGAGGGCGCCTACCAGAGTATCGACACCCAGATCAAGTCGATCGTCGAGCAGGGCACCCAGCTCCGACAGGAGACGGGTCGGCTCGTCACCGCCCTGCGTCGCCCCGAGCAGCGCGGCCGCTGGGGCGAGCTGCAGCTTCGCAACACGGTCGAGCTGGCGGGGATGACCGCCCACTGCGACTTCGAGGAACAGGTGCACGTCGCCGGTGGCGAAGAAGGCGCGCTGCGTCCCGACATGACCGTGCGCCTCCCGGGCGGCGGGCTGATCGTCGTCGACTCCAAGGTTGCCCTCGACGCCTATCTCGACTCGCTCCAGCCCGATGCCAATCGCGACGAGTGTCTCAAGCGACACGTGTCCCAGATCGAGTCGCACATCTCGCGACTTGCCAAGAAGGCCTATTGGGACAGCTTCGAGACGTCGCCGAAGCTGGTGGTCCTCTTCATTCCGCTCGAGGCGGCGCTCTCCGCGGCGTGCGATCTCGAGCCCAATCTGCACGCCCGGGCGATGGAACAGCACGTGCTGATTGCCACACCGACTCTCCTGGTTGCGCTCCTCCGCGCAGTGGCCTACGGATGGCGGCAGGAGGACGTGGCCAAGAACTCCCGCGAGATCGCCCAGGCCGGTCGTGACATCTACGACCGACTCGCGGTATTCGCGAAGTCGCTTGGCGCCGTCGGCAAGTCGCTGAGCAAGGCCACCGGGGACTACAACAGCGCCATCGGCAGCCTCGAGGCCCGCGTGCTCCCGGCGGCGCGGAAGCTGGCGGCGCTCGGCGCCGCGAACAACGACGCGCTCGAGTCACCCGCGCTGGTCGAGATCGAAACCCGACCGATCGTCGCCAGCGAACTGACGCGGTCCGACGAGTCTGAGGCGAGGACGCTGCCGGAAGCCACGTGACGCCACCGCCGCCGGTGCTCCACATCCACCTGGCGGCGTCACGCCTTCGTCGGTGCCTTGTCGCGGATCAAGGTGAGAACGACCAGCACCACGGCCAGCGCAAAGGCCAGGTGGCCGGCGATTGTGAAGGATGGAATCGCCGCGGGGCCGATGAGTGAATCGATGATCGAGTCGGGCGTCTCGAAGATCGCCCGAGTGTTCGCCTCGCTCGACGCCGCCGACAGACCGGTCCCGTAGCTGAAGAAGAGCCAGAGGACGACGATCCCCCCGAGGTGCACGGTGAGCGTCACCAGGGTCGCGGCGTGCGCCCGCCGGGCGAGGGTCCAGGTCGAGCTCTCGGCGATCTCGTCGAGTTCGATCTCTTCCGTCCGTGCCGCCCGCCGCAGCGATACGAACGTCGTCCGCAACCTCCACGCGCAGGCCGCCACCGCACCCAGCAGCACGAGGGTCGCCGGTGGGTAGAGCCGAAGGAGCTCCTGCGGCGAAATCAGTTCGCCGATCCATTTGGGAAGGATCGCCTTGAGCTTGTCGCCGAGCGCGGCCAGTCGTGTCTGCTCGGCGGCAATCTCCGCGTCCGACTCGACCCGCGCCTCGGCAAGCGCCGCCATCCGCGCCGCAGTCGAACGCTCCTGGTGCTGGATCAACTGCTGGCAGCGATCGAGCCAGCCTTCGGGGGCGCTGGGGACCTGCGGACCGCGGGCCATCGCTCGCTTGAGGTCGACCATGGTGTCGCCCTTCCCGCTGACCGTGCTGTACCAGGCGCCGTCGGCGACGAGTCGGGCCTTCCAGAGGGTCAACTGCTCCTCGACCGAATCGAGTGCGTCGGTGAGCTCCGGCACCCGCGCCGCCAGTTGAGGATTTTCGGAGAGATGCCGCCGGATGGGCGCGACCACGCTGCCGCGCATCGCTTCCGCGGCGTCCTCGATGGCGCGATCGGCGGCCTCGTCGGCACGGCCGGTCACCGCAGCCCGGATTGCGACTTCGCGAGCCGATTCATCGAGGGGCAGAAGCGTCTCGGCATCAAGGTGAAGTCGCTCGAGGGCGTCGAGGATGTTCTGGCTCCTCTCGATCTCCGCAGCGCTCGCGGCGTCGAGCTCGGAGTCGGGCCCTGGGCTCGCGGGCGCCGCCAGGTTCGGGATGGCCTGATTCGCGTTGATCGGACTCTGAATCCGTCGACGATCGTCACCCGCGTATGCCTGTGCGGCGGCACGCGACTCCCCGTCGGCGCGAAGCAGCGTCTCCCAGTCTCCTGCCAGCGACTGCATCTCGAGCACGAGCGCATCGCGACGCTCGGTGGAAGAGAACTCCTCGAGCGACCTGGCGACGCCGGCGAGCACCGACTGAAGCTGGGCAAGCTCCGCCGCAACCACGCTCTGCTCGTCGAGTCGGCTCTCGAGCGCGGTCACCTTCTGGGCGAGCTCGAGGGCCGCGCGAGTGGTCCGCTCGAGCGGCGCCAGCACGAGCACTGGAACAAGGACGACGAAGGCCAGGGCCCCCAGCGCCCAGCGGGTCATTCGGGTCTGGGCCTGCTGCCAGAGCAGGTAGAGCTGCTGAAGCCGCCAGGAGGGAGGGGCCACCATGGCGGAAGTATCGCCGCAATCGAGGAGGCTCGCGTCCTGGGCGCGTGATGAACCTTCGGAGCACTCCCGCCCCATACACTGGCCCCCTCATGAGTACCGCCGGTCTGCCCCGTCGCACCTTCGCGATCATCTCCCATCCCGACGCGGGCAAGACCACGCTCACCGAGAAGTTCCTGCTCTACGGCGGAGCGGTCGAGGCCGCCGGCGCCGTCACCGCCCGCAAGAATCAGCGAGCCACGACCAGCGACTGGATGGAGCTCGAGCGGCAGCGCGGCATCTCGATCTCCTCGACGGTCATCCAGTTCGACTACTCGGGCTACCGCGTCAATCTGCTCGACACGCCCGGTCACAAGGACTTCTCCGAAGACACCTATCGGGTTCTCACCGCCGTCGACGCGGCGGTGATGGTGATCGACGCCGGCAAGGGCATCGAGCCCCAGACTCGCAAGCTCTTCGAAGTGTGTCGACGCCGCGGCGTGCCGATCTTCACCTTCATGAACAAGTGCGATCGTCCGACCCGCGATCCTCTGGAGCTCCTTGATGAACTCGAGAAGGTGCTCGGGATCGGCGCCTTCCCGGTGAACTGGCCGATGGGCTCGGGTCCGACGTTCCGCGGCGTCTACGACCGACTCACCCATCGCGTGCATCTGTTCGAGCGGACCGTGCGCGGGGCGTATGCGGCGCCGGTCGAGGTGCGCGGCTTCGACGATCCGGTGGTGCGCGAGCGGCTCGAGGCAGACGTCTACGCCCAGTCCCGCGATGAGATCGAGATGCTCCAGGGGGCGGGCGAGACCTTCGACGAGGAACGGGTGCTGGCCGGTGCGGCCACGCCGGTCTACTTCGGCAGCGCCATGAACAACTTCGGCGTGCAGCTTCTGCTCGACGGATTCCTCGAGCATTCCGCGCCGCCGGGACCGCGCCGCTCGGTCGATCTGACCGCGGCCAGCGACGGTCGGGCCGAAGCCGACGGCCACGCCACCGGTCGACTGATTCAACCCGACGATCCGCGCTTCAGCGGGTTCGTCTTCAAGATCCAGGCCAACATGGACCCCCGGCATCGCGACCGCATTGCCTTCGTGCGCGTCGTCTCGGGCACCTTCACCCGCGAGATGACGGTGTTTCACGCGCAGACCGGCAAGCGCATCCGGCTGTCGAATGCCCAGCGCCTCTTCGGTCAGCAGCGCGAGACGATCGATGAGGGCCGCGCCGGCGATGTCGTCGGCATCGTCGGGCACGACGTCCTGCGCATCGGCGACACGCTGACGGAGGATCGTTCCATCGTCTTCAACGAGATCCCCCGCTTCGCTCCCGAGGTCTTCGCGTTTCTCCACAACACCCAGCCCGGCAATGTGAAGAAGTTCCGGCTCGGCCTCGACCAGCTCCTTCAGGAGGGCGTGGTGCAGATGCTGCTGATTGGAACCGGTCACATCAAGATGCAGCTTCTCGCGGCGGTCGGTCCGCTCCAGTTCGAAGTGGTGCAGCACCGACTGCGTTCCGAGTACGGCGCCGAGTCGCGGATCGAACCCTCACGATGGTCGCTGGCCCGCTGGTGGCGCAAGCCCGGCGCCGATTCCGACTGGCGCCCGGAACTTCCCTCGGATGCCACGATTGCCACCGACCGCGACGGCCGCTCGGTGCTCCTCTTCGCCGACGAGTGGGGCATGCGCTACTTCGTGCAGCGGAATCCGGATCTGGAACTCGCGGCGATGCCGGGCGTCGTGTGAGCGGACGCCCGATGTCGGGTGCGTGGCACCCGACGCGAAGCCCACGCGCCCGTTCAGCCCGCCGGGCTCTGCCCCCGGCGCGGCCTGCGAACGCGAGTGTGCGGCCGGAGGCCGCAACCGAGCGCTCCAAAGGCATCCGATTCGGCTCGCTCACGCCGCGGGCTTGGGCGCTGGGGTGCCGGCCATCTCCGGCCGCCCGCCCGAAGGCTTGCGGGCGGGGGCGCCGGTCTTCTCGCCTTCGCCTGGCTTGCCGCGGAGTTCGACTGCCTCCGGTGCGCGAAGCAGGACGCGATCGCCCTCGTCGAGACCGGCGAGGATCTCGACCTCGAGCTCGCTGGCGCGGCCGATCTGGACGTCACGCCGCTCGATGCTGCCGCCGTTGTCGGCGAGATACACGAAGGCGCTGCCGCCGCTTCGGAAGACCGCCTGGATCGGAACGTGCATGGCGTCGTCGACGGCTTCGACCACGATCTCGCTCTTGCAGCGCATCGAGGGCTTCAGGCCGTAGTCGTCGGACACTTCCTGGAGCATGACCCGCACGGTGTAGTCGCGTCGATTCGGATCGCGCCAGCCGCTGCTCTCGGCAAGCACGCCGACGCTCACGACCGAGCCCTTGAGAATCACGTTGGGAAGCGCATCCGACACCACGTTCACCAGTTGGCCGGGCCGAATGCGGCCCGAGAGGGCCTCGTTGACCTTCACGTTGGCGACCATCCGCGACGTGTCGGGCAGGACGATGACCAATTCGTTGGGACGAAGCTCCGTGCCCACCTGCAGGGCCCGATCGCTTCCGCCCCATCGGTTTCCGCCGTCGATGCTCGTGGCGTACACCACAAGCCCGGCCTGTGGCGCCCGGACGGCGCAGTAGGTGAGCTGCTGCTGAAGATCGCTGAGCCGATCCTTGGCGCTCTGCACCTTGTACTCGGCGCTGGTCACGCCGGCCTCGGCGTTGCTGATCTCGGCCTCGTTGCGCTGTCGGACACGCACCAGCTCGGCCTGGGCCTGCTCGAGATCGGACTCCTTCTTGGCCTTGTCCTGGAGGTAGGTGTACGTGGTGTAGACCTCGAGATCGAGCGTCGCGGTCTTCAATGCCGCGCTGGATTCGATCATCGCAATCCGATCCTGCTCAAGCTCGTCCATCGAGATGTGGCCGTCGGTCTGGAGCTTCTTCGACTCGACGTGCTTGCGGACAAGCCTCTCGTAGTTGATCGAGGTCGTTTCCTTCTTCACCTTGAGCGTGTCGCGCTTGGCCAGCTCCTCGCCGTCGCGCCAGGCTTCGAGGGCGAGCTCGGCGAGTTTGATCGTCAGCATCGCCTTGGCCTCTTCGCTCTGGCCGGTCGAGCGCTTCACTTCGCGCGTCGACTTTGCCGCGGTGAGACTCGCCTGGACGGTGTTCACCACATCCTCGGCGTCCTTGATCTTGGTCCTGATCTCCTCGTCGGCGAGCGTGAAGAGCACCGAGTCGCGCTCGACCCGCGATCCCTCGGGCACGATCATCGTGACCACGGCCTTCGACTCGAGCTTGTTGACGATCTCGATCTGGCGATCCGCCGCGAGCTCTCCCGAGGCCGGCACGACGACGTTGAACTCGCCGCGCTTGACGACGAAGAGGTCGCGGGTGGCGCTGTCGCTGCCGCTGCCGCCGCTTCCACCGAACATGGCCCAACCGGTCAGGGCCACGACGCCGACGGCCAAGGCTCCGAGTCCCAAGAGGAGCACACGCCCGGGACGAAGCCCGGAAAGGGGGCCTCGACGCCTTCGAAGCGAACGACGACTCGGTGATGCGGAGTGCTGGTGGTCCATCGGCAAATGCTCGAAAGGCGTCGTCGTGGGGCCTGCCTGGGGCGACCGCCCGAAAGGCTCCGCGGGCCGAATCAGCGTGGACCCGATGCCGGAGCCGACACCAGAGCCAACAGTAGGTCGGCGCTTTCGATTCCCGACCCCCTTCGGATTCCTCACTTCGATCGCGGGGCGAGGATCGCCCGCTCGAGGACGACGAGGTCCTGGACCGGACCATGTCGGCCCTCGAGGAGTTCCAGCGTGAGGGAAGTTCCCTCGAGGTCGACGACGATTTCGTGGACCGCAGCGCCGGCGTTGAGGACCCCGCGCCACCGCTCGACCGCGCCATCGCGGACCACAAGCTCGACGTCACCCCACTCCAGGGCCTCTCGCGCCAGCCTCGCCACAGTGCTGAAGCGCACTCCGACGGGGACCGGGTACGTGACCATCGCCGGACCAGAGAGGGCAATCGCGGCCAGCCCCAGCGGAGCCGCGGGGTCGTCGAGGGCCGGCCACGGAACCAGATAGCGCTCGGCCGGCCCGCTGACCGTGGTCGGGGTGATCGAGGCCAGCGGTGTGATGCCCTGACTTCCGAAGGGGGTCCCGAAGCTGATTCCGCGGACCTCGTTCATGGGAACCGAGCGGCTTCGATCACTGGTCTGGAGCGTCGATATCTCAAAGAGGAGAAACGAGTCGCCGCCCGGCTTCACGGTGACGTCGAGCACCGAACCATTGGCCAGCCAGAGGCGCGAGCCCGACGCCGGGCGCGGTGGGGTGACCAGCGAGAGCGTGGCGATCCGCTCGAGAGGAATGCTCACGTTCGAGCGTATTGCTCCGGTGCCCCGCTCGAGCATCACGGTCGTCCCGAGCGAGGCGACGACGCCTTCAAGCCGGTCGCCATTGAGAAGGACGACGACGTCCTCGGCGCCGGCGACGGTCGCGATCCGACCCGGCTCGAAGGCAATCGACTGCACCTTCTCGAGATCGATCGACACCGCTCCGAACTTCTCGTGGACCCAGACGAGCTGGCCGTCATCGAGTTCGGCGCGGCCCGGCAGGCGCTGGCCATCGGCGAAGATCAGAAGACCCGAGTCGGGCGGCGGCGAGGGTCGCACGTGATCGGCAATCAACCCCAGACACTCGCTGCGCGGAACCGGCGTGGCGGTCTCGGCCGCCCCGGCGGCGAGCGCTCCGCCCACACGGAAGATGATCGACGTCTCGTCGAATGCCATCACTCGACCCCGCCTCACCGAGAGGTCGGACATCAGCAACTGGTGATCGGCGCTGGCCGGCCCGGCGAGGGCAAGCGCGGTGACTGCAAGGAGCGATCGAAGGCGAGCGGCGCGGATGGGACGGCTCATTTCTGGAAGATCGGGAGATACCGCTTCGGCATCTGCGTGATGATGAGTGCCATCGCCGTGCCGTAGGCGGTCCCGTGATGCTGGTCGATCCACGAGCCATCGGTGCTCTGGGCGCTGACCAGCTCGTCGCGGATGGCCGGCCACCACGTCGCCCAGCTTCGTCCGCCGGCGAGATACATCGCCTGCACCGAGTAGTAGTGGCCGTAGAAGTAGTGCGTGCGTCGGGCCGCAGGATTGCCGGGAAGTGCGGTCCGCATGAGGTAGTCGAGCCCGCGGGTGATCGACTCGTCCTCGTAGATGCCTGAATAGAAGAGGCTGGCGATGCCGGCCGCCGTCCGCGGCCAGTCGCTGGCGCCGGTGCGGCGCATGTACTTGAAGCCGCCGTCTGGATTCTGGCAGTCGCGCACGTACTGCACGGCGCGATCGATGGTCTCCTTCGTCACCTTGATGCCGGAGTTGCGTGCCGAGCGCAGGGCCATCACCTGGCAGATCGTCACCGAGACATCGGCGTCGTAGGGCACCGGGTTGTAGCGCCAGCCTCCCTCCTCGTTCTGGGTGTTGACGATGAGCTGCACGGCCCGGACGAGGGCGTCGCGGACTCGCCCGTCCTGGGGATTCATGCCGTAGATCTCGCCGAGAAAGAGCGTGGCGAAACCGTGGCCGTACATCACCTGGTCGGACCCCTCGCTGGCGAGGAGCCCGGTCTCGGTCGAATTGGCGAGAACGAACTCGAGGGCCTGAGCCACCACGTCGCCGTACTCGCCGCGACCGGGCAGGTGGCCATCGGCCATGAAGGCAATCGCCGCCAGCGAGGTGATGCCCACGTGTCGCCCGTAGCGGCCGCGTCCGAATGATCCGTCGCTGTTCTGCTGGGTCTTGAGAAACGCAAGGCCACGCGTGATTGCCGCAATCAGCTCGGGAGTCATCTCGTCCTGGGCGGGATTGTTCTCGGCGCCTTCGGCGCTGCGGACCGCAGCCGCGGCAGGCGGCGCCACCGCGCTCGGCGGTCCAACTGGTGCGGAAGGAGTGGCGCCCGGCGGGCTCGCGCCTGCGGGGAGCGACGCAGGCGGAGCAGTCGGCGGTGGGGCCGCGTGAAGATGGGCGCCGAAGAGAGCCATGGCCACGCCGCACGCTGCGATGCGCTCCCTCGAACGAGTGCGACGGGTGTGGTGAGGCATGGGAGAGAGTAGAGAGAGAGAGGCAATCAGCGGGAGGAGTCTTCGGCGAGGCGGCGGTAGTACTCCTCGGTGAGGCGCTGGTAGAGGCTCGAGGGGCGATCGCGGAGGCCCTGGCGGATCATGTCGCGGACCCGCGCGGGGAGGTTGCCCCACTCCGCGCCGCTTCCTTCGAGCGACTGTTCCAGGGCACCCTCCTGCCGCGGCACGCCGCCTGCGGCTTCGTTGGACTCCGATGCTGGCTTCTCGCTGCGAGCGCCTTCCTGCTGCTGCTGACCCTGCTGCTCGCCGGCCTTCGGCGGGGCCTTCTTCGGATCCTGCGACTGACTCGCGCTCTGACTCGACGAAGACGAGCTCGACTTCGACTTCTTCGAGGGCTGCTTGAGCAGGAGGTCGAGCTTCGCGAGGACGTCCTCCTGGATGCGCTGGGTGTCGATGCCGGGGTCGAGCGACTCGCCGAGAAGCGACGCGCTTCGCGACATCTGCACAACCGCCTGGGCGAATGCCTCGCCGGCTTCCTGCTCGGTGAGCGCCCGGCGCAGCTCCCGCTGACGGGTCTCGTCGGCCGTCTCGCCCACCGGGGGGGCCGCGGGAGTCTCGGTCGTCTTGTCGGTCTCCTTGGGCGCGGCGGCGCCACCGCGAGTGCCGAGAATCTCGTCGATCGATTTCGGGTTCGGCTTCGGCTTCGGGCGATCGGCCGTCGGCGGTGTTGCGGCTGGAGGCGCTGTCGCCGGAGGTGGTGACGACGCTGGCGGCGCCGTCGGCGGTGGCGGACTGCCGACCGTCGAGGCGGCGATGACGAGGCTGGCGGCGCCGGCGACCAACGCGGCAACGGTTGCGCCCTGACGGCGAGCCTGGGACGTCGGATCGAACTGGTTCATGACATTCATCTGAGCCTGCCTCTGGTCTCTGGTCGTCGCTGGTGGCGCAGTCAGGAACGGTTCACTCGCGCGGTGGCAATGGGGTCTGGGTCGGGGTCGGGGTCGGGGGCGCAATCTTCGAGTCGCCGGCGAGATCCTGAAGCATCTGCTGGGCGAGGTCGGCGAGTTCCTTCTGCCGCTCGCCGAGTTCGCGGAGGGTCTCCTCGCGGATCGTGCCGGTCAGGCCAGCCTCATCGGTGAGACGCGTCTCGCGATAGAGCTGTTCCTGCAATCCCCGAAGCAGGACCAGCTCGGATCGCGGCGGGATGACCGGCGGACTGCCCTGTCCCCCACCCTCGCCACCCCCCTCCTCGGGCTGGGTGTTCTGCTCGAAGGGCTCTTCCTCGGGCGCCTGCTCGCCCAGCGCACCGATCAACTGCTCGAGCGTGGTGGCGACGCGCACCAGCATGCCACTTGCCTTGGGACCGACATCGCCGGCGTCGAGTCGCTCTTCACCGAGCTTCGACCAGGCCTCGATGAGATCGTGCGCCCGGGTGAAGACCCGTGATTCGCCAATCGAGTCGGTCTCCCGGCGGATCGCCTCGAGCTGCTCGCGCACGCCGGACTGGGCGCCGGCGAGGCGCCGCGACTCGAGCAGTTGCCGACGACCCGACGGCTCCCGCGCCGCAGCGCTGGTCTGCTCGAGGATCGCAAGCTCCCGCTCCAGAGCGCCGCGATAGCGCTCGAGAAGCTGCTGACGAGCTCGCTCGGCCGCTTCCTGTTCGACGCGCTCCTGAGTCGCCTTCGAGAGCGCCAGTGCTTCCTTGAGCTGGGCGAGTGATCGCTCCTCGCCGTCGACGGCCGCAGGGCGGGCATCGAGCGTGGGTGGTTCGGTGCGGAGAGCTCGAATCGCCTCGCCCTGGGCTTCGGCGGCGCGACCGAGGAGACGGGCGATGCGCTCGGTCTCCGCGCCTGCGGTTCGAGCTTCGACAACCACCGAATCGGTGGTCTGCTTGAGCCGGATCATGGCCCGACCGCGTTCGTCGAACGCCGCCGGGTCGTCGACCCTGGCCAGGGCAATCAGCTCGTCCTCCTGCACGGCAACGAGCCGCTGAATCGATTCCACGAGACTCGCCAACTGCCGCTGGAGCTCGCGGGTCCGCGCCTTCCGGCCCTCGCGGAGATCCTCGAGCATCTCGTCGAGAGCCTCGCGAGCGGCCTGCTGCCGCTCCTGAGCGCGGGCCATCTGATTCTCGTCGACCTCGCGGGCGCCCTGCTCGAGCTGCTCCGCAAGGCGACGCTCGGCCGCAGTTTCGGCCGCTTCACGCATCACGCCGGACTGCTCGGCGCCGGGAGTGTTCGCGGCCTGCTGCCCTCGCTCGCGCAGGGCCTCGGTGAGGGAACGGGCCTGCTCGGCGGCCTCGCGCTGGGCCGCGGCGATCCGCTCCAGCTCGGTGAGCTCGGCGCGAGGGAGTTCGTCGCGATCGCGTCCGACCGTGCGTTCACCGAGTTCGCCGGTGGCCTCCTGGAGTTCACCAATCTCCTCCGAGAGCTTCTCGATCTGGCGGGTCACGGCCCACGCATCGCCGTCGCGATCGAGCATCTCGATCAACTGGGCCAGCTCGTCGCGGACCCGCTGCTGCTCCGCCTCGATGGCTTTGGACTCGGCATCCTCGGCAGGCTTGGGCTGGGGCTTGGTGGGAGACTCGGGCTTTGCGTCTGGTCTCGCGTCTGGTCTCGCGTCTGGTTTCGCGTTTGGTTTCGCGTTTGGT
>CAYXKH010000003.1:40266-42560 GCA_964465255.1 uncultured Isosphaeraceae bacterium
TGGTTTCGCGTTTGGTTTCGCGTTTGGTGTTTGGGGCGCCGCGTCAGGTTTCGCCGGCGGCTTCGATTGCGGCGTCGGGCCTGGCTTCGTCCCGGTGGCACTCTCCGGCTTCGCAGGATCCGTGGGCTTGGCGTCCGGTCCAGCCTTCGCCGCATCCGCGGGCTTGGCACTGGGCGCAGGCGTCGCCCCCGCCTGTGGTGAGGACTCGGGCGGTGCTCCCTGCGGCGAGGGCTGCAATTGATCACCTCGGGACGCTTCGTTCATCTGCCGCTGCAATCGCTCGGCGGCGCTGTCGGAGGCCGTGCCGGCCGCTTCGAGGTGATCCTGCACGAGGCGCACCGTCGCGGTCAGCTCCTGATCATCGACCCGATTCCGCTCGAGGCGACCGGCAAGATTCTCGATTGCTTCGCGCTGGGCTTCGATTCGCTCGCTCACCAGCGACTGCCGCGCGTCCGCTCGCTCGACCTGCTCGCCGCGCTCGCGGGCCTCGTCGATGGCGTCGATCAGTTCGCCCTGCTGGGCGTCGACTCGCATCGATGCCTGACGGATGGCCGAGAGCTGTCGTCGGATCTGCTCGAGGACGTCGTTCTCGCCGACCACCCGCAGCGAGCGCAGCGCCGAGAGCGCCGGCGCGTGGCGTCGATTTTCGATTGCGAAGGTGTCGAGGGCGCGGGCCTGGAGAGTGATGACCTCGCCGGGCTTCGCCGCCATCTCCGCGAGCGAGAGCGTGAGCTCGAGCCGCGCAATTGGCTGCGGCCCTTCCGCGGGAGCCTGCGTCGACTCGGTTCGCACCAGTTCGTCGGCCGCTCCCGCCGAGGCCGCGGTTCCGCCGCCCGCGGGCACCCGCCGCCGAATGTCGAGTGACAACTCGCTGACGCCGAGATCATCACGGGCTTCAGCGAGGACATCGACGAGTGCCGTCGGCGTCACCGTCTCGTCGACCGATGGGTCGATGATCGTCGCCGCGGGATCGCGATCGGCCACGATGTTCACGCGGAAGGCGATGTCCTCGATGTTGGAGATGCCGTGCTCGTCGACGAGAGTCATCGCCAGGGTGATCGAGTCGTCAAGCCGCCACGACACGCTGAAGCGGTGTGGATCGTCGGCGCTGCGAGTCAGGAGCGCGGCGAGTCCCTTGGGGAAGCCGAGTGCCTCACGGATCCAGCCTTCGGTCGCAGGCCCGTCGTCTGGAATCGGCAGCACCTTGCTGGTCTCGAGTTCGAGGGTCACCGTCGAGCCTTCGAGTATCGGAGGCGCGCCTCCCGCTCGCGCATCGGTGCCCGGTCCAAGCTCGGCAGTCACCTCCGGAATGGTCCCGGCGTACTCCGGGGCGCGGGCCAGAAGTGTGGCTCGCCGCAGCGACGGAGGATCGACCAGGAGGATCTCCTGCGACTCCGTTGCGCTATCGACGGTGGTGAAACGGAACTCGATGGTGGTCTCGCTGGGGCTGTCGGCTGCCCGCTGGGAACCACCGGCTCGTCCGACGGAGGTGTCGAGCAGGCGTTCGTGCACACCGTCGCTCTGGTGGGCGAGGACGGCGCTGCGCCAGGGTCCGGCTTCGTCCCCGTCGATCAAGCGGTATTCGGCGGTGATGCGTGTCGTGGCCGGATCGCCGAGGGTCACTCGGGCCCGCAGCGGCAGCGCCGGACCGATGGGACGCACCGCCACCGTCGTCATCAGGCTCTCGACACCGGTTCGCGCCGGCCACTCGACGCCCGACCAGGGCGCCAGCACGCGCGGAAGGCCAATTGCGGCAATCTGCGGGGCAATCCACGAGAGGGCGGTGAAGCCACCCAGCACGACGCTCAGGATTCCCGCATCGCGAATGAGTCGCTGCGGTCGAAGCAGCCCCGCGAGCGCGCCCTCGGCGCGGCGGGCGGTGTCGCTCACCAGCCGCGCCGCCAGCGGGTTTGACTGGTCGGCGCCGGAACTCGAGAACTCCACGCTCGAAGCGAGTCGACCTTTGAGGGCCGGGACGGCCCGCTCGACGCGCAGGGCAAGCGTGGTCAGATCCGGCTTGAAGCGAACCGCCGGGCCGAGATAGCGCCATAGCGCCCCGACCAGCGCCGTCGCTGCAATCAGGAGGGCCATCACCCGCAGGGCCATCGGGAAGCGCAGCAGGTAGTCGGCAGCGATTCCCAGGCTGACCGCGAGGACGACAATCGACGCCACGCGCGCACCTCGCTGCAGCACCAGCAGGCTTCGCCCGCGGCGGCGCAGACGGTCGAGTTCGTTGACGATCGCCTTCATCAGGCACTCCCAAGCTGGAGGGGGGTGGACGGGGGGTGGAGGGG
>CAYXKH010000004.1:0-16846 GCA_964465255.1 uncultured Isosphaeraceae bacterium
TTGTGGTTCTCCCCAAGGAACGATGTCGTACATCACAGACGCAGACGCGCGGCATCCAGGTGCCGCGCACATGGCACACCTTAGAAGCGGTGGCGCAGCCGACGCGCCCCGTCGGCGTCAGCCGACGAACCCCGTCGGCGGAGCCGGCGTCCGCCTCAACAACGGCGGCCACTCCCGACACGGCAGCCCCCTCCGTACCTGACCGGCTCCCTTGCTGGTGGCATCGAATCCGAGGCGATGGGCGCCCGGAGACTCGTCGTGGAGCGCGTCGCGCCCGGGATCGGCGTGGCTGACGAAGTGGAAGAGCACCTCCCACGGCTTGCGGAGATCGACCGTGTCGTCGACGGCAATGGCCAGATCGCCGATTCCTGGCGGAGCCACCGACCAGAAGGCACGAACGGCGCGCTCCGCGGCGAGCGCCCCGTCGGCACCGGAGGCGGCCGACGTCGGCACCGCAATGGCGACGAAACGACGCGACCACTCCGCCTCGCTGCCGAAGGGGAACGCGAAGTCGAAGCCGACGGACGGTGACGGCGGGATCAACTGGGCCGGCGCGGTGTCCACGCGGCGATCGAAGGGGACTCCCCGCACGTCGTCGCCGGAGCGCTTGCGAGTGGCGTCAAGACCGATCTTGCTGCCGGCGCCGAGCCACGGCGCGGCGTGATCGAGGATGTCGAGGGGGCCATGAACGACCTCGACGTCGCGGCGGAAGTCGCACTGTTCGAGCACCGCTCGCCACACTGCGCCTTCGTCGTGCACGTCGACATCGTCGTCGACCACGATGATGGTCTTGGTCCAGGCCATCTGCCCCGCTCCCCACACTGCGTGCATGACCCGCCTGGCCTGCAGCGGATAGGCCTTGTGGATCCGCAGGAACGCTGCGTTGTGAAAGCAGCCGTACATCGGCAGGTGATAGTCGTCGATGTCGTGGATCAGGGTCTTCAGAAGTGGCAGGAAGACCCGTTCCGTGGCCTTGCCGAGGTAGTAGTCCTCCTGCGGCGGAAGACCGACGATGGTCGTCGGGTAGATCGCATCGCGAGCGTGGGTGATCGCCGTCACGTTCACCAGCGGATAGCGATCGGGCAGCGAGTAGAAGCCGGTGTGATCGCCGAAGGGTCCCTCGAAGACGGCGCCTGGGCCCAGTGGCCCGCACGATGGATCGCGCGGATCCCAGCCGATGCCGCCGCATTCGGTGCTCACCCAGCCCTCGATCACGATCTCGCTGTTGGCCGGGACACGAAGCGGCACCGTCTTCGCCGGCACCATCGGGATGCCGCGACCATTGAGGAAGCCGCACATCAGAAGCTCCGAGATGCCTGGCGGCAGAGGGGCGGTGGCTCCGTAGGCCATCACGCTCTCGCCCCCGAGACAGATGGCGATCGGCATCCGCTCGCCGAGCTTCTTCCATGAGCGCCAGTGACTCGCGCCGTCATGATGCATGTGCCAGTGCATCGCCAGATGGGTGCGATCGACGAGCTGGGCCCGGTACATCCCGATGTTGTGACTGGCGGGTTTCCTCTCGAAGCGATCGTCGGCGTGGATCGTGTGCATGCCGGCGAAGGTGATGTAGCGACCCTCGCCGAGTGCCGTTCCCGACTCGGCTGCGCTCAACGGAGAGCCGACGCTCAGGGGATCGCCGTCGAGCGGCCAGCACTTGATGATCGGCAAGCGGAAGAGATCGACTTCGCCGCGCTCGGTGAGTCGCACGACCTCCTGGCAGCGTCCGCGCCTGACGGTTCGTGGCGCGATGCGAAGAAGCGGCAGGAACTCGCGGGCCTTCGCGAGCACTTCGCTCAACGACCGCGGTGGTTGCGGCTTGGTGAGCGAGCCGATCCGGGCGGCGATTGCCTCGAAGCCACCCGAGTCGGCGACACCCAGTGCCAGTTCCATCCGGCGATACGACCCAAAGACGTTGATGGCCAGGGGAAAGTCGCTGCCTGCGACCTTCTCGAAGAGAAGGGCCGAGCCGCCGAGACCGCAGTGGAGCGGATCGACGCTCGCCGCGGACCGACTCGGTACGGCGCAGGGCGACTTGCTCTCCTGATCGGCAATGGCGGCGATCTCGAGGCTCGGCGAGACTTCGTGGCTGACCCGGCGCAGTTCACCGTCGTAGTCGAGCTTCGCAATGAGGTTGCGAAGGGTGCTGAAACGGGTACCGGCAGGGCTGACGGGCATTCGGCAGGAGTGTAGTGGTCGGCATCGCCTGGCCGAGCAGACGCGCGGCCCAACGAGTCGGCCTCAACTCCTGGTCGCGACTCGACGCAGCGCCGCGCTCCGGCGCCGCCGCGACTCATCGATGCGCTCAGCCGCAATCGAACCGCTCGCAACCGCCGCGTCGACTGCCGCCAGGGCCTCGCGCCGCAGGCGCTCGGTGTTGCTCACGATGGCGAGGTCGCACCCGGCGCGGATCGCTCCCACTGCGGCTGCGCCGACGCCCACCGTGTCGGCGACCGCCTTCATCTCGCAATCGTCGGAGAAGACCAGCCCGTCGAACCCGAGTTCCTGGCGCAGCACGCCCGTCACCACCTTCTCGCTCAGCGTGCCGGGAACACCGGGATCGATCGAGTCGAGGACCACGTGGGCGGTCATGATCGAGGCAACACCCGCCGCAATTGCGGCGCGGAACGGAACCCACTCGAGCGATTCCAGTCGAGCCCGCTGGTGAGCGAGCTGTGGAAGCGAGAGATGGCTGTCGACGGTGGTGTCGCCGTGACCGGGGAAGTGCTTGGCGCAGGCGGCGACGCCTCCTGCCTGAAGTGTCGCGATGAAACGCGCCGCGAGCGTGGCAACCAGCGCCGCGTCGGGTCCCAGCGAGCGCTCGCCGATCACCGGATTGTCGGGGTTCGAATCAACGTCGACGACCGGGGCGAAGTCGAGGTCCATCCCGACGGCACCAAGCTCGCGGGCCATGGTTCGGGCGGCGTCGTCGACTGCGCGAAGCGATGCGTCGAGGTCGCCGTGCACTGCCGCGGCCCCGAGAGCGCGCATCGAAGGGATCGCGGTGAAGCCGTTTCGGAAGCGCTGGACCCGCCCCCCTTCGTGATCGACGGCAATCAGGAGGTCGGCATCACAGTCGCCCGCAGGAACGGCCCGATGGAGCGACTGGCAGAGCCGCGTCAGTTGCGCGGGCGAGTCGTAGTTGCGGGCGAAGAGAACAACCGCACGACCGCCGCGGGCGATGAAGTCGAGGATCTCGCGGGAGGGGACCAGTCCATCGAACCCGAGCGCCAGAAGAGACGCCGCCGGAGGAGTCGACCCCGTCACCCTCGGGCCCATTCGCTCGGGACCGTGCCGTGGGTGGCGATGATGCGCGAGCGGATGCCGCCGCGACCCTTCCAATCGGCCACGATCTGCAACCACCGCGGCGCCATCAGGGCCACGAGATCATCGCGCAGCCGATTGGTCACCGCCTCGTAGTAGATGCCGTCGTTGCGAAAGCTCTGGTAGTAGAGCTTGAGACTCTTCAGCTCGACGCAGGTCGCCTGCGGCGCATACCGCAGCGCAATCGACCCGAAGTCGGGGTGCCCCGTCTTCGGACAGACCGAGGTGAACTCGTCCGAGACATGCTCGATGACGAACGCCGTCGCCACAGGAGTGGGAAAGGTCTCGAGAAGAGCGGGGGAGGGCATGAGTAGCGCCGGGGGTGCTGGACGGGGCAAGGGGAGGAGGAATGAGCAATGAGGATCCGCTCAACGGTTCGATGAGTGCCTTGCCTGCCCACGCCATGGGTCGGCAGGCACGAGACGCATCGAAACGTCGACCGGATCCTCATTGCTCATTCCTGGTCCCTCCGCCCCCGCGTGGCAGCCGCGCCCCGCGACATCACAACTGATACGTCGTCAGCAACCGAACCACCTTTGGTTGGTCGCCGTTGACGCGGAGGGAGCGGCGGAAGGCTTCGCGGGCTTCGGAAGAGGCGGCGTTGTCGGTGCGGTTGCTCAGGAGCCACGCATTGAGGGCGTTCACGCCGATGCCGTTGAGCGAGGGCCAGTGGGTCTCGTCGATGCGGACCGCGTCGCGATAGGCGACGATCGATTCGTTGTACCGGCCGAGACGAAAGAGACTCCAGCCGAGCCGTTCGTAGGCATCGGCGGAGGGCGCGATGCGGACCAGCACCGTCGCGGTGTTCGCGGCTTCCTCGTAGCGGCGTTCATCGCCATAGGCCTTGATCAGACCGAAGAGGAGTTCGGAGGTGGGATCGGAGAGCTCCAGTGCGGTCTCGAACTGCTCGATGGCATCGCGGGTGCGCCCGAGCCTGGCGTACGCGGTCCCCAGCGCGACCCGCGCGGAGCCGTCGCTGGGGTTCACCTGCACGGCCTTCTCGGCGTAGAGAAGAGCGCTCGCGGCCTCATCGATCTCGAGGTAGGTCGCGGCCATGTTCACGTTGGCTTCGAAGTTGTCCGGCTGGATCGAGAGGGCCCGGTGATAAGCCCGGATCGCCTCGAGGAATCGCTTCAGTTCGTGAAGGACGCGACCGTGGCCGTACTGGGCCGCGAAGTTGCGGGGCTCGAGCCGTGCCGCCTTGGCGAAGGCGGGCTCGGCTTCGCCGTAGTTGCCCTGGGCGACCTGGATCTCGCCGATCCCCAGGTAGGCCTGGGCCGCCGTCGGATTCTCGGCGAGGATCTCCCGGAAGAGCTCGAGGGCCTCGGCGTAGTTGCCGGAGGTACGGGCCGAATTGGCTGTTGCGAGTCGCTCGTCGAGCGCCTCGACCGACGCCGGCGTGGGCGCCTCGGTCGACCCATCGGGCGACTTGATCGTCTCGGGACCCTGGCAGGCCACCAGCGTCGCGGCGAGGAGCGCGAGGCCAACGCACGAGAGCCGACGGCCAATTGCGCAAGCAACGACCGCAAAGTCGCTTTCGCGTCGGAGGAATTGGATCTCGTTCGGGTTCATCACGTGCATGGCATCTCGGCGGAGGGCGGTAGCGTACCGGACCAGCGGGGTCCCGTGGGCAGGGGTCGCGTTTCGTCGGTGCTTCCCCGCGGCTCGGACCATCGCCCACTCTCGCCTCGTGCAGTGAGGCGTTCACCAGCGTCGCTCGGCGGCAGATCCGACTGCTACGACCTTCTACGTTCGGTCGATGCACGGGTGGAACGCCGCACATGCTCCGCGATGCCGCTCGACTTCGCCTTTGTTCGAGGCGCAGCGGCAGTGCCGGTTGGAGTACCAGCCGGAGTCCCAGTTGGAGTTCCAGTTGGAGTACCAGTCGCAGTGCCAGTCGTGATCATTCGGCGCAGCCGCCCCACATTGAGCTGGTCCAGATTTCTCCCCTTCGCGTCCTCTCCCTTGGGCGTCTCGAGGATCTTGGGTACGTCGCGAAACGCCGGGAGGTTCATGACCGACTGGAAGCAACTTCGTCCGCAGGTGCCCTCGCCGATGTGGGCATGTCGGTCGACCCGCGACCCAAGGGCGCCCACCGAGTCGTTCACGTGGAGAGCGCCGACATGCCGCAGACCGCAGCAGGTGTCGAACTCGCTCCACACCGCGGCGGCCTTCGCCGGAGTCGAAAGGTCGTATCCGGCCGCGACGATGTGGCAGGTGTCGAGGCAGAAGCCGACCCGCTCGGGGGCCCGCACGTGCTCGCGGATGAAGGCGAGGTGGGTGAAGTCGAATCCCAGCGCCGTTCCCGAGCCGGCCGTCGTCTCGAGCAGGGTGATGGTTCGATAGGCGGGCAGTTCGCGGTGCAGCCGATCGAGGGCCTTCACGATCCGCAGCAGCCCGGCGCGCTCGCCGGGGGTGATGACTCCGCTCGGCGGGGAAGTCTTGGGCGAGCGCGAGCCCTGGTCGAGATGGGCTCCCGGATGAGCGACGCAGAGAGGAATGCGAAGCATCTCGCAGCGCTCGAGCTCGATGCGCTGCGACTGGCAGGAGCGATTCCACGCCTCCTCGTCGGGCGAGCCCATGTTGATGAGATAGCTGTTGTGGCTGACCACCCGGCGATCGTCGAGGCGGTCCCAGCCGATCCGCGCAAGCTCCTCGAGCCACGCGGTGCGCTCGTCGTCGGGAATCGGACGCGCCGTCCACTGCCTCTGGTTCTTGGTGAAGACCTGCACGCAGTCGAGCTGGAGGCGCATCGCCTCGGTGAGTGCGTTCACCATGCCGCCGGCGATTGAGAGGTGGCTGCCGAGCATGAGGAGAGGGGGCAGGGGGCAGGGAAAGATGGCAGAGGGTTGGCCGGAGGGCGCGTCGGGTGGGATTGCCGCGAGGAGACGGGGGAAGGGGAATCAGGAATGAGGCGCGGGGGGTGTGACGCCGCCTTGCGTGACGCTCTCGTGCGTGAACCAGGTGAAGGGGTTCACCGAGCAGTCGATATGGATCATGAAGAAGCCGCCGCGGTGGGAGAAGACGTTGGGCCACATCACCTGGCGATCGGTGTCGGGGATGCCCAGGCGGTCCACGGCGTCGAGGGGAACCCACTCGAGCGATCCTTCCTCGAACTGGTAGTTGGCGATCTCGGAGTGGGCAATCGGTCGCGTGGCCTCGAAGAGAAAGAGAAGCCAGTGGGTCTGATTCTGGTAGGCCGTCTCCGAGACGATTCCGGTGAGACGCACCTCCTCCGCACGCAGAGTGATGCCGGCTTCCTCCTCGATCTCACGGAGGGCGCACTGGTGCGGTCCCTCGCCGAGCACAGTCTCGAGCTTGCCACCAATTGGCGAGTACATCCCCGCATTCGGGTCGCGCAGCCGGTGCAGCATCAGAACATGACCGGCGTCGTCATACAGATAGCAGAGGACGGCGATCTTGTAGGGAATCGTGGACACGCGGCGAGGAGCGCTCGAGAGGTCGTGGCGACAACCAGTAAACTGCAGTGGACTCCGCCCGCTCACACCGAGGCGGTGGCCCGCAGCCCCGCCTTGGCGAGGAGATCGCGCACCGTCGCGGCCATGGTGTCGGCGCCGCGGCACATCGGCAGGCGGAGCGATCCGCTGTCGCGCCCGAGCTGTTCCATCGCGCACTTGATCGGAATCGGGTTGGTGTCGAGGCTCAACAGTCCGCGGCAGAGCGAAAAGAGCTCGCGGTGGAGCGCCCGGGCCTTGAGCCAGTGGTCGTTCAGGAACGCGTTGCAGAGGGCCTGCACTTCCCCGGGGAGGATGTTCGAGACCACGCTCACGACGCCGACGCCGCCGACGCTGGCGAGGGGCAGGGTCATCGAATCGTCGCCCGAGAGCAGGAGGATGTCGCACCGCGAGAGGATGTCGCTGGCGCTGTCGAGCGAACCGGTCGCTTCCTTGATCGCTCGGATGTTGGGGTGCGCGGCCAGGCGCTGGACGGTCGAGGGGGCCAGGGCCACACCGGTGCGTCCCGGGATGTTGTAGAGCACGATTGCCAGATCGGCGCTGTCGGCGATGGTCATGAAGTGGCGATAGAGCCCCTCCTGCGACGGCTTGTTGTAGTAGGGGTTGACCTGCAGGGCGCCGTCGGCGCCGCTCGAGGCGGCGAAGCGGTGGAGGTGAACGGCGTGGGCCGTGTTGTTGCTGCCGGCGCCGGCGATCACGTGCAGTCCGAGCGGCTTGCCCACCGAAATGGCCCGCTCGACCACCTCGCAATGCTCGATCTCGGAGAGCGTCGGACTCTCGCCGGTGGTCCCGCAGGGGACGATCCCGGTCACGCCGCCATGGGCCTGGAAGCGGATCTGCTCATCGAGTCGATCGAAGTCGACGGAGGAGCCGTCGCTGGTGAACGGAGTGACGATTGCGGTGTAGCAGCCACGAAAGGAAAGCATGGGCGGAGGGTAGGGGGTACGGAGCAGGGAGCAGGGAGCAGGGAAAGATGGCAGGGGGTTGCACGGGTCGATGCGTGCGCCAAGTTGCGACGCCGACGGCTCCGAATGCAGCGATCGCATCCAATCGTGCAACCCACTGCGATCTTTTCCTGCTCCCTGCCCCCTACTGCGGTCGCTTCGCGACCGCAGCCACCATCTCCGCGACTGCGTCGCGGAGTCCGACGAACACCGCGCGGCTGACGATGGCGTGGCCGATGTGGAGCTCTTCGACGCCGGGGAGGGCGGCGATGGCTTTGACGTTGTGCAGATTGAGGGCGTGGCCGGCGTTGAACTGCATTCCGGCGCTGCGGATGAGCTGGCCGGCGTGAGCGATTCGCGACAGCTCTTCGCGAACCAGGTCGGCGCGGCCGTCGCGACCGTGATCGTGGAAGAGGTGGGCATATGGACCGGTGTGGATCTCGCACACATCGGCGCCGCACTCGGCGGCGGCCTCGACCTGCGCCGGGTCGGCATCGATGAAGATGCTGACGCCGATTCCTGCGCCCTTCAGGCGGGCGACCACCTCGTGGAGCGACTTCCGCTTCCCCACCACGTCGAGACCGCCCTCGGTGGTCACTTCGGCGCGACCCTCCGGAACCAGCATCGCCATCTGCGGCTTGATGGATCGAGCGAACTCGACCATCTCGCGGGTCGCGGCCATCTCCAGGTTGAACTTCACCGTGACCACGTCCTTGAGCCGCCGCACATCGTCGTCGTTGATGTGGCGACGATCCTCGCGCAGATGCACCGTGATCCCGAACGCCCCGCCGAGCTGGGCTTCGACTGCGGCAAAGACCGGATCAGGTTCGTAGGTCCGCCGCGCCTGCCGAACCGTGGCGACATGATCGATGTTCACGCAGAGGTGGGGAGTGGACACGGGGGACGGTATGGAGGGGGGCTCCCTCCCCCTACTGTCCTTTCATGCCTGATTTCGCTTCGTCGCACGCTGCGGTTCGTCAGAAACTCATCGATCAGGGACAGCGGGTCCTCGAGCTCACGCTCAAGGCGGTCGAGAGCTACTTCGACCTCGACAAGGCCAAGGCCCGCGACGTGCTCGCGGGCGATGACGTGATCGATCGCGTCGATGTCGAGATCGAGCGGGCGTCGATTCCGCTGCTGGCGATGGGCGTCACCGACGAGCACCTGATTCGATCGGTGCTCACCATCGTCAAGGTCAACAACGAGCTGGAGCGGATCGCCGACATCGGCGTGACCATCGCCGAAGTCGTCGTCGACTATCCGAATCTCACCGAGCGCATGCCGGCCACCTTCCGGGTGATGGCCAACAGCGTGATCGGCATGCTCCGCGACGCCAATCGAGCCCTCGCCGATGAGAACGCAAAGCTCGGCCAGCAGGTCCTCCTGTTCGACGACACCGTCGCCAAGTTCAAGCGGGAGATCGTGATGGACGCCCAGGAGGCCGTGGCCGGCGGGGAGTTCAGCGTCGAATTCGCCTTCCGACTCATGACCGTCACCAAGGCTCTGGAGCGGATCGCCGATCACTGCACCAACGTCTGCGAGCAGGTGATCTACCTCCAGAGCGGCAAGATCGTCCGCCACCGCCCGGAGGGGTGGTCGGATCCGGAGACGGTGTGAGGGGGAGGGGAGGGTCGGCGTCGCCGACTGGTTCGTCGGCTGCGCCTCCTCATAATGAGTGCCGCGTGTGCGGCACCTTTTTGTCGCTCGGCACGATCAACGGCTCCGGCTTGGCCTGCGCCGCCGATTGAGTCGAGCGGAAGGAAGGGAGAGGGTGGTGGAGGCCACGGTCGGCGAGGGACTCCATGACTCCACTGGATGCCACGGCTGGCTTGCCAGCCGTGCGGAATCTCATCGACGCCAATCCTGCGCGGCACCCATCACGGGCCGCGTCCGCGCAACCTCAACTGAATCGCCGGACATGCCGCCGCGCGCGAGCGTGGGAGGATCACGCGTGTCCGCGGCGGCATTTCCGGCCTATGGAAGGGGCCGTGCACGCGGCACACATCAGGAGGTGTTTGACCCCCGTCGCACGTCGCACGGGTCGGCTGCGCCGAGGGAATCGGCGGGTGGTGCCGACCGGTTCAACAGTCGACTGCATCGACGCGCCCTGTCGTCAACGCCGACTGCATCGCCTAACAATTGAAACCTTGGAGCGGCACACTGCCTCCAACGGTCCGAAGGGACGCCCTTCACCGCAACACAGAGGAGCGAAGCCATGCTCGGATATCTCCGCAAGGCACAGTGGTCGCCGTACATCGTCGGGATCGGTCTCGGCGTGCTCAGTTGGGCGACCTTCTACTTCATGGAAAAGGCCCTCGGCACCAGCACGTCGTTTGTCGGTGCGGCCGGAAGTGCGATCTGCGCAGTCGCCCCCGAACACGTCGCCGGCAACGCGTACTACCTGAAGGAGTACGGAGCCAAGTCGGGAGGCTTCAAGCCGGTCTTCGACTGGCAGATGGCCCTCGACCTCGCGCTCATCGCGGGCGCGTTTCTCGCGGCTCGGCTCGGCGGCACATTCCGCACCGAGCGAGTGCCGACGCTCTGGGCCTCCCGCTTCGGCCCGTCGGTTGCAAAGCGATATGTCGCGGCGTTCGTCGGAGGCTTCATCCTGCTCTTCGGGGCCCGCATGGCCGGCGGCTGCACCAGCGGTCACGGAATCTCGGGCGGGCTCCAGCTCGCCGTCTCGAGCTGGACCTTCTTCATCAGCATGTTCATCAGCGGCGTGGCCATGGCGGCCGTGCTCTTTGGATTCGGATCTCACCCGGCGCCCGGCGCCGTCGGTGCCCAGTCGCACCAGACGAGGGGGAACTGACCCATGTTCGAACACTACTTCGCCGATCCTCGGACCCTCCTTCTTGGCGCCATCACCGGACTCGTCTTCGGCTTCCTGCTGCAGAAGGGCGGCGTCACGCGCTACAACGTGATCGTCAACCAGTTCCGGTTCAAGGACTTCACTGTGCTGAAGACGATGCTCACGGCAATCGTCGTCGGCGCCATCGGCGTCTACGCCATGCTCGAGTTCGGCATGATCAAGGGTCTCAGCGTGAAGGGCGCCGAACTGGCGATGAACGCCGGCGGGGGCCTGATCTTCGGCGTGGGCATGGTGCTTCTGGGCTATTGCCCGGGAACCGCGCTCGCGGCGGTCGGACAGGGGTCGCGCGACGCCCTCGTCGGCATCGTCGGCGCCCTGGTCGGCGCCGCGGTCTACGCCGAGACCTATCCGCTCCTCGCCCGCACGCTGCAACCGCTCGGCAACCTCGGCAAGATCACCTTCGCCGATGCGGCGCACGTCTCACCCTGGTGGTTCATCGCCGCACTCGCGGTGGGAGCAGTGACCCTCTTCGTGTGGCTGGAGAAGAGGAAGGAAGCCGTCGGCTGACGTCGGCGGGGCTTCGTCCGCGTGGTCGATCGAGCCGAGCAGCAACAAGGCCGCGGCACCCATCACGGGCCGCGTCCGCGCGACCTCAACTGAATCGCCGGAAATGCCGCCGCTCGCGAGCAGGGGAAGTTCCCACGTTCGTGTCGGCGGCATTTCCGGCCTTTGCAAGGTGCCGCGCACGCGGCACTCCTCATCAAGCGGCGGCGAAGCCGACGCGCCGCCCGTCGGCAGAGCCGACGAGTGATACTCTGCCCCCATGCCTGACCGCCTGCCACAGATTCGGGAGCGGCTCCGTCGACATGGGCAGGAGCACCTGCTCGCCTTCGTCGACCGTCTCTCCGCCGCGGAGCAGATCCGGCTCCTCGAAGAGATCGACGAGATCAACTTCGTGGAACTGGACGCGCTGATTGCGGCGCTGGTCCTGACCAAGCCGGTCGTGGAGCTGCCCACCACGCTCGAGCCGGCGATCTGCTACCCCAACGATCCGCGCACTCCGCAGCGGTCGTGGGACAGCGAGCACTTCCGCACGATCGGCGAAGCGCTGCTTCGCGCGGGCAAGGTCGCGGCCTTCACCGTGGCGGGAGGTCAGGGCACACGCCTGGGATGGAACGGTCCCAAGGGCTCGTTCCCGGCGACCGTGGTCACCGGCAAGCCGCTCTTTCGCGTCTTCGCCGAGCAGGTGCTGGCGGCGAGGCGGCGGTACGGAGTGATGATTCCCTGGTACCTGATGACCAGTCCGCAAAACGACGCCGACACCCGAGCGTTCTTTGCAGACAACAACTTCTTCGGTCTGCCACCCGAGGACGTCTTCACCTTCCCGCAGGGCACGCTGCCGTCGATTGGCTTCGACGGAACGCTGCTGCTCGCGGGCCCCGGTGAAGTGGCGACGAATCCCGACGGTCACGGCGGATCGATCAGGGCCCTGCGCACCTCCGGCGCCGTCGAAGACATGGCCGCGCGGGGCATCGAGATCATCAGCTACTTCCAGGTCGACAACCCGCTGGTCAAGATCTTCGATCCGGTCTTCCTCGGTCTGCACGCCGCGGCCCCGGACAGTTCCGGCGAGATGTCGAGCAAGATGGTTCCGAAGGCCGGTCCCGATGAGAAGGTCGGCGTCTTCTGTCGAGCCGGTGGCAAGACCATCGTCGTCGAGTACTCCGATCTCCCCGCCTCCTTCGCCACTCAGCGCGACGCCTCGGGCGGCCTTCGCTTCAACGCGGGGTCGATCGCCATCCACGCCATCGGCGTGAAGTTCGTCGAACGCCTCACCGCCGATCGCGATCGCTTCGGATTGCCCTTCCACCGGGCCGAGAAGAAGGTCCCCTTCGTCGACCTGCGAAGCGGCGAACTGGTCGAGCCCGAGAAGCCCAACGCCGTGAAGCTCGAGGCCTTCGTCTTCGACGCGCTGCCGCTGGCGGAATCCTCGCTGGTCTACGAGACCTCGCGGGTCGACGAGTTCGCCCCGATCAAGAACGCCACCGGCGTCGACTCTCCCGCGACCTCGCATCAGCTTCAGTCCGACCGCGCCGGACGATGGCTGGCGCTGCATGGCGTTCCACTTCCGCAGACGCCGGATGGTCGCGTGGATGCGCGGATCGAGATCAGCCCGCTCACCGCCCTCGATCCCGAGGATCTGGCCGGAGTTCGTCTCCCGCGTGGAGTGAGCCGCGGCGGGGAGCTGGTGCTCTAAGCGATGCCGGACCCGGGCGCTCCCGATTCAGATCGCTTCGACGGCGCCCTCGGCACACGACCTCGCGGTCGCGTCGAGCCACCGCGGGTCTCGGCACTGGCAATCGTCGCCGCAGCCTCCGGCGCCGTGTTCTGCTGTCCGCTCACCAGCTTCGCAGCGATTGCCCTGGCCCTCATCGCCATCGTCCGATTGCGGCGGTCCGGCGGCGCCGTGCGCGGTCGTCGGCTCGCCTACGCGGGTCTCTTCCTCGGAGTCGCGGGAGCGGTCGTGCAGGTGGTGGGGTTCGAGTCGTTCCTCTCCGAGTACTGGCGCCGGCTCAACCTCTCGATGCAGGAGGCGGTGACGACCTTCATCCAGAGCGCTCAGCGCGGCGAGATGGCCGCCGCATCGAGAGAGTGGGCGGTTGGTTCCCCGGCTCCGGCGGGGGAGGCGATCCGGCGCTTCGCCGAGGAGAGCGAGCGGCGCTACGGGCGATTCCAGAGGGTCGAGTTCGTCTCCAACAGTCCCGGCGGCTCGGTCACCGTTCCGACCCTGACCGTGGCTCTTCTCTTCGTGTTCGAACGACGCGAACTGACGGGCCACGCAGTGTTTCAGATCGCCCCTGGTCCCGGGCGCGTCTTCGCCGAGGCGCGCCTGCTGGAACTGGCCATCGACGACGCCGAAGTCGGGGTCCTCTCCCTCCCCTGACCGGTCGCCGCTCAGCGGGTCGCGGGTGTACGATCGCCGCTATGACGACCTTCGACAGTGGTGGACCGGGCTTTGACGGACTCGACGAGACGCCTGCGCGCATGAGCGGACTCGCCATTGCGGCTCTGGTGTGCAGTCTGATCTTCTGCATTCCGGTCTTCCCGCCGCTCGGGCTGCTGCTCGGACTGATCGCCCTCGTGGCCATGGTCGGGAAGACTCACGTGAGGGGTCGCGGCATGGCCATCGCCGCGATCGTGCTGGGCATCTGCTTCACCGCGGGGTGGAGTATCGGCGGGTACTTCCTCTACGACTTCGGTCGTCAGGTCTACGCGGTGATGAAGGACGCGCCCCAGAACGCGCTCACCGCAGGCAGCACCGGCGACATCGCCGGATTCCGCGCCGCCTTCGACGAGCGAAACTCGACAGCCACCGACGACGACGCCAAGGTCTTCTTCGCCGAACTGGAGCGGCGCTACGGCACCTTCCAGTCCATCCACTTCAACGAGGCCTCCGCGCCTCCGCCGGGTGGACAGCAGCCGACGATCACCATGCCCTACAAGGCGGACTTCTCCAACGCCACCGGCGTGATGATGGAGATCGAGATCGTGATCGCCGATCCCAAGACCGGCGAGTGGATCAAGAGGCTCGGCTCGATCAACGTGAACGATCCCCAGCACCCCACGCTGCGGTATCCGCCGCTTCCGGCGGTGCCGACCGGCGTTCCGCCCAAGATCCTGAACGCCCCGTCGGACCCGGCTGATCCGGCTGATCCAGCTGATCCGGCTGATCCGGCTGATCCAGCGGATGCTTCAGGCTCCTGACGAGCGCCGCCCGCGTTGACTCTCGCTTCGCTCCAACCTCGCCACACCGCGCCGGTCTCGGGAATCGATCGATGGCTGAACCGCTCCCGCCCAGCCAGGTCGCCAGCCCGAGTTCCCTTCCCGGGCACGTGATCGAGATCCGAGACCTGGTCAAGCGGTTCGGCGATCAGACCGTCCTCGACGGCGTGAATCTCTCGATCAGAACGGGAGAGACCATGGTCATCATGGGTGGCTCGGGCTCCGGCAAGACCACCATTCTCCGACACATGATCGGGGCCCTTCATCCCGACGAGGGCCAGGTGCGAGTCTTTGGCAAGGACCTCGCCACACTCGACGAGGAGGGGCTCAACAGCGTCAGGCGGCGCTTCGGAATCCTGTTCCAGTCCGGGGCCCTCTTCAACTCCATGACGCTGGCCGAGAACGTGGCGCTCCCGCTCCAGGAACACACCGAGCTCGATCAGGACATCATCGACATCCAGGTGAAGATCAAGCTCGAGCTGGTCGGGCTGCGCGAGCATGCCGACAAGTTCCCGGCGCAGCTCTCGGGGGGCATGAAGAAGCGGGCCGGTCTGGCCCGGGCGATCTCCCTCGATCCGGCGCTGCTCTTCTACGACGAGCCCTCGGCGGGACTCGACCCGGTGACCAGCGCCGAGATCGACGTGCTGATCCGCAATCTCTCGCACAAGCTCGGAGTGACCAGCGTCGTCGTCACCCACGAGATGGACTCGGCCTTCACCGTCGCCGATCGCATGGCGATGTTCGACAAGGGGCGAATGCTCAAGATCGGCGACCGCGCCGAGTTCGAACGGCTGCGAGTGCTCCCGCGCGAGGCTGCGGCATCGCTCTCGTTGGACGAGCAGATCATCCATCAGTTCGTCCGGGGCGATCCGATCGGGCCGATCACCACCCGCAAGACCGCGACCAACTACGCCGACGATCTTCTGGGCGAGGCGCTGCCGACGCTCTCGGCTCCTTCGGTTCAGCCCACTCGCGCCACCTGAAGGACTCGCCCCGCTGGCCGGTTCCGCAGCGGCGCGGTAAGAACCTCCCATGTCCAGCGGATCCGACCGTGCCCGTAACAACGTCCGCGCCGGCATCTTCGTCACCGCCGGCATCGTGCTGGCGTTCGCGGTGATCGTCGCCATCAGCGATCTCACCAGCCTTCTCAAGCCGCGTTCGGCCTACCAGATCCGCTTCACCGTGGCTGGGGGCGTCGATGGTCTGGCGCCCGGATCGCCGGTCCGAATCGGCGGACTCGATCGCGGCCGCGTCACCGGCATCACTCCGGAAGTGCTGGAGGGACGCGTGGCCGGCATGCTGGTTGGGATCGAGCTCGATCAGGACATTCTCCTCTTCGACAACGCTCGCGCCGATCGCATCACCGCCCTGATCGGCAACGCTTCCTCCATCAATTTCAGCGATGTCGGTTCGCCCGGCGGGGGCGCCCGCGTCGCTCCCGGCAGCACGCTGAACGCCGCCGCGTCGTCCAGCGGCGCTCTCGGCAAGATCATCGGAGACGAGGCCTCGACCAGGGTTGCCTCCGTGATCCGCAACATCGACGAGCTGCTGGTCGAGGTGCGCGGCGACTACAAGGCCTCGATCTCGCCGGCGATACGCCGACTCGATCAGGCCCTCGCCGATGCCGAGGAGGTCCTCGAATCGATCCGCAGGGACTACCCCGCCTGGAGCGGCCAGGTGACCTCGACCCTCACCAAGGTGGAGATCGCTTCCGGCAAGCTCGATCCGGCATTCGAAGAAGGTCGGGCGATGATCTCCGAACTGCGCGGAGCCATCGACGACGCCCGTCAAGGAATCAGCGAGGCTCGGGCGACGGTGAGCGGCAATCGCCCGAAGGTCGACGAGATCGTCGAGAACGTGCGGGTGGCCACCGGCGACGCCAAGGCCATCACGGCGCGGGTCCGCGAGGACACCATGACCAGGGTCGACGCGATCCTCGGCAAGGGCCAGTCCGGCATCGACTCCTTCACCGGTCTCGTCGAGCGCGTCCGCGGCGAGTTCGACCTGCAGGTGCCGAAGCTCGACCTGATCCTCGGCGACGCTCGACTGACTTCGCAGCAGTTGAAGCTCGCCTCGATCGAAGTGCGCCGCAGCCCGTGGCGGCTGCTCTACCGACCGACCACCGAGGAACTCGAACACGAACTGCTCTACGAGGCGGCGCGGAGCTTCGCGCTGGCCGCGGGTGATCTGCAGGCGACGTCCCTGAGTCTCGATTCGATGCTGACGCGGCATGGGGCGGCGCTCGGGGTCGATCCTGCGCTTCAGGAGCGCCTTCGGCAGATGCTCGAATCGTCGCTTCGCCGATACGGCGAGGCCCAGTCGGCGCTCTTCACGATCATCCTCGAAGACGGCGAGAAGCTCGGTCAGCCCGGCGCCGGCCGCTGAACGGTTGGGGCTCGTGTGGCCGCCGGCCTCCCTTGCCTGAGTGGGTGCCTGAGTGGGTGCCTGAGTGGGCGCCTGAGTGGGCGCCTGAGTGGGCGCCTGAGTGGGCGCCAAAGCGGGGAACGGCA
>CAYXKH010000004.1:16946-18587 GCA_964465255.1 uncultured Isosphaeraceae bacterium
GCCTGAGTGGGCGCCTGAGTGGGCGCCTGAGTGGGCGCCAAAGCGGGGAACGGCACTCGGCGCGACGGACGCAAGGATCTCGGCAATCCAGCACGCAGTCGCTGCGTTCCACCAGCGGCTTCGCTGTTCGTCGCCCCGAGCCGGCCTCCGCAGGCCGGAATCGGAGCGGTCTGAACCGGAAGAAGGAGTTTCGGCGGCTCGGCGAGGATTCGTCACGCTCTACGCAGTGGGGAGGTTCTTCAGTCGCAATGGTCACGCGGACGCGCACAACTCGAGGAAGTCGAAGGCTTTGCGGCCTCGCGTGTGCCCTCTTCGTGGTGGCCGCCGCGGCGGGCTTCGCCCTCCCGGGTGCCTCGCGGGCCGCGGCTCTCGTGCCCAGCTCGCTGCCGGGGGGGCTCAATCCGGAAGACCTCGACTCGGCGCCCTCGACTCTGATCACGATCCCGGCGGCCGACGGCAAGGTTCGGGTTGATCCGTTGCTCGCGACCATTCCGGCTGCGGTCGGTCTTCGTCCGCCTCCGCCGACCGGCTGGTCGCTCGATCTCAAGCCGCTCCTCGCCGCCATCGGACTCTTCAATCTCGGTCGGGCCACGGAGAACCTGCTCAGCGTCAGCGTCGACGAGCGCGGCGTGTCGCTCCGCTATGACGGAAGCGCGCTGGCCTCGGCCTGGGGGCGCATCAGTTCGACCATCGCTTCGATCACCAGCGACGGCGCCTCCAAGGCCGCCATGCTCCCGATCTGGACGCTCACCTATCTCGAAGGAGACGACGCCGAAGCGGGTCCGGCGCCTGCTCGCGGCGAGGCGCCGCGGCACGCGGTCGTTCTGGTGCACGGCCTCGACGAACCGGGTTGGATCTGGGACGACCTCGGTCCGGCGCTGCGTGAGGCGGGCCACTCCGTCTACGCGTTCGAGTATCCCAATGACGGCCCCATCGCCGAGAGCAGCGACTGCCTTGGCGAGGCGCTGCGGACGCTGCGGGCAACCGGTGTCGAGCGAGTCGATCTGGTGGCCCACTCGATGGGCGGACTGCTGGTCCGCGACGTGCTCACCCGCGGCCGCTGGTACGACGGATCGGGCCACGCCACTCGACGATTGCCGATGGTGAAGCGTGCCATCCTGATTGGAACGCCAAATCACGGCGCGCCCGTGGCGATGTTTCAGCCGATCTCGGAGATCAAGGATCAGGTGGTGCGTCTCTTTCGAGGCCACGCCCGTCTGAACGCCCATGTCGAAGACGGCGCCGGCGAAGCGTCACTCGACCTTCAGCCGGGCTCGCCGTTTCTCGTGGAATTGAACCGTCGTCCACTCCCCTCCGACGTCGACTTCACGGTGGTCGCCGGCTGCCTCGCTCCGCGGACCGGCATCGCCGACGCCTTCGATCGCATCGTCGAAAAGCCCGGAGCGGAACCCAACCCGCTGGTCGCCGCCCGAGAGCGGATCCGCGACTGGATGGGCGACGGCCTGGTCACCCTCGACTCGACCCGGCTCGACGGAGTCGACGACGTCGTGATCGTCACCGGCAACCACCAGTCGATCCTGAAGCGCTGGATGACGAAGAAGGCTCCACCGGCGGTGGGGGTGGTGGTGGAGCGCTTGGCGGCCGAATAGAGAAGCCGGCCAGACCGGCCGCTGCGCGGCC
>CAYXKH010000004.1:18687-41409 GCA_964465255.1 uncultured Isosphaeraceae bacterium
CGCGGCCGGTCTGCGTTCGCGTTCCTACGCGAACGTGAACTCCACGATCGACACGTCGTCGTCGTAGGGCTGTCCGTGGCGCAGGGCCTGGGTGTGGCGGATCATCTCCTCGATGCGACAGCCGCAGTCGGCGCCGAGGCGACCCAGGGCGGCGATGAATTCGTCGAGATGCCAGTAGTTTCCCTCGGGATCGGCGATCTCGAAGATGCCGTCGCTGTAGAGATAGAGCTGCGAACCCGGGGGCATCACGAACTCGCGACTGGGGTAGTCGAGTCCCGGGCCGATGCCGATCATCGGGCCGTCGCTCTCGAGAGTCACGGTCGAACCGCCACGGGCTCGCGGGAGGACGATCGCGGGGGGATGACCAGCGCCTGCGTAGCGCAGGGTTCGATCGCTCGGTCGGTACACGCCATACCAGAGGGTGAAGAACATGCCCTCGTGCTGACGCATGGGAAAGGCCTCGTTGAGGGCCGCGAGCACCGATGAGGGGCAGCGCGGGTCGACGCCCGAGAGCGAACCCGCGCGGAGCAGGTTGATCACCGAGATCGAGAGCAGCGCCGGGCCGACGCCGTGTCCGCAGACGTCCAGCAGGACCAGCGCGAAGTGGTCGTTGTCGATCCAGTGGTAGTCGAAGGCGTCGCCGCCCAGGGAGGCGGAGGGGATGAAGCGCCAGTTGGTGCGGATCAGCCCTTCGGTCACGGGAGAGGGCAGCAGATGCCGCACGTAGGTTGCGGCGGTCGAGAGCTCGGCCATCAGTCGCGCATACGCCTGGTTGCGCTCCGAGGTGGCCACGAAGCCCACCGAGTGCGCGCGAAGTCGGGCCACCAGCTCAATCGGATCGGGGAGCTTGATCAGGTAGTCGTTGGCGCCGCGCGAGAACGCCTCGGCCTTGGTTCCCGCGTCCTCCTTGGAGGACAGCACCACGATGGGCACCGTGCGGGTCGCGTCGTTGTTGCGGTACTCGCGGACGAGATCAAGGCCATCCACGCCCGGCATCACCAGGTCCTGGAGGATCACGGTCGGATGGACCCGCTCGGCGACGTCGATGGCCTTCAGAGGGTCGCCGCAGTAGTGGTAGAGGATGTCGGGATGCGGCGTGAGCAGCCGGCGCACCGCTTCACCCATGAAGGGCTGGTCGTCGACGAGCAGCACGATGGCGCGATCCGGCCGGAGCTTGAGACCGAGATCCGCTCCGGCAATCCCGCTCGAGTGGGGCTGGGCGTGGCCGCCGTGACCGTGGTCGGCGCCCTCCGTCGGGGCGGCGCACGGCTTCAGTTCGGTCGAGGGGTCGAGCGAGGCGGAGACCGTCGGCTCGAGCGAGACGTGGATGTCGGGTGTGGGCGTACTCATCGGGCGGGCTCGGCAATCGGGAGGTTTCCAGAGAGACGGTTGAAAGCACCAAGGGCGGCGGCGCCGATCGTGTCGACGTCCAGCACCGCGCGGGCGGCGCCGATCCGGACAGCTTCCCCTGGCATCCCCCACACCACACTCGTCGCCGCATCCTGGGCGATCGTGTGCCAGCCTCTCTCCCGCAACGACAGAAGTCCGACGGCGCCGTCGCGCCCCATTCCAGTCAGCAGAATCGCCACCCCGCTCGGAGCGCCGCTGGCGACAAGCGACTGGAAGAGCACATCGACCGAAGGTCGATACGGCAGATCGGTCGGTTCGCTGCTGTAGCGAAGCCGCCCGCCGCGATCGACGAGCAGGTGATCGCTGGTACAGGCGATGTACACGAGTCCGGCGCGGACCGGCTCGCCATCGGACGCGCCGACCACCAGATGGCCGGTCTCCGACGACAGCCACGTGGCCATGCCCTGGGCGTAGAACTCGTCGACGTGCTGCACGATCACCACCGGACACGGAACCGGGTGCGGGAGCGAGCGCAGCACATGCACCAGAGCCTGCGGTCCGCCGGTCGATCCGCCGATTGCAATCAGCCGCGGAATGACGTAGCTGGGACCGGGCGCCGGAGTCGGGGCGTGCACCGTCGATGGTCTGAACGCCTGGGTGCGGTCGCTGATCACCGAGACCGAGCGGATCTTGCGAAGCAGCGTTTCGGCGTTGATGGGGGTGCCGTCGGCGGAGAGCTTTGGTGTGCAGATGACATCGAGGGCGCCATGACCGAGCGCCGCGAAGACGCGATCGGAGTGTCCATCGACCGTGGCGGTGACCACGAGAATGGGGCAGGGGCACTCCTGCATGATGCGGCGGGTCGCCTCGACCCCGTCCATGCCGGGCATGACCATGTCCATGAGGAGCATGTCGGGCGTGTCGGTGCGACAGCGACGCAGGGCCTGCTCGCCGTCGCCGGCCATCCACGCCACATGGACCCCGGGGAGTGCGCTCACCACTCGGCGCAGCGCCTCGGAGATCGTCTTCATGTCGTTGACGATTGCAATGCGCATGCTTCCTTCTCTCCGCTCTGCGCGGTGTCGATGAGGTCGGTGACCGTCCGCACGTAGGTGTCGTCGTGGAAGCTTCCCTTGGTGAGGTAGGCGTTCGCGCCGGCGTCGAGGCCGATCATGCGATCCTCCTCGCGACCCTTGTACGAGACGACGATGATGGGAATGTCGGCGAGCCGGGCATCGGCCCGCACCATTCGGATGAGTTCGATGCCGTTCATGCGGGGCATGTCGATGTCGCTCACCAGCAGGTCGTACTTGCCGGTGCGCAGGGCGTTCCATCCGTCGCGCCCGTCGACGGCGAGATCGACCTTGAAGCCCATGCGGGTCAGGATCTGGCGCTGCACCTCGCGGACGGTGAGCGAGTCGTCGACCACGAGAATCCGGGGAACGCGGCGGCGGTTCTGGGTCTCGGCGGCAAGCGCGCCCTGGAGGCGACCCTCGTTGAGGAGCTGTCGCACCGCGGCCACGAGATCGTCGGTGTCGACGATCAGCAGCGGTTCGCCGGTCTCGAGAACCGAGGCGGCCGCCACGTGCGGCACCTTGCCCAGGCGTTCGTCGAGCGCCCGCACGACGAGGTCCTGCTCGCCGCGGAACCGATCGACGATGAGTCCGCAGGGGTGGGCGGCATCACCGACGACGACCACGGAGAAGTTCTCCTCGTGCTGCTTCGGCGCTTCGCCGGCGAAGCCGAGGAGCTCGCTGGTCTTGACCAGCCCGACCGAGATGCCATCAAGGAGGAACTGGAGGCGGCCCTGCACCGGCGTCACCTGCTCCGGTTCCACCGAGACGATCCGCACCAGCCGGGCCAGCGGGAAGGCGACGAGTCCACCGGAGACGTCGGCCACCGCGGCGCGGACCACGGACAGCGACACCGGAAGCTGAAGCACGATCGAGGTGCCATTGCCGGGCTCGCTTTCGATGGTGACCCGACCGCCGACCTCCTGCACCATGCTCTGCACCACGTCGAGTCCGACACCGCGACCGGAGATCTCGGTGACCTCGGTGCGGGTCGAGAAGCCGGGAAGGAAGAGGAAGTCGAAGAGCTCGTGTCGAGTGAGCCCGACGGCCACCTGCTCCGGCGCCAGACGTCGATCGATCACCATGCGACGCACGCACTCGGGATCGATGCCCCGACCGTCATCGTGCACCTCGACTCGCAGCATTCCCGCGTGGTGGCGAGCGTCGACGGTGATGGTGCCCAAGACCGGCTTGTCCGCGGCGAGACGGCAGTCGGGGCTTTCGATTCCGTGATCGAGGGCGTTCCGCACCATGTGGGTGAGCGGCGATTCGAGTCGTCCGAGGATGTCCCGATCGACGGCGACGCCTTCGCCGGTGATCTCGATCGCCACGTCCTTGCCGAGTCGACGAGCGGTGTCGCGGACCAGGCGAGTAAGGCCGGCGATGCCGTCTCCGAAGGGGCGCATGCGACTGGCGAGCACCGCGGTGTGCAGCGACTTCGAGATCTCCTCGCTGCGGCGCACGGCCTGCTCGAGCTCGGTGCTCTGATCCAGAAGCTGCCGGACCAGCTCCGCGGAGAGTGATTCCGCGTCGATCACGTTCGGATCGATCACATGGGTGCGGGCGGCATTCACCCGGATCTGATCGATGGCGGTCTCGAGTCGGCGCTGCGTCTCGCGCAGACGGAGCATGCCGCGCCGCAGGGCGTCGAGTCGGCGACTTTCGACGATCGCTTCGCTGGAGAGTCCGACGAGGCGAGTGAGGTTGCTCGCCGAGACCCGGACCGTGCCGCCACCGAGCATGGAGTCGTCGGTCTCGCTGCCGGGCATCGGTTCGATGATCGACCTCGCCCGCGGTGGGCCGGGGTGGGTCTCATCGAACTCGAAGATGGCGTCGGAGGTCGCGGCGCCGTTGGTCGTGCGCGCCGTGTGCGGGGAGCCTGCCGCAGCGGGGGTCTGGCTCGTGTGTCCACGGGGCTCGACGAGGCGCGTGCCTGGAGCGGCGGAGGGAGCTGTGGGGGGCGCGGCGGATCGTGTGCACGAGGACTCGGGCGCCGGTGAAGTTCCGTTCGCGTGGGCGGCAGGCGTTGCGGCAGGCGTTGCAATCGTTGCGGCCGGCGCCGTGGGCTCGGAGTCGTCGTAGGCGTCCGGCGCTGGTGCGGGAGACGCGAGCTCTCCCACGCACTGCACCAGCCGCGGACTGGCCGACTCGACCCACGCCTGGAAGGTCGGCTCCTCGATCTTCGAGACTTCCGCGAGGAGATCGACGGCCGTGAGCAACTGGTCGATCCGGGTCGGTCCGATGATCTCGACCCCGTTCTGGATGGCTACGAGGCAGTCCTCGATTCCGTGCGCAAGCTGCACGATCGCGTCGAGGCCGATGACCCGGGCAGCGCCCTTGATCGAGTGAGCCGCCCGCATGAGCGGCTCGATGCGGCACATCAGCGCGGAGGGATCGGGGACGCTCTGTTCGAGGGTCAGCAGTCCCGCGAGGAGCGTGGCGCACTGCCCCTCGACTTCGCTGCGGAACAGATCGAAGAGCGAGAGTCCACCCATGGAGTCGTAGCCGCCGGATGTCACGAGAGAAGCCTCCGGAGGTTCGAGATCAGGCTCTGGATGTCGAGGAGCGTTGCGTATCGGTCGCCGCGTTCGTCCCGCGAAACTGGAACGATCGCGTCGGCGTAGTGGACGACGGCCTGCTCGATGGTGATCGGCGGCGACAGGAAGGTGCTCTGGTCGAAGGAGTCGACGCCGAGCGAGTCGTCGACCTGAAATGCCCAGCGGTCGCGCTCCGGCCCCACGACGATCATGCGACGCCGCTTGGTCGCTTCGGGGCGCGACGTTTCGACCGGCGGCGGAAGCTGCAGCAGGTTGGCCAGATCAGCGACGAGGACCAGTTCGCCACCGACGCTGCCGAGGCCGCGAACGACCGAGTTGGAGCGATGCGGGATCCGCGCCACCGGAATCGGGGCGATGACTCGACTCACTCCGGTGGCGGGCACCGCGAGCAGTTCGCCGCTGATCATGAAGAGGAGGATGCGGCGGTCGCAGCGCTTGGTCGCCAGCACCGGCTGGCTGACCCAGCGGGTGTTCTCGAGAAGCTCCGTCTCGGAGATGTCGCGGTCGAGCAGGGTGTGAATCGCCGCTCGAGGGGCGTTCTCGACCGGACAGGCCTCGCTGGTGCCGCTCGAGAGGGCCTCGGGCGATGGCGCGGTCACAGCCGCGTCGCCCACAGCGACGGCCACCGTTGGATAGATGCTGATCATGCTGAGCGATCCCGGTAGATGGAGCGGCGGATGCGCAGGCGGAGCTTGGTGGCCTGGTCGAGGCATCCCCGCGATTCGTGGATGAGCGCCAGTTCCAGAAGCGACGACTCCCGATCGGGTTCGAGGTACAGGGCCCGCTCGAGCTGCCGCGTTGCGTCGTCGAGGTCGTTGCGGGCGAGCGCGAGCGTGGCCAGAAGCTCGAAGCCGCGGGCGGAGGTGCGGCCCATCTCGTGAAGCCGCCGCACCGCGAGCTCGGACTCGGCGAGCTGGCCTCCGTCGGCCAGAGCCTGGGCCGCATCGAGTGCCGTCTCGGTCATGCTGACCGGCAGTCCGTCGGTCACGGGTCCGATCTGGGCCATGGGCTGATTGGGACTGGTCGCGAGGTGGGGAGCCCGGCCGTTGACGTGCGCCGGGTCGACCGCGGGCTTGGGCTCGATTCTCAGGATCGGCGGAGGTGCCGTCGACTTCGGCTCGGTCCGCGACATACTCGAACTCCGCAGACCGTTCGTCGCCGGGACGCCGCCTCGGGTCGTGCCGGGCCGCGGGTTCTTCCCCGCCTCTGCAATCGATTGCCTGGTGTAGGGCTTGTGGGCCACCGAAGGGCTCGATGCGCAGCGGCGGAACGCGAAGGTCATCTGGTGCTCGACCGTCGCGAGGGGCATGCCGCGGGTGTGGACCCCCTCGGCATGTCCGAGGAAGAGGAGCCCCTGCGGCGTGAGGCTCGCGCAGAGCCGCTGCATGAGCAGATTCCGTCCGTCAGCATTCAGATAGATCATCACGTTGCGACAGAAGATGACGTCGAACCTGGTGGTGCCATCGAGAAGCGGCGAGTCGAGGGCGCTGGCGTGGTGGAACTCGATGCACTCGCGCACCAGGGGATCGGCGGTCACGCCGTCGGCGTCGGTCTGCATCAGGATCGACGACCAGGCGGGCGAACCCTGGCGGATCGCATACGGCGAGAATCGCCCCCGTCGGGCGGCTTCGATGAGAGCGCCGTTCTGCTCGAGTGCGTCGATCCGCACCGCGCTGGGCTGCCAGCCTGCGGCAAGGGCGGTCATGGCGATCGAGTAGGGTTCCTCGCCGGTTGCGCAGCCGATGGAAGCCACCCGCAGTGCGGTCGCGCCGCAGCCGCGGCTGAGCGTCAGTTGGGCGTGGAGATAGGCGAAGGACTCGGGGTAGCGGAAGAGCCAGGTCTCGGGGACGGCAACGGAGGAGAGCAGCAGTTCGCGCTCCTCGAGCGAGCGGTCGAGCAGCTCGACATACTCGACGGTGGTCGAGCATCCGTTGGCGCTGAGTCGCTCCTGCACGACGAAGCCGAAGGCCTCGCTGGAGAGGAGCTGGCCCTCGAGCGAAGTGTTCGCCGACAGCCACTGAATCACGTCCTGGATGGCCTCTGTTCCGGTACTCATGGGATGGTCTCCAGTGACTCCTGAAAGAGCAGCGACCGCTGCTCCAGCGAGAACAGTCTCGACGGATCGATCAACTGAAGTTCGCCGCGGTTGGTCACCATCAGCGAACCGAGTCCCACGCCGTCGATACTCGTCAGTCCCGGATGAAGGCCGTCCGGGGCGATCTTGAGGCGATCGACGCCGAGGAGTTCCTCGACCAGCAGGCCCACGTGGTGGGGGCCCGCGTCGGAGGTCGCCTCGACCGCAACGCGGCAGACGATGATCCGCGAGTGCATGCGGATTGGAATCGGACCGCGACTCAGGATGATGCCGGTGTCGACCAGCGGAAGCAGGCGACCGCGGTGGTTGAAGAGCCCGAGGAGCCATGGCTGCACGGGACCGAGCTGCCGGGCCTTGACCATCGGAATGATCTCGACGATGTGCCGCGTCTCGATGGCGAAGCGATCTCCGCCCAGTCGCGACAGCACTGCGAGCATGGATGATGGAGTGGATCGCATGGTTCCTCGAATGCCCTTCTCGGCCTCGCTGCGCCTCGTCCCCACCGGGGACGGCCGACTCAGGCCGCACGAAGCTTGAACTGCGAGACCGAAGACTTCAGATTGGAGATGGCGTTCTGGAGATCGGCGGCGGCGTGCCCGAACTCCTTCATGGACTGCATGGTCTGCGAGGCGTTGCTGGTGAGCTGGGCCATCGCCCCGTCGATCTGGGTGGCGCCTTCGGCCTGCTGCTGCATGCCGTCGGTCACCTGGTGGAGTCGGTCGTTCACCCGATCGACGCGTTCGATGATGTCGGTCATCTGGCCGCTGATGACAGAGACCTGGTGCGTGCCGCCGCGGACCTGCTCGGCGAACCGGTCCATCTCCATGACGCCGGCAGCGACGGCCGACTGCATCTGCTGAACCATCTGTTCGATGTCGAGCGTGGCGTTGGCGGTCTGATCGGCGAGGCGGCGGATCTCGCGGGCCACGACGAGGAAGCCCGCGCCGTACTCGCCAGCCTTCTCGGCTTCGATTGCCGCGTTGACCGAGAGCAGATTGGTCTGATCGGCGACCTTGGTGATGGTGGTGACCACGGCGGTGATCCGCGAGGCCTTCTCGTTGATGGTCGCAAGGCGGCTGGCAATCGACTCGGTGCCCTTGTCGAGGGCGCCCATGGCCGACTCCATGCCGCTGAGGCCGAGGCGACCCTTGTTGGCGAGTTCGCTGGTCTCGCCGGCCATCTCTCGAACCTCGTTCATGGTGTGGGAGAGCTCGCTCGCGGTGGCCGAGATCTGCTTGACCGCCGCGGCAATCTGGCTCGTCGAGGCACCGAAGGACGCGGTCGACGCCTCCTGATGGCGCACGGTCGCGGCCATCTCGGTGGCGGTCGAGTTCAACTGGATGCTCGCCGAACGCACCCGCCCCACGAGATCGGCGAGGCCGCTGGCCATGGCCCGCACCGAACGAAGCAGGATTCCGGTATCGCCCCGATCGGCGGTCTGGGGTACCTCAACGGTCAGATCGCCCGAGGCGATGGCATCGGTGGCGACGACCGCTTCACGCATGCGTCGACTGGCGATCCAGGCGAGGCCGCACACGAAGAGGCCGGCGAACATCGAGGCGCTGATGGCAATGGCCACATGTCGGGGAAGCTCGGCGCGGGCATCGTGCAGTGCGGCGCGCTCCATGAGCGCAGCGGTCAGGGTCCACCCTGTCATTCCAATGGGAACCGAACTGAGGAAGTAGGGCTCGCCGCGCGAGGGCTCGCGGGTGTTCAGACACATGGCGGGCTCGTTCGGACCCCGCATCGTCTTCATCAGAAGCTTGCCGAGGGGAAACCCGTCGAGTCGCTGGCCGGCGATGGCCGGTTCGTTGCGGGCCGATGCGGCGACGTCCTGCGACGCGGAGAGGATCTCGCCCTTGGCGTTGACCAGGAAGAACTCGATGGGGTCGGTCCGGTCGACGAACTGGATCGTGCGGGCCAGCTCGAGGCTCGACATCTCGATCACCGCGACACCTCGGAAGTGTCCTTCGATCACGATCGGGGCCATGGCCCCGAAGACGTCGTGTCCGTCACGGACCCACGGACCTTCGACGACCGTGGCCGCCTCGCCGCGCACGCCCGTGTCGAAGCGGCGGCGGCACTCGCGGAGCAGTTCCTCGGGCACCTGGGCGAAGGCGGTGGTGCCGAAGCTCCCCGACTCGATCGAGCGGGAGACGACGACGCCGAATCGGCCGGAGTCATCGAACAGATCGTGGTTGATGGACGGGGGTGAAGTCTCGGCGCCGTCGAGCATGGGATCGCGCTCGAAGCGGAAGCCGATGGCGAAGACCCGCGGACTCGCCTCGAGCGAGCGCTGGGCGAAACGGAGGGTGGAATCGGGCTCGTGGATCAGACCGGTCTCCATCGCCGCGGCCAGGGACTGGGCGCGGTGCTTCGCCACCATGTGAAGTTCGTTCAGGGTGTGGGCGACATGCTCGGTCTCGCCGATGAGCGCCGGCGGCTTCTCCTCCCGGATCCGCCGGACATTGGTCAGCGCGCTGTGCAGCAGAACGAAGCCGATGGCCGCAGCCATCGGGATCGCCCCGAAGAAGATCATGCGACCAAGGAGGCTGTGATAGAAGGAAGGTCGAGCGTTCATGTCGGTTCGTTCCGTGGGTGGGGAAGATCGAACGAGGTCGTCGATGGCGTGGCGCCGTTCACTTCGGGCGCAGGACACCGCTGCGCCTCTGGTCAGGGCGCGAGTTCGGACACATGTCGTCGGTTGACGAGTGCGGTCGAAGGGCGGAACAGCCTCACAGTCCGGTCAGTTCGTCCGTGGGGACCGGTGCGAGACAGGAGCGGGGGGCATTCTGCTGCCGCTGGTGCCGCGTTCGCCGAAAGGGAACCGTATTTCGCGAAAGTGATGGAACCGCGTGGCTGCTCCGGACCTGTCGGCGCGGGCCAGTTCGAAGCAGTTCGAATCAGTTCGAACCAGTTCCGGCCGACTCGTCGATATCGTGACCCAGTGTCGCAGCCGGCGCCGAAGCTCATTCCAATCGAGTCGCTCGACGACCCGCGCGTCGCCGGGTACCGCAACGTGCGCGATGGCGATCTGCGCGGTCGCGATGGGCGCTTCATCGCCGAGTCGCGCAAGATCGTCGTTCGGGCCCTGCATTCGAACTTCGAGGTCGAGTCGCTTCTGCTCTCGATGGGCCAGGCCGAGGCTCTGGCGTCGGAGATTGATCGTCTCCCCGCGGCGATAGCGGTCTTCGTCGCCTCGGAAGAACTGCTCTGGGCAATCAGCGGTCATCACGTGCATGGCGGAGCGCTGGCTCTGGTGCGCCGTCCGAGCGACGCGGCCCTCTCGGCGGCGCGGCGGTTCGAAGCGCTGGCGCTGCGGCGATCCGAGGAGCGCCTGACAGTGATTGCGCTCGCCAACGTCACCCACATGGACAACGTGGGATCGGTCTTCCGCTCCGCCGCCGGTCTTGGAGTCGACCTGGTCCTGCTCGACCGCCGCTGCTGCGATCCGCTTCTCCGCAAACCGATCCGGGTGGCCATGGGCCATTCGCTGACGCTCCCATTCGCCTGGAGCGACGATCTGCTCGCCGACTGCACGTTTCTCCGACGCACCATGGGCTTCGCCATCGTCGCCGCCGAATCCTCCGACCCGCGCCCCGCCGCCCCGACGAGCGTGCCGCTGCCGCAGTCATCCCTCTGGCGGAACACCCCCCGTGCCCTCTGCCTCTTCGGCAACGAGGGCCACGGCCTCGACGCCGACCTGCTCGGCGCCAGCGACGAACAGATCGAGATCCCGATGGCCGAAGGCTTCCCGTCACTCAACGTCGCGGTGGCGATGGCGATTGCGGTATATGAGCGCCGCCGCGCGATTCGCTCGCGGTAGGGGGCAGACCGGCCGCTTCGCGGCCTTGTAGGGAGCAGGGGAAATGGCAGGGGGTTGCACGATCGGAGACGTGCGCTGCGTTCGAGATCGAGCCCGCCGAATCCCCGCGCTGGCATCCAGTCGTGCAACCCATTGCGATCCTTGCTGCCCCCTGCAAGGCCGCGCAGCGGCCGGTCTGGCGTCACGCCGTCGAGACTTCAGTTCTCGACGGCTGTTCCACGTCCCGGTCGGGGTTCTCCCGGACGATGTCGGCGCCGAGTTGGCGGAGGACGTTCTCCATCTTCATGTAGCCGCGGTCGAGGTGGTAGACGCGGTTGATGATGGTCTCGCCTTCGGCGGCGAGGCCGGCCAGGACCAGACCGGCCGACGCTCGAAGGTCGCTGGCCATGACCGGTGCGCCGGTCAGTCGATTGGGTCCGGCGACGACGACCGTCGGACCCTGCCGGTAGAGCTTGGCGCCCATGCGACTCAGTTCGGCCACATGCAGGAAGCGCTCCGGATAGATCTTCTCGGTGATGATGCTGTTGCCGTCGGCCAGGCACAGAAGTGCCATGAACTGAGCCTGAAGATCGGTGGGGAACCCGGGGTGCGGCTGGGTGGTGATCACCGTCGGGTGAAGCACCCGCTGGGCCGAGACCCGCACCGCGCAGCAGCGCGGATCCTGCTTCTGATCGAGCCGCCTGACGTCGACACCGATCTCTTCCAGATGGTTGATGGCCGCCAGCAGAGCGTCGTAGGGGAAATCCTCGATCACGATGTCGCCGTTGGTGATCGCTGCGGCGAGGGCGTAGGTGCCGGCGACGATGCGGTCGCTCATCACTCGTCGCGAAGCACCGTGGAGCTGTTCGACGCCGTCGATGGTCACCCGCGGGGTGCCGGCGCCGCGGATCTTCGCGCCCATCGCATTGAGGAGCTCGGCGACCTCCACGATCTCGGGCTCGCACGCCGCCGACTCGATGACGGTCGTGCCTTCGGCGAGGGTTGCGGCGCTCATCACGTTGGCGGTGCCCAGCACGGTCGAGCCGAAGGGACCACCCAGGAAGATGGTCGTGCCGCGGAGGCGCTTGGCGGAGGCGATGATGTCGCCGCCTTCCAGCGTGATCTGTGCTCCGAGGGCCCGAAGGCCCCGCAGGTGGAGATCGACCGGCCGTTCGCCGATCGAGCAGCCGCCCGGCATCGAGACTCGGGCATGTCCGCGGCGGGCGAGCAGTGGCCCGAGCACGCAGATGCTGGCCCGCATGGTCCGCACGATGTCGTAGCGGGCATGGGTGAGCGAGGTGTCGTGGTTCTCGAAGACCATCGCATCGCCGTCGACGGCAATGGCGCACCCGAGTTCTTCGAGCAGCCGGGCCATGCTCCGGATGTCGGAGAGATCCGGAACGTTCCGAAGGGTCACCGGGGCATCGCCCAGCAGGGCCGCCGCCATGAGCGGCAGCGCAGCGTTCTTCGAACCCTCGACACTGACCCGCCCCGTGAGGCGGCGTCCACCGGTGATGCGAAAGAGATCCATGGGAGAAGCATCATCGGCGAAGTGGCGCGAGAGCAGTTAGGAATAAGGAATGAGGAATGAGGAATGAGGACCTGGTCGACGGAGGGCGCTTGCGTTGCCTGCCGGCGCCATGCGCGGGCAGGCAAATCCCCCGTTGTCCGTCGAGCGGATCCTCATTGCTCATTCCTGATCCCTCTTCCGTCCCCGCGGTCCGACCGCGCCTCCAGCGCCGTCCCATCTCTCCCTACCCTCTCCCATATGTCCACGACCGTCGGAATCGACCCTGTTCTGCCTGAGGTGAAGATGCACCTGGTGATGCCCGGGGCGCCGGTCGAGGGACGAGTGGTCTCGAACAGCCTGTGCATGAAGGGGAAGTCGGCGTCCTTCGTCCGCCACGTGGCCATCGACGTCTCCGGGACGCCGCTCGAGGGGAGCTTCCTCGCGGGACAGTCCTTCGGGGTCATCCCGGCCGGGCTCGACGCCAACGGCAAGCCCAACAAGGTCCGGCTCTATTCGATCTCGTGCCCGAGCTGGGGCGAGGACGGCGCCGGCAAGGTCATCTCGACCTCACCCAAGCGGCTCCTCGACGAGCGCCGTCCGCAGAAGGCCGGCGACGATCCCGACGACCACCGGCTCTTCGTCGGAACCGCAAGCAACTACCTGTGCGATCTGCGACCCGGAGAGAAGGTGATGCTCTCGGGCCCCAACGGCAAGCGCTTCATCCTTCCAGTCGACACCGAGGCTCACGACTACCTCTTTCTGGCCACCGGCACCGGCATCGCTCCGTTCCGAGGGATGGCCCAGGAGCTCTTCCGTCGCCCGGACGGCGCCACCGGCAGTCGAGTCGAACTGGTGATGGGTGTGCCCTACACGACCGATCTGCTCTACGACGATCTCTTCACCGATCTCGCCGCGAGCCACTCCAACTTCCACTACCACACCGTCATCAGCCGCGAGCGCCGCGCCGATGGTCGGCGCGGCCGATACGTGCATCAGTTCCTCGAAGAGCAGCTCGATCACGTCCGCGACATGCTGGAGAGCCCGCGCACCCTGATCTACATATGCGGTCTCGCCGGCATGCAGGTGGGCTTCTTCCAGATGCTCGCCCAGCACGGCCTTGGCGGCGGCTACCTCACGGTGCATGAGGAGATCGCCAGCCTCGACCCGGCCGCGTGGACCGAAGAGCAGATCAAGCGCCGCGTCCGCTCGACGCATCGGTGCATGATCGAGGTGTATTAGTTTGAGCGCTCCGTAGCGGCCTCCGGCCGCACACTCGCTCTCGTACGCCGCGCCCGGCGGAGCCGGGCGGGCTGTGCCCACGCGTGGGCGTCGGCGCAGCCGACGAGCCAGTCAGCGGAGCTGACGCCCTCCGACCTCGTCACCCGCCGCCGCCTGAGCCCTCTCCACCCGGCTCGGTCATGCTCCAGGGGTCGAGCAGGGCATCGAGCTTCCTGGGTTCGACCAGCTTGTGTTCCAGCACGTACTCGCGAACCGTCTTGCCTTCGGCGAAGGCCGACTTCGCCACCTTGGCCGCCGCGTCGTAGCCGATCACCGGGGCCAGGCTCGTGCACATCATCAGGCTGCGCTCGACGAAGCCGGTGGCGATGGTCTCGTTGAGTTCAAGTCCCGCGATTGCCTTCTCGGCGAACATCGTCGCGGCGTTGGCCAAGAGCGTGATCATGTTCTGGAGGTTCTCCGACATCATCGGCATGGCCACGTTGAGCTGCAGCAGCGAACCGGTGCCGCCGAAGCCGCCGAGAGTGATCGCGGCGTCGTGACCGACCACCTGGCAGGCCACCATCATCACGCTCTCGCAGATCACCGGGTTCACCTTGCCGGGCATGATCGAGGAACCCGGCTGGGTCGCGGGCAGCGAGAGCTCGAAGAGCCCGCAGCGCGGACCCGAGCCGAGCCAGCGGATGTCGTTGGCGATCTTGGAGAGGGAGACCGCAATCGTCTTCAGATGTCCCGAAGCCTCGACCACGCAGTCGCGAGTCGACTGGGCTTCGAAGTGGTTGGCGGCTTCCGCGAACGTGACGCCGGTCGCCTTCGAAAGCTTTGCGGCGACGAGCGCGCCGAACTTCGGATGGGTGTTGATCCCGGTGCCGACCGCAGTGCCGCCAATTGGCAGGTTCTCGGCGAGGCGCACCATGGCCCGCTCGGCGCGGCGCGAGCAGTACTCGATCTGGGCGGCGAATCCTGCGAACTCCTGACCGACGCGGACGGGAGTTGCGTCCATCAGATGGGTGCGACCCACCTTGACGACCTTGTTCCACTTCTTCGCCTTGCTCGCGAGTGCCTTACGAAGCACTTCGAGCGCCGGCAGGAGCGAGCTCTTGATGGCCACCACCGCGGCGATCTGCATCGCGGTCGGAAAGGTGTCGTTGCTGCTCTGCCCCATGTTCACGTGGTCGTTGGGGTGGATCGGCTCGCGCCCGCCGATTGGCTTGCCCGCCGCCTGGGCCGCGAGGTTGGCGATCACCTCGTTGACATTCATGTTGGTCGAGGTGCCCGAGCCGGTCTGGAAGACGTCAATTGGAAAGTGCCGCATCCAGCCGTCGACGGGGGCCACGGTCCCGAAGGCGCGAGCGCCATCGGCCTCGAGCCCGGCGAGCAGGGCATCGCACGCGGCGGTGATCGCCGAGGCGCGGCGCGAATCGAGCTTCTTCAGGTCGCGGTTGACTTCCCCGCAGGCCCGCTTGAGTAGCGTGAACGCGGCAATCACTTCAATTGGGATGGGCCGACCCGAGATCGGAAAGTTGATCACCGCCCGCTGGGTGGTGGCGCCGTAGAGCGCATCCGCCGGGACAGCCATCTCGCCCATCGAGTCCTTCTCGAGTCGTGTGGCGGGGCCGCGCCCGGCCGAGTTCGCGGCCACGTGCGAGCTCGAGTGCGGCGTGCGAGCGGAGGAGCGACGCGAGGCGGAGGGACGGGACGTGCGGTTCGCGGGCATGGCGGATGCTCGTAAAGGTGATCGATGGACGTGGGGGTCGAGTGTAACGGCGCCCATCGTTTCGAGACTGCGGCGCGAGCCGCCGGTGGCGCGCGAATCGTCAGGCGGCTGCTCGAGGCCCGTATATTCACCCCTTCACATGCTTGAAAAGCCCGCGACGCCCGACATGCCTTGCACGCCCGACATTCAGCAGCAGCTCGAGCAGGGCTTCCGCGAGGCGATTGCTCGCGGAGTGCTCGATGCCTCGACCACCATGGCTCCCGAGGAGATCGATCCGGCGGTCCGCGCTTCCCAGAACCCGCAGTTCGGCGACTTCCAGTGCAACGCCGCCCTGGCCCTGGCCAAGCGCGTCGGCCAGAACCCCCGCACCGTGGCCGCGAAGATCGTCGAGGCCGCGCAGTCGACCGTGCTGGGCGATCTCGCCGAACCCCTCGAGATCGCCGGGCCCGGCTTCATCAATGTGCGGCTCAAGCCGGCGGCGCTGGCCGCGCAACTGATGGCGATGGATGACGATGCGCTCGGCGTCGCCCCGGTGCACGCCACGCATGCGGTGGTCGTCGATCTCTGCGGCGTGAACGTGGCCAAGCAGATGCATGTGGGGCATTTGCGGGCGACGATCATCGGCGACACTCTGGCCCGGGTCTTCGAGCGGCAGGGCCGCACCGTGCACCGGGAGAACCATCTCGGCGACTGGGGACTGCCCATTGCGATGACTCTCTTTGCGCTGCGGCAGCGGAAGCTCGATCTCAATCGGCTCTCGCTCGAGGATCTGAACCGCGCCTACCGCGATGCCCAGCTCACCGCCCGCAACGAGGAGCGAGGCCTCGCCGCGGCCCGGGCCGCGCACGCGGGGCCGCATCGACTCATCGAGTTCGAGATCCAGAACGCCGGCGCCGCCGAGTTCGAGCGCGGAGCGAAGGAGGCCCTGGTTCGACTCCAGAGCGGCGACGAGGAGCTCAGCCGCGAGTGGCGGAAGATCATCGACGTGACGATGCTGGAAGTGTTCACCGTGGCCGGCCTCCTCAACGTGAATCTCGGCCCGCAGCACACGCGCGGCGAGTCCTTCTTCCGCGATCAGCTTGGCGGCGTGGTCAACTCCTTCCTGAAGGCCGGAATCGCCCGCGAGGATGCCGGGGCAATCGTCGTCCCCTTCGCCGATCGCGAGCGCCCGCTTCTGATCCGCAAGAGCGATGGCGGGTTCCTTTACGCCACGACCGATCTTGCCGCCCTGCGCTATCGAGTGCAGGAGCTCGACGGCGAGCGGGTGATCTACGTGGTCGACGCCCGGCAGCGCGATCACTTCAAGGACGTCTTCGACGCGGCGGGACTCATCGGCTGGACGCGGTTGCCCGATGGCGTGGTCTCGGAACTGGTGCACATCGGCTTCGGGGCCGTGCTCGGTCCCGACAAGAAGCCGCTCAAGACTCGCTCGGGCGAGAACTTCACGTTGATTGCCCTGCTCGAGGAGGCGATTGCCCGCGGACAGCAGGAGGTGGCCCGCCGCGCCAGCGATCCAGAGAGCGCCACCCACGCCCTGCCGCCGGCGGAACTTGCCGCAATCGGCCGGGCCGTCGGCATCGCCGCAATCAAGTACGCCGACCTCGGGACCGACGTGGTCCGCGACTACGTCTTCGACCTCGACCGGATGATCGCCTTCGATGGCGACACCGGGCCGTACCTGCTCTACGCCCACGCTCGAATCAGCTCGATCTTCGCCCGCGGCAACGTTTCGCTCGAGTCGGTGCGGAGCGCCGACCTGCTGATCAACGAGCCTGCGGAGCGGCAGCTTGCGCTGGCGCTCCTGAAGTACGGCACGGTCGTCGCCGACGTCGCCCGCACGCTCGAGCCGCACCGGCTGTGCGCCTATCTCCACACGCTGGCCGAGCAGTTCAGCAGCTTCTACAACACCTGCCCGGTCCTCAAGGCCGAAGATCCCGCGACTCGGGCGTCGCGGCTGCGGCTCTGCGGGCTGACCCGGCGGGTCCTCAAGGATGGGCTGGAACTGCTGGGAATGACGGCGCCGGAGCGGATGTAGCTGGTTTGATGTCCCCTTCGGCGTGGTTCTCGACAATCGAGTCGGACCCTCTGCCATGTTCCAACGCCGCCCCTCCGCCAGTGACCTTTTCGAGATCCTCGTCCGCGAGCATTTCGACATGCTGATTGCGTTCCTCCGCAGTCTCGGGGTGCGCGAGGATCTGGTCGACGACATCGCCCAGGAGTCGTTGATGGTCGCGTGGCGGCGTCTTGCCGACTTCGATCGAGCGCGGCCCTTCGGGCCATGGCTGCGCGGAATCGCGGCGCGCGTTGCCATGGCCCAGCGCCGTCAGGCAATCCGTGGAGCAAGCGGCGTCGATCCGGCGGTTCTGGAGGCGCTCGAATCGATGATCGCCCGCTTCGAGCGTCAGCCCGGCGACACCTTTGCCGAACGGGCGGCGCGGCTCGAAGGGTGTCTGCAGAAGCTGCCCGCGACGCTGCGCGAAGTGGTTGAACTGGCCTACGGCCGCGGCATGCTGCTGGGGGAGATCGCCGCCAGCGTCGACTCGTCGGAGGAAGCCATCAAGAAGCGCATCCAGCGGGCCCGAGTGATCCTCTCTCGCTGCGTGCTCGGACAGACCGAGGGCGTGGAGGAGCTGGCATGAGCTTGCGACCGAAGGTTCGATCCGCCCCGTCGCTCGATCCGGATCTGGCACCCGCGGCATGGCTCTGGCGCGAGGGCGATGACTCGCCGGGAGCCGCGGCGGTCGACGATCAGGCCGTCGCTGCGGAGGCCTCGTCGGAGCTTGTGGCGGAGCTTGTGGCGGAGCTGTTGGCCCATGGACTCCTGCTGTCGCTGGCCCTCGATGACGACGTCTCCCGCGAAGCTCGGGTGCGACGGGCCCTCGCCGCAATTCCGCGCCGCCAGCCGCTGCGGCTCGCGCCAGCAGCGCTCTCCTGGATGGCGGCGGCAGTCCTGGTCTTTGCCTTCGGGGCCCTTTCGATCTTCACGCTGCGCACGGAACCCTCGGCCATTGCCATGGTCGCCGGCTCGCTCGAAGCCACCGCAAACGGCGGCGATCGCTCGTACCGAGTGTTGATGACGCCCCAAGCCGGTGGACCCGAACGCATTCCCGAAGCCCGCTTCGACATGCGCAACCGCGAGCACCAGCGATTCGAAGCAATTGCGCCGGACGGCTCGCGCTTCGTCACCGGGCGCGACAAGCGTGGCGGCTGGGCGATTCGCCCCGATGGCACGATCGATCGATTCCCCGCGCCGACTCGCCGTCCGCGCTGGATCGACCTCGGCGAGGACCTCTTTCTCGCCGCCTCGCTCGACGACCTTCTTGAAGCGCTTCCCGCGTCCTTCGAAGTGCGCCTGGGCGAACCCCAGGCGTTGCCCGGTCCAGCCGATGGTTCCGCCGACCGAGGGCTGCTCCGCCGCGTGACGGCGACCCGTCGTCTCGTTGACGAGCGCGAACCCGAGCGAGTCGAGTTGTGGATCGACCCCGAGACCCGACTTGTCCATCGTCTCGAGCTGCACTGGAGCGAGCGCCCGTTCCCGCGTCCCCCGCGCGGCGAACGGCGCCCAGGCGGCGGCCGCGGTGAGCCCAACTGGCGCGAGCGGGCACTGCAGGAGTCGCCCAGTGCCCGTCCCCCGGGACCACCGCCTCCGCCGCGCTTCGGCGCCGATGACAACCGCGCGGGACCACCCGATGGACCGGGCCCCCGACCAGGACCCGGCGCCCGCATGCCGCCGCTGGGAGGTGCATTCGATCCGCCGCCACCTCCAATTGATGGTCCACCCCGCGGCCCGGCCGGCCGGCCATTCCACGGCGGCCCCGGCCCCATGGGGCTCGCCGGCGCCCCCGGCACCATGTCACCACCGCCCCCGCGTCACGATGGCGAGCCCCGCCTTCCCGGCATGCGCCCGATGCCCCCGCGCGGCTTCCTTGACGGCCCCCCCAACTTCCGCGACCGCGGCCATCCACCGCCGCCGAAGACCATCGTCTTCGAGCTGATCGAGACGGAGTCGTTCCCGGAAGGATGGTTCAGTCCGGAGGAGTGAGGCGGCTCGCGAAGCGAGCCGGGGGAGTTGGGAACGAGGAGTTGGGAATGAGGAGTGAGGAGTGAGGATCTGTCCGACCGCGGACGTTTTCGTTGCCTGCCGAAGCTGTGCGCCGGCAGGCAACGCGTGCACCAAGGGTTGAGCGGGTCCTGATTTCTGATTCCTGATCCCCAATCCTCCCTTCTTTCCGCGCGACTCGATCGACCATGCTGGCGCAGCCAGCGCCGCGTCGATCGTGCGGGGCGATGAAAGGTGCCGCGCACGCGGCACACCTCAGTCGTCGTCGGCGCAGCCGACACGACCCCGTCGGCGCAGACGACGCTCTACACTCGCCCCCATGGATCCCCGCTACCTCAAGCTCGCTGATCTTCTCATCAACTTCTCGTGCCGCCTTCAGAAGGGCGAGCACATCCTGATCGAGTCCTTCGACATCCCCAGCGAGATGACCATCGCTCTGGTGCGGGCGGCGCGGAAGGCGGGTGGGCATCCCCACGTCGCCGAACGCAGCGGTCGGATCATGGCCGCGCTCTATGAGGATGCCGGCGAGGACAACTTCAAGGTCTGGGCCGAGTACGACCTCGAGCGGATGAAGCGGATGCACGCCTATCTGGGCATGCGCGGGTCGTACAACGTCAACGAGCTGAGCGGTGTTCCCGACACCCAGATGCAGAAGCAGGCCCGCCTCTATGGCAAGCCGGTCCACTTCGAGCAGCGGGTGAATCACACCAAGTGGTGCGTGCTGCGCTGGCCCACGAGTTCGATGGCCCAGCTCGCCAACATGAACACCGAGGCCTTCGAGGAGTTCTACTTTCGAGTCTGCTGCCTCGACTACGCCCGCATGGAGCACGCCTCGAAGGCCCTCTCGAAGCGGATGGCGGCGACCGACAAGGTCCACATCAAGGGTCCGGGCGACACCGATCTGCACTTCTCGATCAAGGGCATCCCCAACGTGCCCTGCTGCGGCCAGATGAACATTCCAGACGGCGAGGTCTTCACCTCCCCGGTGCGCAACAGCGTCAACGGAGTGATCCACTACAACACCCCGACCCTCTACAACGGCGTGAGCTTCGAGAACATCCGTCTGGAGTTCAAGGACGGCAAGATCGTCACGTGCTCGAGCTCGCTCAACAACGACCGCCTTCAGAAGGTCTTCGACACCGATGAGGGCGCCCGCTACGTCGGTGAGTTCGCAATCGGCTTCCATCCGCACATCCTTCAGCCGATGAAGGACATCCTCTTCGACGAGAAGATCGCCGGCAGCATCCACTTCACCCCGGGCCGCGCCTACGAGACCGCCGACAACGGCAATCGCAGCGAGATCCACTGGGATCTCGTGCTGATCCAGCGCCCCGAGTACGGCGGCGGCACGTTGAGTTTCGACGGCGAGGTGATCCGCAAGGACGGTCGCTTCGTCGTCGCCGACCTCGATCCGCTCAATCCGGACAAGCTCGCGTAGGACCCTGCAGCAAGAACCCGTCCGCGAACTCAGTCCTTGCCGACATCCTCGGCCGCCTCTTCGATGCGACGGTTGTAGTCGTCGGTCTTGTCCTGGATCCGAAGCGCCGAGTCGCGGCTCTTGCCGAGGGCCGACGCGGAGTGCGGCGTGGTCTGGCCCTGCTGGGTGGCCGGCGTGACCGTTTCCTGCTTGCTGGTCGCGTGGGGCTGACGACCGCCGACATCGCAGCCGCCGAGCGTTGCAGCGCACGCAACGGCCCCGAGAAGCGGGAGCAGGCGGAGCGGGCGGTGGCGGACGCGAGGGTCGCGGGTGATGGGCATCGGTGGCTCCGGAGCGGGTGGGCGAGTGGGCGGAAACTGCAGCGACGGTAGGGACCTGCGGCACGGCTCCCCCCGCGGCGCGAAGAACGTAACCTACGCCCGTTCGGTGCGGAGGTCGTCGGACCTGTGCACCTTCGTCTCGCCCGGCGTTCAGCCCGGACGTACTTAAAGGAAGAGAACAACCATGACCAGCACGCCAGTTGGGACCAGCACGCCAGTTGGGACCAGCACATCCCGTGGGATCCGCACCCCGATTCGATCGTTTTTCATCGCCGCCGGTGTCGTCCTGCTGACGGGATTCGCCGCCGGCGCGGCCCTCGCCCCGCAGCAGACTCCCGACTTCGAGACGCTTCCGCCCGACCCGGCCGAACTCGAGCAGAGTCTCTCCGCCGCCCACATCACCATGGCCCAGGCGGTCGAGAAGGCCCAGCAGGCGCTGAACGGCTCGGCCAGTTCCGCCGAGGCCAAGGTCATGGGTGACCACATCGAGTACGAGATCTTCGTCAGCGCCGGCGGCGCCGACCGACGCGTCGTCGTGCACGGCACGACCGGCGAAGTCACGGCCGCGCGGATCACAATCGCCGAAGCGCTCGCGGCGGCGAAGACCGCAGTCGACGGATCGATCCGATCGGTTCGCTCGGATCTCACCGGCGCCACGCCCAGTTTCGAAATCCTCTCGTACCGCGATCACCAGGGTCACCGGATCGTGGTGGACGCAATCACCGGCAAAATCGTGAAGCAGGAGCCCATGAATCGATTCCCAGGAGAGCCCGTCACCGGCGAATGGACCGAGACCGCCACCGGACTTCGCTACTTCGAACTCACGGTCGGCGAGGGTCCCGCCCCCAGCGGCCCCAGCGCCACCGTCAAGGTGCACTACACCGGGTTCCTCGTCGACGGCACCAAGTTCGACAGTTCGCTCGACCGCGGCGCACCTGCCCAGTTTCCACTCAACGGCGTGATCGCCGGGTGGACCGAGGGCGTGGGCAGCATGAAGGTGGGGGGGAAGCGGAAGCTGATCATCCCCTTCGAGCTTGCCTACGGCGAGCGCGGACGACCGCCGGTCATCCCCGCCCGCGCGACCTTGATCTTCGATGTCGAGCTGATCGAGATCGTTGGACAGCAGTAGTGACAGGCAGCCCGCCGTGGCCACACCGCTTCTTGACACGCTCTTGACCCTCACCTACGTTCTCTGCGTAAGTCAGTCGGCGCCTCGTCTCGCCTCTGCTCGGTTCGGCTGTGTCAGGCCAGATCGGATTTTCAGACGAAAGTGAAAGGGCCTGATATGGCGATCGGAACTGTTGCAAAGTTTTTTGACGACAAGGGTTACGGATTCATCACTCCCGAGGGCGGTGGCAAGGACGTCTTCGTCCACTACTCCGACATCAAGATGGACGGTCGGCGGACGCTGCACCCGGGACAGAAGGTGAACTTCGAGATCACCAACGAAGGCAAGGGCCCCAAGGCTGCGAACGTCGTTCCGGCGGAGTGATCAGCGCTCCGTTCGGCCAAGATTTGGAGCGCTCCGTTCGGCCAAGATTTGGAGCGCTCCGTTCGGCC
>CAYXKH010000005.1:0-8997 GCA_964465255.1 uncultured Isosphaeraceae bacterium
TCCCTGCCCCCTGCCCCCTGCCGCGAGCGAAGCGCGCGTCTACTCCAACCCCGGCGCAAATCCCCGCCGCATCGTGTTCTCGCAGACGGCCCGCGGTTCGACGAACTGGAGCAGATAGTCGCGCCCACCGGCCTTGCTGCCGACGCCGCTCATGCCGAAGCCGCCGAAGGGCTGGCGCCCGACGAGCGCCCCGGTGATGCCTCGATTGATGTAGAGGTTGCCGACTCGATACTCGCGCCTGGCGCGGTCGAGGTGCGAGGGCTTGCGCGAGTAGACCCCGCCGGTCAGCTTGTACGCCGTCGAGTTGGCGACCGCGAGGGCCTCGTCGAAGTCCTTGACGCGAATCACCGCGAGCACCGGACCGAAGATCTCCTCGTTGGCGAGGCGATGCTCGGGCCTGATGCCCGAGAAGACCGCGGGACCGACATACGGCTTGCCGACCTTGGCCTCGAGCCCGGCGGGCGTGTCGAGTGCGACTTCGAGCCTGCCCTCGCGCGCCCCGATCTCGATAAAGCTGCGGATCCTGGTCGCGGCCTCGGCATCGATCACCGGTCCGATGTCGGTTCCTGGGAGCGTGGGATCGCCGACCACCAGAGCCCGGGTGCTCTCGACCAGCCGATGCACGAACTGATCGTGGGTGCTTTCGACGACGATGGCTCGGCTGCACGCGGAGCACTTCTGTCCGCAGAAGCCGAAGGCCGATTGCCGCACGCCGAGCACGGCCTCGTCGAGATCGGCGCTGGCGTCGACGATGATCGCGTTCTTGCCGCCCATCTCGCAGATCACCTTCTTGACCGACTCCTGACGCACCGGGTCGGTCCGTCCTGCGGCCTCGACGATGTTGAGCCCGACCGCCATGCTGCCGGTGAAGGCGATGAGCGCAACCTTGGGATGGCGCACGAGTCCGGCCCCGACGGTCTCGCCGCGGCCGGGAAGGAAGCCGAGGGCGTCCTTCGGCACGCCAGCCGCCCAGAGGATCTCGCAGAGAAGCCTGGCAATCGCCGGCGTCTGCTCCGCGGGCTTGACGATTGCGGTGTTGCCGGTGACCAGCGCGGCCACGGTCATGCCGGCGCAGATGGCCAGCGGGAAGTTCCAGGGCGAGATGATCGCGGCGACCCCGCGCGGCTGGTACCACTGCTGATCGAGTTCGCCGACGAAGCGACCGAGCTGCTCCGGCTCGAACATCGGCACCGCAAGTCTGGCGTAGTACTCGCAGAAGTCGATGGCCTCGCAGACGTCGGCGTCGGCCTCGCGCCACGGCTTGCCCGACTCCTTGATGATCACACCCGACAGCTCGTCGCGGCGATCGCGCATGAGCTGCGCCGCCTTCACCAGAGCCGCGGCCCGCACGCGGGCGTCGGTGTCGCGCCACGTCGGGAAGAAGGCGTGCTGGCGTTCGACGAGGGCGTTGACCTGAGCCTCGGTGCCGTCGTTGGCGACCTTCGGCACGCTCGCCCGCGCCACCGCCGCGGCGTAGCGATCGCACTGCGTGCGATCGGCGAAGTTGCGAAGCGGCTCGGTGTAGAAGGGGCGACCGTTGCCCACACCCTCCACGGCGGGGGAGAGTGCATGTCGCTCCGGCGCGTTCTCGATCCGCTCGACGCCGAGATCCACGGCGTGACGCCGATGGGGCGAAGCCAGCAGTGACTCGGCCGAGGCCCCGTCGAGGAATCCGGCCTTGAGCCAGCTCTCGTTGCTGGTGTTCTCGAGCAGTCGGCGGACCAGATAGGCCATCCCCGGGATCATCTCGCCAATTGGCACGTACTCGCGCACCCGGAGGTCGCGCTCGGTGGCGGCGGCCTTCAGTTGATCGGCCATGCCGTGGAGCATCTGGAGCTCGAGTGCCTTCGGCGGAAGGCCGTTCTTCTCGAGCGTCGCCAGAGCGAACGCAATCGAGCGGGCGTTGTGCGAACCCAGGGCGAGCTTCACGCCGCCTTCGCCGCGAGTGCGGGGCATCTGCTCGATGAAGCGGCGGGTCATCCGCTCGAAACAGGCGTCGGTGTCGCTCTTCCGTCCCCACACCGGAACGGGCCAGCCCTGCTGCTCGGCGTTGATGGTCTCGTAGTCCCAGTACGCGCCCTTCACCAGTCGCACCGTCACCACCCGCCCCGACTTCCTGGCCCAGTCGATGATCCGCTGGGCGTCCTCTTCACCGCTTCGCAGATACGCCTGCATGGCGAGGCCCGCTTCGAAGTCGATCTCGTCGCAGCAGCGCATGAACAGTTCGAGCGTCAGGTCCTTGAGCGCGAACTGCTCCATGTCGAAGTTGATGAGGACCCCGCGCTCCTTGGCCGCCTTGAGGACGGGGCGCAATCCTTCCATCAGCCCGCGGATCGATCCCTCGGTGTCGATGGGATCGGTGCGGGCGTGGAGCGAACTGATCTTGATCGAGACGTTGCAGCGGGGAATCGGCCCCAGGTGATCGCTTTCGAGTCGTGCATTCGCCGGCCACGCCGCGACATCGCGCGGCAGGTTCTCGATCAGGTCGAGGTACTTGGCGCGATAGTGCAGCGCTTCCTCGTCGCTCACGCAGGCTTCGCCGAGGAGATCGACCGAGAAGGCCAGTCCCTCCTTCCACAGCGACTTCAGCTTGGGAAGGGCGCTCTTCGCATCGGTGCCGGCGATGAACTTCTCGGCCATGCCGGTGATCTGGCTCGACATGGTGCGGGCCATGAGCCCCTTGGCGAGTCCGCCCATCCTGAGGCCGAGATCGAACCCCGGCGGGGGAGTGACTCCCGGCTGCGAGAGGTAGTCGGTGAGATGGTCGTGCACCTCTTCGGGCGTCTTCAGCATCGGGAAGCAGTCGACGAAGCGGAAGAGCTGGACCTTGAAGGCCTCGTCCTTCATCGACCAGTCCATGAGCTTGTCGGACCAGAACGCGCTCGAGAGCATGCCCTGCTTGTTGCGCCGCGCGGCGTCGAGCAGTTCACCGCCGATTGCGGCGATGCGCGACTCGAGGGCGGGGTCGGCGGGAAGCGGTTCGCTGACGATCGCGGGTGCGGCGGCGCGAGCCCGCTGGGAGGACGAGGGGGCAGGCGTCGAGGCGGTCTTGGCGCCGCGAAACTTCGAGAAGAGGGCCATGGGGCGGGAGTGTATGGTCCGGTGGTTTGACGATGGCCCGCCGCGCTCGTGGCCACCTCCGGCCCACCGCACCGCTGCGGAGTTCCGGCTCGAATCGACGATTCCCATGCGTGTCCTGGCCTGTCCCGACAAGTTCCGAGGAAGCATGACCAGCCCCGAAGCGGCTGCGGCCATCGCCGCGGGAGTTCGCCGGGTGCGTGCTGACGTCGAGATCGACCTGCTGCCCCTCGCCGACGGCGGCGAAGGCACGGTCGAAGCGCTGGTTGCCGGGTGCGGTGGCCGGATCGAATCGGTCGACGTGACCGGGCCCCTGGGCAATCGCGTCTCCGCGAAGTTCGGTCTCGATGCCACCGGGCGAACCGCCTTCATCGCCATGTCGGCGGCGAGCGGGCTCGCGCTCATCGGGCCGGATGCGCGGGATCCCCTTCGAGCCAGCACCCGCGGCACCGGCGAACTGATTCGAGCCGCACTCGACTGCGGTGTCGCCCGGATCGTCATCGGGCTCGGCGGCAGCGCCACCAACGACGGCGGCGCAGGGATGCTCGAAGCACTCGGCGTCACGCTGCTGCGCGGCGACGGGCGACCGATTGGGCCCGGTGGTGGCGGTCTTCAGGATCTCGCGACGGCGGACTTCTCCGGCGTCGACCGTCGACTCGCGCGGACCGCAGGCGAGAGGGGAGGCGAGACGAGTGGCGCACGCGTCACGATTGCCGTTGCCTGCGACGTGCAGACGCCGCTCCTCGGTCCCGACGGGGCCAGCGCCGTCTACGGACCGCAGAAGGGAGCGTCACCCGACATGGTCACGACCATGGACAGGAACCTCGCCCATTTCGCACGAGTGGTCGCCCGTGACGCCGGACTCGACCTCGATCGTCTCACCAGGACTCCGGGCTGCGGCGCCGCCGGCGGACTCGGCGCCGGTCTTCTCGCACTCGGGGCCACCCTCGAGCCAGGCGCAGACCTCATCCTCGACATCGTCGGGTTCGATGCCCGGCTGGCGCGAGCCGATCTGGTCATCACCGGCGAAGGCCGTCTCGATCAGCAGACCGCACGCGGCAAACTGATCGCCGCGCTGGCCCGCCGCTGCGCGGTCGCGAAGGTGCCGCTGATTGCCTTCGCCGGTTCCCTCGAGCCGGGCTGGGAGTCGCTGCGCAACCAGGGACTCACCGCCGCATTCGCAATCACCCCCGACGAGATGCCGCTCCCCGATGCCCTGCGAGAAGGAGCGAGGCTCCTGACGGAAGGGGTCGTCGGCTTGGCCGACTGGTTCATCGTCGGCTGCGCCGACTGATTCATCGTCGGCGCAGCCGACTCCCCCCCTCACGCCACCGTGATCCCCGCATCCAGATACACATCCTGGATGGTGTTGAGGATCCGCACGCCCTCGACCATCGGTCGCTGGAAGGCCTTGCGTCCGGAGATGAGACCCATGCCGCCGGCGCGCTTGTTGATGACCGCAGTCCGGGCCGCATCGGCGAAGTCGTTCTCACCGCTGGCACCGCCCGAATTGATGAGGCCGCAGCGACCGCTGTAGCAGTTCAGGAGCTGGTAGCGGGTCAGGTCGATTGGGTGATCGGTGGCGAGATCGCTGTACATGCGATTGTCGAGCTTGCCGTACGACGAGCCGCCCCCCGAACCAGTCGGGTTCAAGGCCGTGTAGCCGCCGTTCAGTTCGGGGAGCTTCTGCTTGATGATGTCGGCCTGGATCGTCACGCCAAGGTGGTTGGCCTGGCCGGTGAGATCGGCGGCGACGTGGTAGTCCTTGCCATCCTTCTTGAAGGCGTTGTTGCGGATGTAGCACCACAGCACCGTCGCCATGCCCAGCTCGTGGGCGTGCTGGAAGGCGTGGGCGATCTCGGTGATCTGCCGCGTCGACTCCTCGGAGCCGAAATAGATGGTCGCGCCGATTGCGACCGCGCCCATGTTCCACGCCTCCTCGACCGATCCGAAGAGCACCTGATCGAATCGGTTGGGCACCGTCAGCAGTTCGTTGTGGTTGATCTTGACGATGAAGGGGATCTTGTGGGCGTACGCACGCGCGACCGAGCCGAGCACTCCGAAGGTCGTGGCCACGGCGTTGCAGCCGCCCTCGAGTGCCAGCTTCACGATGTTCTCGCCGTCGAAATAGATCGGGTTCTTCGCGAAGCTTGCGCCGGCGGAATGCTCGATGCCCTGATCGACCGGAAGGATCGAGAGATAGCCGGTGCCGGCAAGACGTCCGTGGTCGAAGAGCGCCTGAATCGACCGCAGCACCTGCGGATTGCGATCGCTCTTCGCCCAGACCCGATCGACGAAGTCGGGACCGGGGAGATGGAACATCGACTTGTCGAGCTTGGCCTTGTGGGCAAGGAGCGCCTCGCCATCGGCTCCAAGGAGACTCGAGATCGAAGAGGCGCGGGTTGGAGCAGCGGTCGCGGTGGGCATGGCGGAGTGTCGGTTGGAAGGAGAAGTGACGAGACGAACGCGGTGGCGGCTCGTCGTCGAGGGCACATCGAACGACCTGAAGCGAGACACCGCCGGATGGTAACGGGGGCACCCGGCCCGGTCATCGCATCACTGCGGCGGACGACGATGGTCGGTCGCGCGGACGAGTTTCGACCCCGAGTTTCGTCCCCGAGTTTCGTCCCCGAGTCTCGACCATGCAGGGATCGGCGGGGCGAGATCTCCGAGGAATCACCACAGGGCGATCGCCGCCGTTGCTCACACCGCCCGGACCCGGGTTCGCTTCGCAGAGTCGACGGCCATCTTCCCCGCCCGCGATGGGGCGGCCGGGGAAGCGCCCGCCCCGATGGTCGGAAGGATCCGCCGCAGATAGGCGCCGGTGAAGCTCGTCGAGTGCGCCGCGACCATCTCGGGCGTGCCGGTGGCGACCACCATGCCACCGCGGTCGCCGCCTTCGGGTCCCAGGTCGATGAGCCAATCGGCGCACTTGATCACGTCGAGGTTGTGTTCGATGACCACCAGGGTGTGTCCGGCATCGGCAAGCTGCTGAAGCACCGCCAGCAGCTTCTCGACATCGGCGAAATGGAGCCCGGTCGTCGGTTCGTCGAGGACGTAGAGCGTCTGTCCCGAGGGCGCCCCGGGAATTCCCTTCACCGCCAGCTCGCTTGCCAGCTTGATGCGCTGGGCCTCGCCGCCGCTCATGGTCGTCGCCGGCTGGCCGAGCTGGATGTAGTCGAGCCCGACGTCGCGAAGACACTCGACCATCCGCGAGATCCTGGGATGCGCCGAGAAGAACTCGACCGCGTCGGCGACGGTCAGATCCAGCACCTGCGAGATGTTCAGGTCTCGATAGCGGATGTCGAGCGTCTCCCGGTTGTAGCGGGCCCCGCGGCAGGTGTCGCAGGTCACGAAGACGTCCGGCAGGAAGTGCATCTCGATGCGCCGCACCCCCTGGCCCTGGCATGCCTCGCAGCGACCGCCCTTCACGTTGAAGGAGAATCGCCCCGGTTCATAGCCGCGGATCTTCGACTCCTTGGTCTTGGCGTAGAGCTTGCGGATCTCGTCGAAGATCCCCGAGTAGGTCGCGGGGTTGCTGCGCGGCGTGCGGCCGATGGGCGATTGGTCGACTTCGACCACGCGGTCGATCTTTCCGAAGCCGGTCACCCGATCGTGGGCGCCGGGGACGACGCGGGACCCGTTGACGGCGTGCATCGCCGCCTTGAGCAGCACCTCGTTGACGAGCGTGCTCTTGCCTGAACCCGAGACACCGGTGACGCAGATCATGCCGCCGAGCGGGAAGTCCACATCGATCGACTTCAGGTTGTTCGCACGGGCGCCCTTGATGGCGATGACCCGATCGACTGCCCGATCCGTCGATCGAGCCCCGCCGAGGCGACGCCTTCTGGTCGGAATCTCGATCCGCCGTTTCCCCGAGAGAAACTGCCCGGTGAGCGAATCAGGCACCGCGCAGATCGCGGCGACATCACCCTCGGCCACCACCCGCCCGCCGTGCCGCCCGGGACCGGGACCGATGTCGAGGACGTAGTCCGCGGCGCGGATCGTGTCTTCGTCGTGCTCGACGACCAGAACGCTGTTGCCGATGTCGGTGAGGTGGCGGAGCGTGCCGATCAGCCGGTCGTTGTCCCGCTGGTGCAGTCCGATGGTCGGTTCATCGAGCACGTAGCAGACGCCGACCAGACCCGAACCGACCTGGGTCGCGAGGCGGATGCGCTGGGCCTCGCCGCCCGAGAGGGTCGAGCTCACCCGATCGAGCGAGAGGTAGTCGAGCCCGACCGAGGCGAGGAATCCGAGTCGGGCGTTGATCTCCCGCAGGATCGGCTCGGCGATGGTCGACTGCTCGGTGGTGAGACGGATGGCCTTGAAGAACTCGACCGCCCGCTCGATGGTGAGATCGACGATCTCGCCGATGCCGGCGGGGCGGACCGTGCCCCCGATGGCCCCGGGCACGCGCACATGCAGGGCTTCGGGCTTCAGCCGACTGCCGCCACACGTCGGGCAGGGCCGACTGCTCATGTAGGCGTGAAGTCGCTCCTTGATCAGTTCGCTCTCGCTCTGCTCGAAGCGGCGATGCAGGTTGGGCATCACTCCCTCGAAGGAGAATCCGAGCTTCGCGGTGTCGGCCTCGCCGGTCCCGTGGAGCAGGATGCGGATGGCAGTCCTGGTGAGACGCTTGAACGGCGTCGTCGGCCGACACTCCATCGCTTCGCAGAACTTGCGGATCAGCCGCTTGTAGTAGCTGTTCATCCGCGGTCCGTTGCGGCGGAAGGGTTCGATGGCCTCGGAGACCGGGAGCTCCTCGTCGGGCACCACCAGGGCCTGGTCGAACTCGGCGACGGTTCCCAGGCCCGCACACTTCGGACAGGCTCCATGGGGAGAGTTGAAGGAGAAGAGCCGCGGCTCGAGCTCTTCGATTGCGCACTCGGGGTGATCGGGGCAGGCGTACTTCTCGCTGTAGCGCTGCTCGGTCCACTCGCCGGCGCGCTCGATCAGGACCACCAGCAGTCCGCCGCCGACGCGCAAGGCGACTTCGACCGACTCCGCCAGTCGCTGCCGCGAGGATGGCTCGGCGACCAGTCGATCCACCACCGCCTCGATCGTGTGCAGTTCGTACCGGCCCAGCCCGAGCGGGTTCTCGCCGCCTTCCTTCAGGGCTTCGCGCAGATCGACCAGCGTTCCGTTCACGCGGGCCCGCACGAAGCCCTGCTTCTGAAGCGCTTCGGCGACCTCGCGATGGTGGCCCTTCTTGCCGCGCACCACCGGGGCGCAGAGCACCACCCGCTGGCCGTCGGCCTGGGCGAGGACCGAGTCGACGATCTGCGTGGCCGCCGTCGCCGCAATCGGCTGACCGCAGGTGATGGGCGCGTCATCGGTACCACCCACTCGATGCCAGCAGGTCGGCGTGCCGCAGCGGGCCATGAGAAGCCGGAGGTAGTCGTAGATCTCGGTGGTGGTCGCGACAGTCGAGCGCGGGGTGTGGCCGCCGCCGCGCTGTTCGATTGCAATCGTCGGCGGGAGCCCGGAGATCTCCTCCACGTCGGGCTTCTGCATCTGGTTGAGGAATTGCCGGGCGTAGGCGCTCAGCGACTCCATGTACTTCCGCTGCCCCTCGGCGAAGATCGTGTCGAAGGCGAGCGAGCTCTTGCCCGAGCCCGAGACTCCGGTAATCACCACCAACTGATCACGGGGAATGACGACGTCGAGCGACTTGAGGTTGTGCTCGCGGGCACCGCGCACGACGATTGACCGAAGACTCGCCGTGAGTTCGGTTTTGCGGGGGGAATGCGGGTTTGGAGGGCTCGACATCGGGGGTGCGATCATAACCACGTGCGGTGGATGTTCGGGATCGGGCGAACGCTGGTGTCGTCGCCGGCGGGGCGAGGGGAAATTCAATGAAATCTTGACGCGGCGGCAGTGTCACGGTGTCATGCAACGTCCCGCTGCCCGCGGGGGCTC
>CAYXKH010000005.1:9097-41193 GCA_964465255.1 uncultured Isosphaeraceae bacterium
ATGGCTGCGGGAATGGAGAGAGGAACTGTCTGAACGTGACTTCGACGACCCCAACTCAGACGGATGAACTCGACGGCGACTGTTCGTCGCGCCGCGCACCCCGCGGCGCGACGGTGGTATTGGTGCAGCGCGAGCCGTGGTTTGCGTGCCTCGACCCGCTCGATCGGGAGCGACTGGTCCGGGCGTCACGGCGCATGGGTCTGGGCTGCGGACTGCCCGTGGGGGTGGGTCTCAGGCTGAATGTGACCGCGGCGGCGCCACCCGCTTCGGTCGCGACCGCGGATTGAGCCGCAGCGGGAATCCTTCCGCCTCGCAGGCCGAACCGAGTCGGTCGCGGACCACCTGAAAAAATCTGCAACGTGCAGTGCGCAGCGCCGCACCCACCGTCCCTTTGGGAGGCACGGCACCTCATCCTTCGAGGTGGGGCAACCCTCGGATCTGCTTGCGTCGCGCTCGGAGGGGAGTCGCGCCGCAGGCGGACTCCGAGGGTCGCCCCCAGCCCCGCCCCCCGCGATTGGGACGGGGGGCTGCCCGTCACCACAAACTCCTCACTGCATCACCACCGCGCTTCGCACAGCGCGGCGGTGGTGTGCGCTGCGCCGCCCAATGGGGGCAGCGTTCAACCGCGCTTCTTCTTCTTGCGACCGGTGATGCCGGCTCGGGAACCGGCCATGCCGGGCTTGGCCCTGGGCTCGTCGTCGTCGTTTCCGCGAGAGCCGCGACCTGACCCTGAACTCCTCTGGAGGGGGTCGAGTGGAAGCTTGATCGGCCCGCCTGCATCGAGCTCCGGCATCGACCTGACCTCGCGGACCCGATCGCGAAGTTTCGCGGCCTTCTCGAACTCGAGCCGCTTTGCAGCTTCGAGCATCTCCTGTTCCAGCAGTCGCAGGAGCTCCTTGCGCTCGTAGAGCTTCTCGCTGGAACCATGGCCTGCGGCCTTGCGGGTGGTGCGGTTGGCCGCGAGCTCCTGTTCCATGCCCCGACGGATCGCCTTCTGAATGGTCTCCGGAGTGATCCCGTGCTCGGCGTTGTACGCGAGCTGCTTGGCGCGGCGTCGATCGACCTCGTCCATCGCCGCCTGCATCTCGGGCGTGACCTTGTCGGCGTAGAGGATCACGGCGCCGTTGGCGTTGCGGGCGGCGCGACCCATCGTCTGGATCAGGCTGCTCTCGCTCCGCAGGAAGCCCTGCTTGTCGGCGTCGAGGATGCAGACCAGCGAGACCTCGGGAAGATCGAGTCCTTCCCGCAGCAGATTCACGCCGACGAGCACATCGAACTCCCCCTCGCGCAGACCGCGGAGGATCTCGAGCCGCTCCAGCGTGTCGATGTCGCTGTGCAGATACCGCACCCGCACTCCCTGATCGTGGAGATAGCCGGTGAGCTCTTCGCACAATCGCTTGGTGAGCGCGGTCACCAGGGAGCGTTCGGAGATGGCGGCCCGCTTCTGCACCTCGACGAGGAGATCCGGCACCTGAGCCCGCGCCGAGCGGAGCGAGATCGGCGGGTCGACCAGACCGGTCGGTCGGATCACCTGCTCGGCCACGACGCCGCCGGACTTCTCGAGCTCGTAGGCGCTCGGCGTGGCCGAGACGAAGAGGATCCGCGGAGCGATCCCCTCGAACTCCTCGAAGCGCAGCGGCCGATTGTCGAGCGCGCTCGGGAGGCGGAAGCCGTGGTCGACGAGGGTCTGCTTGCGGCTTCGGTCGCCGAAGTACATGCCGCGGATCTGCGGAATGGTGACATGGCTCTCGTCGATGATCACCAGCCAGTCGTCGGCGCCGTGGCCGGGAACCATGCGGTAGTAGTCGAGCAGCGTGTAGGAACGCTCGCCGGGCTTGCGTCCATCCATGTGCCGGGCGTAGTTCTCGATGCCGTTGCAGAAGCCTGTTTCCTCGAGCATCTCCAGGTCGTAGCGGGTGCGCGAGAGAAGCCGCTGGGCCTCGAGCAGTTTGCCCTCGCTGCGGAGTTCGATCACGCGGGCGTCGAGTTCCTCGCGGATCTGCCGCATCGCCCGCTCGAGCTGGTCCTCGGGCATCACGTAGTGGACGGCCGGGAAGATGAAGATCCGCGACTCGTTCGACAGCACTTCGCCGGTCAGCAGGTCGATGAGGGCAATCGACTCCACCTCGTCGCCGAAGAGCTCGATGCGGATGCCGTGCTGCTCGTAGGCCGGAGCCACTTCGATGACGTCGCCGCGCACCCGGAACTGTCCGCGCTCGATCGAGATCTCGTTGCGGGAATACTGCATGTCGGCCAGTCCGAGCAGGAACTGCCGACGATCGAAGCGGGCGCCCCGATTCACCACCAGCACCTTGTTCTTGTACTCCGAGGGCGAGCCGAGACCGTAGAGGCAGGAGACGCTGGCGACGACGATCGAGTCGGGCCGGGAAAGCAGGTTGCTGGTCGCGGCCAGGCGCAGTCGATCAAGATCCGCGTTGCGCGAGGCATCCTTCTCGATGTAGATGTCCCGCTGCGGGATGTACGCCTCGGGCTGGTAGTAGTCGTAGTAGCTCACGAAGTAGCTGACGGCGTTCTCGGGGAAGAGCTCCTTCATCTCCTCGTAGAGCTGCGCCGCCAGCGTCTTGTTGTGGCTGATGATCAAGGTCGGCAGGTTGGTCTTTGCGATGACGTTGGCCATCGTGAAGGTCTTGCCGGTGCCGGTTGCGCCGAGAAGAACGAGATGCTTCTGGCCCGACTCCACGCCCGCGACCAGCGTGGCGATCGCCTGCGGCTGGTCGCCCATCGGCGAAAACGGCGATCGGAGCTTGAACGCGGTCACGGGGCGATGGTAGAGGAAGGGGAACAGGGCCTGTTCCCTGTGCATCACCCTGAACCCAGCAACTCCCGCGGCGCCCGGCGGGAGAGCGCCCACGCCGCAGGCAGGGCCGCGAGCGCCGCCAGGGCGATGACCGTGATCCACCCCAGCGCGGTGGGGACGACCGGGAAGATCAGTCGCATCGGAAGCCCCAGCAGATCGCGATGGAGGATCACCGACATCCAGGCGAGCTGCATGCCAAGCGCGGTGCCGACCGCCGCTCCAGTCTGGCCGATGATCACCGCTTCCGCGCAGACCAGCCGCGCCGGCAGCCAGCGCGTTCCGCCGATTGCCCGGAGCACGCCGAACTCGTGCTGCCTCGCGTGGATCCCTGCGGCGATCACGTTGCCGACTCCAAAGCAGCCCAGCAGCAGGGCCGCGACGGCCACGCCGGTGCTCACGGCGAGCATGACGCCGCCGAGCTCGTCGATGATCCTGCGGATGGCGCGGCCACTGCTGAAGACGACGCCGGGGAGGGCCTCGGCAATCGCCTCGGCGACGATCTGGTCATCGACTGCGGGATCGAGCGAGAGCTGGATCATGGTCGCCTCGTCGCTTCCGAAGCGCTCGCGCACGGTGGCGAAGTCCATGAAGACGCACGAGATCGCATGTTCGAGATAGGCGCTGCGCACGCCGAAGAACTGGGTGGCGATGTCGAGACCGGCGGCGCTGACCACCCCGGCGATCTGAAAGTCGAAGGCGCTGCGGCCGTTGCCGAGTCGGATGGTGTCACCGACCCCGAGCCCGCGAGCGATCAGGAACTGCTCGGCGACGAGGACTCCCGCGCCTTCGCGAAGGAGCGGAATTGCGGTCTCCGGCTCTCCCTCCTTCCAGTCGAGGGTGGTCATCGCGAAGAAGCGATCCGGGTCGAAGCCGATGCAGACCACATTCGGCGGGGCGTACCCCACGACGCCCAGTCGGGCTTCGCCTTCGACTCGCAGCGGCAGATAGCTGATCGGACAGCTTGCGGTCACGAAGGGAAGATCGCTGACGATCTGCTGCTCCCGCGCCGAGATTCCGGTGACGCGGAAGACGAAGCCGTCGGCGAAACGAATGCGACCGACCCAGTCCTCGAGGAGCGACGTCCCGTTGGACCAACTGCTCACGAGGATGGCCACGCCGACCATCAGCGCACCGCCGGTGAAGCCGGCGCGGAACGGCGTCGCCGAGAGCGCCGCTCGCAGCAGCCCGCGCGGCAGAGCGAACACTCGCCCGACAGCGCCGGCGGCGACGAAGGCGAGGGCGGTGAGAACCGCCGGGGCCATCAGGAACCAGCCGACGTGGGCCAGCGGAAGTCCGATCACGACATAGGCCCAGAAGCGCTGCTGCGGATTGGGAAGCAGGGCGAGCCCGAGTTGGGCGGCGACGGCCGCGGCACCGACGAGGCCACAGATCACAAGCCCCCTCGAGGTGGGCACGCGGGCTCGTGCCGCGAGAGCCTCGAGCGGCGTCACCCGCGACGCCCGCCATGCGGGGTAGATCGAGCCGCCAACTCCCGCCGCGGCGGCGCCAGCCACGGCGAGGATCACGCCAAGCGGCTCGATCGAGAGACCCTCGGGGAGCCACTCGCCGAATCGCCACACGAGGAGTCCGGCGAGCGCCACACCCACCGGAACTCCGACGATTCCGCCCGCTCCGCAGATGATCAGGCCGGAGAGCACCTGGGCTCCGAAGAGCTGCCCGCGAGTGGCGCCGATTGCCCTCACGATTGCCATCAGCCGCTCCTGCTCGACGACCGCGGTGGTCATGCCGGTGGCCACGATGAAGCTGCATGCAAGGAAGGCGATCACCGACGCCAGCAGGAATCCCATGTTCGAGGAGCGAACCTGGCGGTCGTAGCCGGTGGTGATGAGTTCCGCGGGCTCGAGAAGAAGTCCCTCGGGCAGACGGGCGGCGTTGGCGGCGCACCATGCGACCACGTCGGAGGCCGACGGATCGTCCTCGTCGAGGATGATCGAGATGACGCTGGCCTCGCCGGCCCGGTCAGTGGCCTCCGTCAGCGCCGCTCGCGAGATGATCAGTTCGGGCCGCTGCAGCATGCCCAGCGAAGGTCGGTCGTATTCGCCCACCACGATGAAGGTCATGGGAGCCCCGAAGCGCTGCAGACGAAGTGTGCTGCCGATGGGCGCCTCGAGCATCCGGACGGTCATCGAGTCGACGAGCACCTCGTTGTCGGCGCTCGGGAGTCGCCCGCGATCGGCTGCCACCTGGCCGAAGCGGGCCAGCGTGTCGAGATCGATGCCGCGGGCCTGGATCACGGCTCGTCGTCGCGTCTCTTCGGCCTGCGGCGCATCGTCAGCGGGGACTTTGCCCCGGGGGGCGACTGGTTCGTGCACCAGCGTGATCGACGAGAAGAGTCGCGCTCCCGCGGCCTCGACTCCCGGCCACGCCCGCACTTCATCGAGAATGGAATCGTCGAAGCGGTTTCCGTTCTCCTCGAGGATGCGGGCATCGGTGGCCCCGATGATCCGATTGAGGCGCGCCTCCACCGAGCGGCGCGCAGAACCGATGCCGCAGGCGACGGCGGTCACCAGACTCGACGCGAGAAGGACTGCGGCGGCGAGAAGGAGGTTTCTAACCGGCCGCGCGGAGAGTCCGCTGAGCGCGATGTGCCAGCTCGCCCGCATCGATTCCATCCACGTCGAAGGTGTCGGCGACAAGTCCATCGCGCAGCACGAAGACGCGACGACAGTGCGTCGCGGCCGCGGGCTCGTGCGTGACCATCACCACGGTGAGCCGCTCGGTCGCGGCGATCTGTTCCAGCATCGTCCACAGCAGATCGCTGCTGGCCATGTCAAGATTTCCCGTCGGCTCGTCGGCCAGGATGACCGGCGGTGCAAAGAGAAGCGCTCGGGCAATCGCCACCCGCTGCTGCTCGCCGCCCGAGAGGGCGTCGGGGCGATGGTGATCGCGGTTGGCCAGACCGAGGCGGGCCAGCAGATCGCGGGCCCTCGCCCGCAGTTCCTGGCGAGGCCGTCCGTCCAGGACGCCGGGCAGCATGACGTTGTCGATTGCCGAGAGCGTGGGAATCAGATTGAACTGCTGGAAGACGATGCCCACGCCACGCCGCCGAAAGGTGGTGAGTTCAGCTTCGCTCATGCCCTCGAGCTGGTGTTCGGCGACGCAGACCCGTCCCGAGTCGGGCCGATCGAGCCCGCCGAGCAGATGAAGCAGCGTGCTCTTGCCGCTCCCGGATGGACCCATGATGGCGTAGAACCCGGGCTCGTCGATGACCAGATCGATGCCGCGCAGCGCCGTGACGCGACCCCGGCCGCTTGCGTAGCTCTTCCGAACATCGTGGAGCAGCACGCGAGGCGGTGACGGCGGGACCATGTTGGGGGCAGTTCGTCGACGGGCGCACTTCGGATGTCGCAATCGAGCGTCAGCTCACCGGATGCTTCTGGTCGTAGGTTGCGGCGTCCATCAACCCCTTGAGCGCAGAGGCATCGCTCGTGCGCATCTTCACCAGCCAACCCTTGCCGAAGGGATCGCTGTTCAGAAGCGAGGGATCCTTGACGACCAGCGGATTGGCTTCGATGACCTCGCCGCCCACGGCCGAGTAGACGTCGCTCGTCGTCTTCACCGATTCGACTTCGCCGATGCTCGCGCCTGCGGCGAGCTTGGTCCCGGAGGGCTTCAACTCGACGTAGGTGATGTCGGTGAGTTCGTCGGCGGCGAACTGGGTGATCCCGATCGTCACCACGTCGCCTTCGAGCTTGAACCATTCATGCGAGGCGGAGAAGCGGCAGTCGCGAGGGGTGGACATTGGATCACTCGGCGGATGATGGAGAGCGGCGCCGCGGGCGTGAGCGCTCACGACCGGGACCGCGGAGGGTACAGGCGGATGCGACGGGAGGAGGGAGATCACGTGCCCGAACCCCTGCGGTCGCGGGGCGTTCGGGGAGGGTGCAGCCAGATGCAGCCAGATGCAGGGCGGCGAAGTTTGGGAATGCTGAACACGGCGACTTGACCAACTGGATGGAGGGAACTGGGTGGAGGGAACTGGATGGAGGGAACTGGGTGGAGGGATCCCGCATGCCGGAGCAGGTCCGGGGAAGCGGTGTCGGGCTCGCGGGCTTCCGGCCCTCGCCGACACCCGTTTCGGCTCGCGAGGTCGGGCTCATCGGTGGATAACCCAATTTGTCAAGAAGCTTCCGCTCGAACTCTGAATTTCTAAATCATGCTGAGACATCGACTTATGCCAAAATGGCAGACCCAGAGTGAAGATGGGCAAAAAAAAGGTCCCAGTTCCTTGCCGAAGTTCTCCATTTCGTTATCATCACGCCAGCAAGTTGCAAAGAAGGACTTGCCCCACCTCGGATCTTTCTCCCCTCCGGAAAACGTCGGCCTTCGTGGTCGACGTTTTCTCTTTTGCCCTGCAACTGAGCGAGAGACCCGAGTTCACGAGAGCCTCACTCGCGAATCGCCGCCGTGCGTTTGCCGTGCGTTTGCCGCGCAGTTGCCGCGCATTTGATGGGCCGGCGCTTCCCGGGCGGACTCGATCGCGGCGGGCGCACCGGCGAATTCCGGACTTTCCCCCCGGAACGAGCCTTCGTCAGCGGTGAGGCGGAGTTGGTGCGGTAGAGTGTCGCCGGTCCGTCGCTGCGGCTCCCCACATGCTTCTGACGCTCACGGTCAACTCGTTGCGCACGCTCCTCGCCGGCCGCGGAGAGCGCACCCTCACTCCCTGCGAGGTGCCGCGATTCGCCCACGACGAGCTCGGGCTGCACGGTCTCAGCGTGCCCGCTTCGCTGCTCCGCGGATGGACCATCGCCGAGATCGAGCGACTGCGGGATGAAGCTGACAAGGCTGCCTGCCCATGCCTGGTTCTGGTCGATGATGAGCCGCTCGAATTCGGTTCCGCCGACGAGAAGCTCCGCACCGCCGCGGCGACGCGCCTCGGACGCCTTGCGGCCGCCGCGAACCGGCTTGGATGCAGCGCCCTCGGGGTGGGCTGCCGCGGGAAGGACTCGGCCGACGTCTTCGATCGCACCGCGGCGCTTCTGAAGGGCTCGCTCCAGTCGGTCGATCGCCTCGAACTCAACATTCTGCTTCGGCCCGGCACCGGGCTCACCGACGATCCGACGCGGCTGACCGATCTCATCAAGCGGGTGGGCGGGTTCAGGGTCGGTTCGCTGCCCGAGTTCGGTCACGCCAAGAAGAGCGGCAACGCCGAGACCACGCTCCGCAAGCTGGCCCCGTACGCGGGGGCCATCCACGCCACGGTGGAGGGATTCGATCGCGCCGGGGTGCACTCGGGTGCCGATCTCGCGGCGTGCGTCAACGCCATCCGCAGCGTCGGCTACCAGAACACCCTCTCGATCGATTACGTCGGCAGCGGCAACGCCGTCGAAGAGATCAAACGAGCTCGCGACATTCTCACCAACGCCATCCGCGGCGAAGAGGAACCTCTGGACGAACTCGACCTCCTTGCCGCCGTCGACGAACTCGAGGGCGCCGCAGTCGAGGAAGAGGCGGTCGAGGGAGAGGACAACTGACCGTGAAGCACTCGCCCCTCCCAGCTCGACCGATCGTGATCACCATCGATGGTCCAGCCGGAACGGGGAAGTCTTCCGTCGCCGCCGAACTCGCAGCCCGGCTCGGTCTGGAGTTCCTCGATACCGGGGCCATGTATCGGGCCGCAGCCCTGCTCTCGATTGAACGCGAGATCTCGCCACATGACGGTTCGGCGCTGGCCGGTGCAGTGCGTTCCGCCGGTCTGCGCTTCCTCTGGGGCAGCGCCCGACCTCGCCTCATGCTCGATGGTCGGGATGTCTCCGAGCGCATCCGCGACATGGACGTGAGTCGAGTCGTGTCGATCGTCGCCGGCTGCCCCACGCTTCGGCAGCTCATGGTCGAGGAGCAGCGCCGGATCGCCAGGGAGCATCCGCGTCTGGTCACCGAGGGGCGCGATCAGGGATCGATCGTCTTCCCCGATGCCATCGTCCGCTTCTACCTCGACGCCCGACCCGAGGTTCGTGCGGCGCGACGCCAGGCGCAGCTCGAGGCCTTGGGTTCCGCAGTCGACGAGCAACTGGTGAAGGCGGACATCTCCCGCCGCGATCAACTCGATTCGACGCGAAGCGAAGGACCGCTGCGCCGTCCCGAAGGGGCGCTTCTGCTCGATACCACCGATCTCACTCTCGCCGATGTCGTCGATCGGCTCGAGGCCCTGGTGCGGGAGCACGTGGGCGAATCGGATCCTCTGCCGGTCGGCGCCGGCTCGGGCGAGCGGTCGGCGCGATGAGTCGATTCGAGTTCGCCCGCCGAGTGCCCGGTCACTCGGCGACCCAGATCCTCTGGTTCGACTTCTGCCGCTTCCTCTCGGGCGCGCCGCTGCAGGTGCTCTACGGCATGTGCGAGGTCGGTGCGTCGCGCATTCCGCGGAGTGGACCGGTGATCTTCGCGAGCAATCACCAGACCCTCTTCGATCCGATCATCAACGGGTTCGTGGCCTCGGATCGGCAGTTCAGCGCCATCGCTCGCGAGGGGCTCTTTCGCTTCCCTCCCTTCGGCTGGCTGATCACCTCCTTCGGGGCCATCTCGATCCGACAGGACGCCGGCGATGCCGCGGCGATGAAGGCGGCGCTGGCGGAGCTTGCGGCGGGGCGATGCGTCCTCATCTATCCGGAGGGATCGCGAAGTCCCGACGGCACGCTCCAGGAATTCAAGCGCGGGGTGGCGCTCCTGCTTCGCCGCGCCAACGCCACGCTGGTCCCGATGGGGCTCGACGGGGCCTGCGACATCTGGCCGCCGTCGATCAGGCTTCCGCGACTGAGCGGCCGCATCGCCATCAAGGTCGGCGAGCCGATTGCCACCTCGGAACTCGTGCGAGAGGGCGCCGATCAGGCCCTGGAACGGCTGCGGCGCGAGATCGAACGGCTGCGACTCGAGGCCCGCGCCGACCTTCGGCGGCATTCCAGGGGCCGCTGGCCGAAGCCGGGACCGGCAGACCACGCCTACTGGGAACGCCCCGCACCGCTCGAGCCGGAGGCGCGTGCAACGAACGAGCCGAGCACCGCGCCGACGCCGAGCATCGCGCCGCTCTCGAGTCTCACGCCGCAGTGATTTTGGCGCTGGCCCGCACCGGCTTGGCCACTCGCGCCGCCTCGGCCCGTCGACGAGCTTCTTCGGCGTCGGCGAAGTCCTCGCCGAATCGCACCAGCCGCAGGCTGTTGGCGATGACGATCACGTATCCAGTGGCGTAGAGGACCGGCGCCACCCAGAGCGAGATCTGTCCGGTCGCCGCGAGTGCCAGACCGATGATGCCCAGGGCCAGGCTCGCGGCGATGTTCTGTCCGATGACGACTCTGGTGCGGCGAGCGATCTCGACCAGGAAGGGGATGTGCCGCAGATCGTCGTTCATCAGGGCGACACCCGCGGAGTTCGTGGCGATGTCGGATCCCGAGAGACCCATGGCCACGCCGACTTCGGCGCTGGCGAGGATCGGTCCGTCGTTGATGCCGTCGCCGACCACCAGCGTCCGATGGCCGCGGCTGATCAGGTACTTGAGTTCCTCGTGCTTCTCCTCGGGGAGGCACTCGGCTTCGATGGCATCGACCCCGACCGCCTGGCCGACGCGGGTGGCCACGGCGAGTCGGTCGCCGGTGAAGATGCAGATCTTGCGCACGCCGAGTTCACGGAGCTTGCTGACGACCTCCGCAGCGTTGCGACGCAGCTTGTCCTCGAGGCCCACGGCGCCGAGGTACCGACCGCTCTGCATGACGTGCACGCCGGACATGCCTTCGATGCGGGCTTCGACTGCGGCGATCTTCTCCGCTTCGGCGGGATTGACGCTCACCAGCCACGAGGCGCGACCGACGTAGACCTCGCCATCGGAGGCATACGCGACGACGCCGCGACCGTGCAGCTCCTCGTAGCGATCGATGGCGCGGGGACGAATTCGAGCCTTCTCGGCGGTCTCCAGAATCGACTTCGCCAGCGGGTGATTCGAGTACTGCTCGCCGTCGGCCGCGGCCTGGAGCAGTTGGGCGCCGTCGACGCCGTCGGCCGGCACCAGTCGGCTCACCGCGAACTTGCCCGTGGTCAGCGTGCCGGTCTTGTCCATCACCACGGTGTCGACGGTCGCGGCCGCCTCAAGCGTCTTGGTCTGCTTGATCATGATGCCGAGCCGCGCGGCCGCGGCGAACGCCGCCACCATCGCAGTCGGATAGGCAATCAGCAGAGCGCCCGGGCAGGTCACCACCAGCACCGTGATGGCCCGCGCCGCGGCAGCGTTGCGAACCTCGGGATCGGCGCTCTTGCTGGTGAAGAACCAGACCAGTCCGGCGACCATGAGAACGACGGGGACGTAGTAGGTCGCGAGCTGCTCGATCAGTTCCTGCCGCTCGCTCTTGCTGCTCTCGGCTTCACGAATGAGCTGCTCGACCTTGCCGATGGTGGTCTGGGAGGCCACCGCGGTGACCTGGATGTCGATCTGCCCGGTGAGGTTGGTCGTCCCTGCGTAGACGTCGGTGCCGGGCTGGGCCTCGATGGGCACGGCTTCGCCGGTGAGCGAGGCCTGGTTGATCGAGCTGGTGCCGCGGGTCACGCGTCCGTCGACGGGCAGGTTCTCGCCGGGGCGCACGCGAACCACCAGACCGGGGCGCAACTGGTCCAGCGAGACCTCGCGTTCCGCGCCGTCGGCCTCGACCACGCGGGCCACATCGGGAGTGAGTTCGATCAGTTCGCGGATCGCCCGCTGGGCGCCCCAGGCGGTGCGGGAGAGGATCAGTTCCGCAAGCCAGAGGAAGAAGGCCAGGAAGCCGGCGGCGAGAAAGTTGCCGATGGCAATTGCTGCGAGGACCGCGAGCGACGCGAGCGAGTCGCTCGAGGGGCGTCCGATTGCGAATTCGCTGACCGCGCCTCGGAGGAGAGGGATCACCAGGATGATTGCGCCAATCAGCGCCGGCACGCTCGCGACCTGCTCGCCGAAGCCGACCAGTTGGGCAATCCAGCCTGTCAGCAGGAGCACGCCACCAACCAGCGCAATGAAGAGCTGCCGCTCCAGGCGCTCGGCGCCGGCGGTGCCCGACTCACGCAAGGTGCGATCCTGATCTGCGGCTCCAGCGAGGGAGAGTTCCGACATGAAAGAGGCCTCCTGAGCCGGGCAGTGTAATGGGAGACGGCGGCAAGACTTGAGGAGATCCAAGGCAAGGACTGCGGCGGGCGCCGCGGGCAACCTCCACCTACGCCCCGGCGCGGGCCGAGGTTCGCACCAGCGAACCCTGCCGCGGCGCCCCTCGCCGAACCCCCATCGAAGCCCCGGGCACCGCACCGCCCCTTTGCTGCTCTAGCCGCCCGGAGCGGCATTCACGGGGCGCTGGAGTGCGAGTCCCTTCCTCTATAGTGGCTCCCGCATGAGCACCGGCGTCACAACCATCATCGGCGACGGGCAGATGGGGCTGGTTCTCGCCCAGCTTCTGGCCGAGCACTCCCGGCCGGTGCGGCTGACCGGACCGTTTCCCGAACACCTCGAGCGGCTCCGCGACACCCGGCGCTCGCCGCGGCTTCCCGAGCTGTTGCTCCCCGACGAGGTCGAGTGCGTGAGCGATCTCCGCGAGGCCGTCGAGGGAAGCACCTGCCTCGTCAACGCGATTCCGACGCAGTTCATCCGGACCGTGTGGGAGCGTCTCGGCGAGTCCGCCGCGGGGGGATCGATCGTCGTGAACGTGGCCAAGGGACTCGAGGTCGGCTCGATGAAGCGGCCCTCCGAGATCCTCCGCGAGTACGTCGGCGAGCGCGGAATCGTCACCCTTTCGGGTCCGACGATTGCGACCGAACTCGCCCGGCGGCTTCCCGCGACCGTCGTGGCCGCCTCGCCCGATCACGCAGCGGCCCACGCGGTGCAGGAGACCTTCAGCGGTCGCTGGATGCGGGTCTACACCAACGGCGATCTGATCGGCGTGGAGCTCGCTGGCGCGGCCAAGAACGTGATTGCCCTCGCCGCGGGAATGGTCGATGGCCTGGGTGCCGGCTGCAACGCCAAGAGCGCCCTGCTGGCCCGCGGACTGGCCGAGATCGTGCGGCTCGGCGTGGCTCTCGGGGCCCGGATCGAGACCTTCTTCGGAATCGCCGGCGTCGGTGACCTGGCCACGACCTGCTTCAGCCCCGACGGCCGCAATCGCTCCTGTGGCGAGCAGCTCGGCCGCGGTCGCACGCTTCACGAGATCCTCGGGACCTCGACCTCGGTGGTCGAGGGAGTGGAGACGGCGCGGGCCCTGACGGCACTCGCCGCTCGGCACGGGGTGGACATGCCAATTGCCCGAGCGGTGCACGCGATCCTCTTCGAGGGACTCGACCCGAGTCGGGCCATCGAGGCCCTGATGGGCCGCGAGCTCAAGGCGGAGAAGGTCGGATGACCATCGGAGAGTTCACCACCTCGCTGCGGATCATGACCCTTCCGCGGGACACCAACCAGTACGGCACGGTCTTCGGAGGCGTGATCCTCTCGGCAATCGACCAGGCCGGCTTCATCGAAGCCAGGAAGCACGGGCTGCATCGCTGGGTCACGGTGGCGGTCGACCGCGTGGAGTTCCACGCCCCGGTGCTGGTGGGCGACGTCGTGGCGTTCCAGACGCGGACCAGGTCGAGCGGGACCAGCTCGGTCACGGTCGAGGTGCGGGTCGAAGCCGAGCGCTTCATGACCGGCGATCTGGTCAAGGTGACCGAGGCGACGCTGACGATGGTCGCGGTGAATGCCGCGGGTCGGGCGATTCCCTTCACCTCGCCGCCGAGCGTGAGCGTGACCATCGGCAAGGAACGATTCGACGATCCGCACGGCGGCGCTCGATGACCGAGCTCTCCGGTCCCGAGCGCTCGGGCAAGGGCCCACTTCGCACGGCACTGCTCATCTCCGGCGGAGGTCGGACCGCGCTCAACCTCTTCGACTGCGCCGAGCGCGGCGAGCTTCCAATTGCCCCCGTCGTCGCAATCGCCACTCGCGTCGAGGCTCCGGGGGTCGAGCGGCTGCGGGCTCGCGGCGTGGTCGTCCACGTGGTGGCGCGAACTGCAGGCGACGACTGCGAGTCGGCCCACGAGCGCACCGACTTGATTCTTCTCGAGGCCGGAATCGAACTCATCTGTCTCTGCGGATGGCTTCGGCACTTCCGAGTCCGCAGCGCTCGCGCCGACTGGCGCACGCGAGCGATCAACATCCACCCCGCCCTCCTTCCCGAGTTCGGTGGCCCCGGCATGCATGGGGATCACGTCCATGCGGCGGTGCTGGCCGCGGGTCGCAGCGAGTCGGGTTGCACCGTGCACTACGTCGACGAGCTCTACGACCATGGTCCGATCATCCTGCAGCGGCGCGTGCCGGTCCTTCCCGGCGATGACGTTCCGCGGCTCGCGGCTCGAGTCTTCGAAGCCGAGCTTCTCGCCTATCCCGAGGCCCTGCGAGGGCACGTCACCGGCAGCTAAGTTGGGTCGGACGGCTCGCTCCAAGCAGGACGGAGCCGTCAAACACAACCTAGACTCGCCCCGATGCGCCACCGCGACCGCCATCGCTCGACCGCCGGAGTGATTCGCCTGGTGCTCGTGGCGACCGCGCTGGCGTGTGCCGCCCCGCCCTCCGTGCGGGCCTTCGCCGAAACGCCGGTGGCGCCACCGCCGCGATCGCCGAGCGCTCCGCCGCCCCTTGCACCAGGCCCGCCACCACGGGTGCCGGGGAGTGCGCCGGATGCGCCACTGGGGCCGCGCGATCGGGTCAGCGAGCCCAACGCTCCGGCGGGCTCCGCACCGCGCCGACCGCCGCGGGCGCCGACCGAAGCAGAGATCGTGGCCGCGTTCGGGCGGGGCGATTACGTCGAAGGACTCCGCCTGGTCGAGCTTGCCCTGCAGGTCACTCCCGACGATCCGCTGCTGCACTACAACGCCGCGTGCGCTCTGGCCCTGATGGGTCGGCCCAACGACGCCGCCGATCGGCTGATGCGGGCCGTCACGTGCGGCTTCCGCGACTTCCAGCATCTCGAGCGCGACCCCGACCTCGACTCGATCCGCGACCATCCCACGTATCAGGCGATTCTCGAAGCCCGCGCCCGCCACGACCGCGACGCCGCGAAGTCCGAGGTGGATCGCTGGCGGAGTCGCTTCGGCGAGGAGCGCTATCGCTACGAGCGCGACGAGCACCTCAACCTGCACTTCGCCACCGCCCTCGAAGAACCCTCCTATGAGCGGATGCGCGAGATGCTCACCCGCCAGGCGGATCAGCAGATCGGCACTCTGTTCGCCGCCGCGCCGCGCGAAGCGGTCTTCATCGCGGTGCCGACGACCGCCGACTCCCAGACCTTCTTCCGCGAACTGGCCGCGCGCGACGCGACCTTCAACAGTCCGAACGTGGGCGGGATCTACGAGCATCGCCCGCGGCGCCTGGTGTCGACCGACATCGGCGCCTCGTTGCGACACGAGTTCACCCACGCCCTCCACTACGGGGACATGGAACGGCTTGGGCAGCCGCACCCGCTCTGGATCCAGGAGGGACTGGCGACGCTTTACGAGACCTACGACCTTCCCAAGGGCGGAGAGATCATCTTCCTCGCCAACGATCGCGACGACGTGATCCGCGGACTGGTCAAGGGAGGCGGGGCGCTGCCCTGGGCCAGGATGCTGGTGATCGGGGCTGAGGACTTCATGAAGCGGCCCCAGCAGCTTTATCCGCAGGTCCGCTCGATGTTCCGCTTCCTGGCCGAGCGGAAGAAGTTGGCCGAGTGGTACAAGGCCTACACCCGGTCGTTCGCGACGGACCCGACCGGTCGCAAGGCCTTCGAGCAGGTGTTCGCCTCATCGCTCGAGGACATCGAGCGCGACTGGCGGCGGTGGGTCTCCGCGCAGCGCTCGGCGAGTCGGGTGGTCGGACCGGGCGACGCGTCGCTTGGCGTCTCCATCGACGACGAGCCGGACGGCGCCCGGATCACCCAGCTCATGACGGGTTCCGCAGCGTCGCGGGCAGGGCTGCGCCGCGGGGACGTGATCATCTCCGTCGACGAGGTTGCGACTTCCTCGGCGGCTGAACTGGTCTCGGCGATTGCCAAGCGGCGGGTGGGCGAAGCCGTGCGGCTGCAGGTGCGGCGCGGGGCCGAGGTCCGCGAGGTGGTGGTCCGACTCGAAGCGCTGCGAATGTGAGCGAGCAAGACGATCCGGGAGCCAGCCGCAGGGGGTCTCGCTTCTACACTCCCGGCCCATGTCCAGGTCGCCCCGTCGTGCTCCCGCCGCCGAGTCCAAGCGGTTCTTCCTCCGCGGACTGGCCGTGCTGCTGCCGTCGGTCCTCACGTTGTGGCTGATCGTCTACGCCTACCGATTCGTCGAAGGCTTCATCGCCGAGCCTGTGAATTCATGGGTGAAGGTCGGGCTCTATCAGGCCACGACCCGCTCCGAAACCCTCCAGTCGCTCTTCGCCCCGAACGAGGAACAGGTCAGTTCCACGCTGGTCCAGCGGCAGCGCAACGACCCCGCGGCGACACGCTTGGCAGTGCAGGCGCAGCTCACCCAGAAGAACATCTCCGACTGGTGGGCGGCGCGGTGGTGGACCAACCTCATCGGTCTCGCGGTGGCGGTGCTTGGCGTCTACACCGCCGGGCGACTTCTCGGCGGGTTCCTCGGGCGCGGAGTGGTGGCCCGCGTGGAGCGGCTGCTGACCTCGATTCCCATCATCCGCGTGGTCTATCCCTCGGTGAAGCAGGTGGTCGACTTCGTGATCAGCGACGAGCGGCAGATCCAGTTCAGTCGCGTGGTGGCCATCGAATATCCGCGCAAGGGAATCTGGTCGATGGGACTTGTCACCAACGACCTCGCCAATCCCATTGCGCCCGAATCCGAGGATGCGGTCACGGTCTTCCTGCCCAGCTCGCCGACCCCCTTCACCGGCTACACCCTCGCCGTGCCGCGCAAGGACGTCAGGGAACTGCCCATCACAATCGATCAGGCGATCCGGTTCTTCGTCTCGGGTGGCGTGCTCGTCCCCGAACTCGGAACGGCACGCCCCGGCTCCGGTGTCCGCGGCCCAGTCAGCCCAGCCACGCTGCCCCCGCACGCCACCAGGATCGACGCGCCGCATGCTGAACGATTGACCGAGGAGAAGCGTACCGCTCCAATCGGACCGGTCTGAGCATCGGTACCCTCTGAACGTTTCAGTTCCCCGTTTCCATCCAATTCGGCGTCCGGTCATTCCAAGGGACCGCGCAACGCCTCTGCTACGCTGGAGCCAACCCATGCAGATCAACCTGAGCGCCAAGCACATGACTCTGACTCCGGCGATCGAGGAGTACGCCCGCAAGAAGGTCGAGAAGTTCTCCCGCTACTTCGACCGCATCCAGGCGGTGGGGGTGTTGATCTCCAAGGATCGCATTGGCTTCAGCGTCGAAATCCGAACCGATGTCGAGCATCACGAGGACTTCATCGCCACCAGCACGCATGAAGACCTCTACGCCTGCATCGACATCACCTCGGACCGCTCGATCCGACAGTTGAGCGATCACAAGAGCCGGCTCCGCAACCATCATCAGGGCGCCCACCCGAACACGGGCGGCGTGCCTGGCGCGAGTGGCTCGCCGCGCGGCAAGGGTGCCGATGGCGCCGACGGGAAGAGCACATGAAGCTCCGCGAGATCGTCGTCGAGAAGGCGATTGTTCCGCGGCTCGTGGCCGTGCAGCGGGACGAGGTGATCGGCGAGATGCTGGATGTCCTGATCGCGGCCGGCACGGTCGAGCCGTCGCTGCGCGACGAGTTCATCAAGGCGGTCATCAAGCGCGAGAAGCGCGGTTCGACCGGGGTCGGACAGGGTGTGGCCATTCCGCACGTCAAGAGCGAGCGGATCGCCAGGCTCTCGGTCGCGGTCGGGGTGAGCGCCAACGGCGTCGAGTTCAGCGCCCTCGATCGTCAGCCGGTGCACCTGGTCTTTCTCGTGCTCAGTCCCGAGAACCGGCCCGAGGAGCATCTGGATGCGATGCAGGTGATCTTCTCGACGCTGGGCCAGCCGCAGTTCCGGCGGTTCCTCCGACAGGCCACCACCGTTCAGGAAATCGTCACGCTCCTCGAGGAAGCGGACGCGAGTCACTTCGTCCGTTGATCGTTCGTCCAGTGGTGTGCGGAGTGTCCCGGAGCGGGGCTGCCGCAGGCCGAATCTTCGCTTGTCCTTCATGTCCTTCAGATGGACCCTCGGTCGGGACTTCATTCGGTCCCTCACCCCTCGGCCATCCGCTCGGAGACTTCGTGCCGGATCGCTCCTCGGTCATCGTGGTCATCGCCAATCGCCTCGGGCTGCACGCTCGACCGGCGATGACGTTCGTCGAACGGGCCATGGCCTTCGACTGCGACGTGCGGGTCCGTCGCGCCGATCAGGACGAATGCGTCGACGGCAAATCGATCATGCAGATGATGATGCTCGCAGCCACGATGGGCACGCCCATCGAGATCGTCTGCGAAGGGCCCCAGTCCGACGCGGCCTCGGCCGCGCTCCGCGCCCTTGTCGAAAGCAAGTTCGACGAGGAGTGAGCGGGGGAGTGAGCGGGGGAGTGGACGGGACAGGTGGTCGCAACGGGCAGCGGGGGACGCAGCCACTGGTGGGCAACTCATCCCTCCGGCCAGTCGACGTCCCGCTCGAAGGGCTCGATCCTCACCAGATCGCGTTCAAGACGTTCACGACCGCTCAGAGAGAAGAGGACCGCTGCTGCGCGGCTCATCGGCTCCGTTGAGCGGGCGGCTCGGTAGGCCACCCCGCCTCCTTCAACTAGACTGCTCCGGTTCCCGCAGTCCCCTGTTGAAGGAGTTTCCTGATGCGACACAGCCGATCGGTTCGTGGCAGACATGTCGTGCTTGCCTCGATCGCCCTCTCCGGCGGCGCGGGACTGGGGTCTGCTCAGCCGCTTCAGGCCACTCCGCCGGCTGCACCCGAGGGCCCATCCGCCGTCGCACCCCCGACCGGCGGCGCCGCCCCGGCAGTGGCTCCGGTCACACCGCCAGGGCCCGCAGTGGTCCCGGCTCCGGCACCCGCGCAGGCTGCTCCCGAAGTCTCCTTCAACTTCAAGTCCGCCACCTGGGAGCAGGTCCTCGACTTCTTCTCCCGGGCCACCGGCCTGCCGGTCGTCAAGGAAGTCCCGCTCCCCGACGGCGTCGTCGACTATCTCTCGCCCCGGTCCTATCCGCTTCCCGAGGCGCTCGAGACCCTGAACATCCTGCTTCAGACCCGCGGCGTCATGCTGCGCGTCGAGGCCGAGCGTCTCTACCTCCAGAAGCTCGATGACATGAAGCGGGAGAACATCCCGACCTTCATCGGCAAGCTCCCCGAGGGACTGACCAACGATCAGATCGTCACCCTGGTGATGCCGCTCAAGAATGCGGCGGCCAAGCCGGTTGCCGAGCAGCTTGCGCAGATGGTCGCGTCCTACGGCTCGATCAGCGCGATGGAGAAGCAGAACGCCCTGGTGATCGTCGAGACCGCCGCCCAGGTGCGGCGTCTCGAGCGCATCATCAGCGAGCTCGATCGCGAGGATGTCGAGAACATCGTCGAGTTCCTCCCGATCAGGCACGCCAAGGCCACCGAGATGGTCGCGTCGCTGACGGCGCTGATGGGCGAGCGGGTGGTCGAATATGTCATCAACCCGCAGACCAATCAGAAGGTCAAGCTCGAGGAGACGCGACTCGGCGGCATGACCATCGCCGCCGACGCCCGCACCAACGCCATCGTCGCTCGCGGCACGCGGGCCAAGATCGACCAGCTCAAGCAGACGATCGAACTGCTCGATGTGGCTGGGGCCGGCGAGCGGCGGGCGATGCGCACGTTTGGGCTGCGCACGCTGACGGCGGCGGTGGCGATGCCGCAGGTGGCGGCGCTCTTCAATTCGCTCCCCGCCGAAGGTCGGCCGATGGTGCTGCCGGCGCCGGACGGTCTGCGCCTCACCGTCGTCGGCCCCGAGACCGCAATTGCCGAAGCCGCGGCGCTGCTCGTCGAGATCGACGGCGCCCCCGGAAGCGACGCCGACGACGACATGACCCTTTCGGTCGTGGCCCTCAATCACGCGGCGCCGGAGGCAGTTGCGAACACCGCGAAGGCGGTGCTCGGGCGGCAGCTCGGCCTGGTCACCCTGACGCCCGGCGCTGACGGTCGCTCGGTGGTGGTGAGCGGCCCGGCGGGGCTGGTCGATTCGGCCAAGGCCATGATCGCGGCGCTCGATCGTCCGGCGCGAAGCGAGAAGTCGCTGCGCCTGTCTCGACTCATCGGAAGCGATCCCGCCTCAATCCTCGCCCGCGCCCAGCAGCTCTACACCGCGCAGCGCGACCCCGACGATCTTCGAGCCGAGGTCGTCGCCAACTTCGACGCTGCCACGCAGAGTGCCATCCTCGTCGGCGAAGCCCCGGCGCTCGCTCGCTTCGGAGCGATCATCGACCAGCTTCAGGCCGCCGCCGGACCGCAGCCCGACGTGCGCGTGGTGACCCTCGAGCATGCCACGGCCCAGGAGGTCGCCGACTTCCTCAATGCCCTCACCGAGAGCGAGCTCGGCATCATGTTCGCGGGGGTCGCGGGAGCCACTGGCGCATCGCGTCCCCTCATCGAGCCGATTGCCGGCACCAACACGCTGCTGGTCGCGGCCCAGCCGATGCAGCATCAGGTGATCCAGTCGCTGGTGCGCACCGTCGACGTGCCCCAGGAGACCGAGCTTCCGCCGCTTCGCATCCTCCAGTTGCGCACGGCCGACGCCGTGAACCTCGCCCAGACGCTGATGGCGACCTACTCGCGCCGCTCCAACGAGGAGCGCAACGCGAAGCCCGCGTCGATCACCGCCGACATCCAGACCAACGCGCTGCTGGTCGCGGCCCACCCCGATCTCCTTCCCGAGATCGAGCGGGTCGTGCAGGAGCTCAACGACAGCAATCGCGTCGACAGCGAAGGACGCGAGATCCGGATCTTCCCGCTGAAGGTGGCCCGGGCCACCGAACTGGCCAAGACCATCGACGAGATGTTCCCGCCGCCGCCGGTGCCGGTCGATCCGCGCGGTCGACCGCGCCCCGAACTCCAGAAGCCGCGGGAAGTCGTGGTCCGCGCCGATCCGCAGACGAACGCCCTGATCGTCGACGCCCCAGTGCAGCGCATGGCCGGATTCCAGGAGCTGGTGCAGTCGCTTGATCGCGCCGAGATCACCGACGAGGTCTCGATCCGCACCTGGCGCCTGCAGCGTGCCGACGTGAACGCGGCCGCGGACGCGATCCGTCAGCTCGCCGCCAATGGCTCGCTCGGGAGTGGCGCGGCGAACCGCCGCGCCGCGGTCACGGTGACCGTCGAACCGTCGACTCGCACGCTGGTCGTCTCCGCCCCCGACGAAGCCTTCGAGAGCATCGAGCAGGTGCTCACCAGTCTCGACGAGGAGCGAGCGCTTCCCGCGACGTCGCTTCGCTTCTTCAAGCTGGTGACGGCCCGGGCCGAGAACGTGGCCCCCATGCTGCGAGAGATTCTCGCGGGCCGCATGGCCGAGGAGATTCCCGGCACGCCGGCCGAGCTGCAGGCGCTCCTCAAGGTCACGACCGACAAGAAGTCGAACGTGCTGATCATCTCGGCGCCGCCGAGCGTGATGCAGATTGCGGAAGAGCTCGTCAAGCAGATCGATTCGACCGCCAGCGCCGCCGGTGGAGTCGAGCCGATCATCCGTGTGCACCCGCTGACCTTCGCCTCGGCGAGCGAAGTCAGTCAGTCGCTTTCCTCGGCGCTGCCGACGATCATCAGCAAGGTGACCGGCGAGCCGGTCGCGGTGAGGCTCATCCCCAGCGTCGGCGCAAACGCCCTGATCCTCGTGGGCATCGAGTCGGAGCTCAAGGAAGTCGAAGCCCTGATCGAACCGCTCGACGCCCGCCCGGCGCTCGATGCCGTCGACGCCAGGACCTTCGAGCTCAAGCATTCCGTGGCCACGCGCATCGCGCCCCTGGTCCAGAACCTGCTCACCGATCAGCAGGAGACCGATCCGCGCATCGTGCTCGAGCGGCTGCGTCGTTCGCGCGGACAGATCGACACCACTCCGAAGGTGCGGGTCGAAGCCGACGAGCGGACCAATCGCCTGATCGTCTCGGGCCCGCAGCGGGTGGTGGCCCTGGCCGAAGCGCTGATTGTCGAACTCGATCGGCCCGACGAGAGCGCCGAGCGCGAGATCGCCACCTTCACGCCGACCAACGCCGACCCGTCGACCCTCGCCGCCACCGTGCGACAGGTGCTCGAGAACACCCGAGGCAGTGGGCAGCGTTCGACGCTCCAGGTGATCCCCGAACCGCAGAGCGGTGCACTGCTCCTGATTGGCACCAAGGAGGAGATCGCTCGGGCCAACACGCTTCTCAAGTCATGGGACGAGCGGGTGATCGCAGCCCCGTCGATGGATCTCAAGGTGCTGACCCTCAGGCACGCCGACCCGCGAGTGGTGGCGGGGCCGATTGCCTCGCTCCTGCAGGATCGAACGCGCTGGCCGGAGCGCCTGCGACAGACGGCGCGAGCGGGACTTCCGGTTGGTCAGCCGACGGTGACCGCGGAGGCCACCGGGCCGCGACTCCTGGTGAGTGCGCCGGGCGAGCTGATGCCGCTGGCCGAGGCGATCCTCGCCGAACTCGATCGACCGCGGGACGGGGCATCAGCAATCGAAGTCCGCACCTTCACGCTCATCCAGGCGGACGCCCGCGGAGTGAGCGACGCAGTGCGCACCGCGATGGACGCGCGGGCGACGCAGCGACCCGCCGAGACCAGGGCCACGATCTCGCCGGAACCCTCGAGCAACGCCATCGTCGCCACCGGCACTCCGGAGCAACTGGCCCAGATCGAGACGATCGTTTTGGGGCTCGACGCCGGAACGCCGCGCGATCAGGCCCAGGTGCGGACGCTCTTCCTGAAGCACGCGCGGGCGACGGAGATCATCCCGCTTCTCGAGAGCCTCCTCGTCGAGCGCGAGCTCATCGACCCCAAGGCATTGCCCACATGGGCCCAGGCCGAATACCTCCGCATCAGACAGCAGAATCTGGCCGGCAAGCCCGAGGTGCGGCTCGTCGCCGACGAGCGGTTGAACGCAATCGTGGTCGCGGCGCCGGCCTCGGTCCTCGACGCCGCCGAGCAGATGGTCGCCCAGCTCGATGTCGAGCGCGGCGAGGGCGGGGAGAGCGGTGATCGTTCGGTGCGTCTCCTCACGCTGCGCAACGCAGACGCGACCGAAGTTGCGGCGAGCCTCGAAGCGATCTTCGCCGAGGAGAAGGACCGCGAGAAGCCGCCGACGGTGCGGGTGAGCACGGCCAGCAACGGACTTCTGGTCCGAGCCAGCGAGCGGCAGTTCGCCACCATCGAGCGGGTGATCGGCGACATCGATCGGGCCACGGTGGCGACCAGCCGCCAGATGCGCACGATTCCAATCGACCAGAGCAAGGCCTCGGCGCAGGAGATTGCGGAGATGCTCCGCCGACTCCTGGGCACCGACGACGCGGCGACCAGCGTCGAAGTCATCTCGCTGGAAGAGCTCATCAAGCGCGAGGCGGGAGCGAAGCCGGCCTCGCCCGCCGGTGGGAAGCGCTCGATGGGCGGTGCGGGGCACTGGCCCGGCTCGCTTCACGCGCTCCTGATCGAGTCGATCTTTGCGCTCGCTCCCGTGGCCGCCGATGGACGGGCCGATGACGCTGGCGCAACAGCCAATGCCGAGCCCGCGCCGGAGAGCGACGGTCCGGATGTCACAATTGCCGTCGACCCACGAACCAACTCGCTGGTGCTGATTGGCTCGCCCCGGGCGGTCGAGCGCCTCGCGGAGCTGGCCAGACAGGCTCAGGAGCAGGTTCCCTCCGCCCCGCAGAAGATGCGGGTGGTCACCCTCGATCGGGCCACCGATCCGGAACGGCTCCGGGCTCTGGTGGCCCAGGTCCTCGGGCGCATCACGCCGCCGGGCGGCGCTGCGGGCGACCTGGCGAAGCGTGTCGGACTGCTTGCCGATCCGGGCACGAACGCTCTGGTGATTGCCGCAAACGACAACGACTTCCGAGCGGTGACGGAGATCCTCGTCGCCCTCGGTTCGGCTCCGACGGCAAACGACATCCCGATTCGAACGATCGTCCTCGAGCGGGCCTCCGCCGCCGCGGTCGCTCAGGCGGTGCAGCGCTTCGAGGACGAAAGGGCCAAGCTCTCCGGCGTCCGCGGTCGACGCGAGCAGCGCCGCTTCGCAATCGTCGGCGATCCGACCAGCAACACGATTCTCGTCGCCGCCGAGGACGAGGACTTCAAGGCCCTCGAAGCGATCGTCAAGCAGTTCGATTCACCGGCCGCGTCGGCGGCGCTCGAGATGCGGATGTATCCGCTGCGTCACGCCCGCGCCGGCGAGATCGAGCGGACGGTGCAGGCGGTGGTCTCGGATCTCACCTGGGGACAGCCGTTCTTCGTCGGCCCGCGGGCCAGCGAATCGAGCCGTCGCGACGAGGTCGCGGTGCGCTCCGCGCCGCATCTGAATGCGCTCCTCGTCACCGGAACCGGGGACAAGTTCCAACTCGTCCAGCAGATCATCGAAGCCCTCGATACCCCCACCAGCGCCAATGCGGCGCGAGTCGTCAAGCTCTATCCGGTCAGGCACAGCGATGTCGATCTGGTGGCCGAGATCGTTCGTGATGCAGTCGGCGGCGGGCGCGAACGGCGACCGTGGGAGACCGCGGATCCGACTCAGGCCCGCGTCCGCGTCGACGCCCGGACCCGGACGATCGTCGTGGTCGGCACCGAGTCGCAGCAGGCCGAGATCAGTCAGGTGCTCGCCGGCCTCGATCGCCCCGGAGACCAGAAGCCGCAGCAGACGGAAGTCGTCCGCGTGGAGTTCGCGAAAGCGTCGGAACTGGCCCGCACCCTCGGCGAGTTTCTCGAGTCGCGGGCGGCCACGGCAGGTGCCGGTCAGCCGACCGTCACGATCGTGCCGAGCGACTCGGCCAACACGTTGCTTCTGGCCGGTGACGCCGCCGAGATCGCCACCCTGCGCGATCTGCTGACCCGGCTCGATCAGCCCGGCACCGGCGGCGATCGCCGCATCGAGATCGTGCAGATCGCCGATGGGAAGGCCGACGAACTGGCCCGCATGCTGGTCAGCCAGTTCCCGCGCGGCACCGGCGGCCAGGGCGTGATCATCACCCCCGACGTGCGGACCAACAGTCTGATCGTCAACGCGCCGCCGACGCTCTTCCCGCAGGTGATGGCCCTGATCGATCGCCTCGACGCCAAGTCGCTCGGCGATGTCACGGTCATCCGCACCTACGCCCTCACCGGAGCGCAGGCCGATGAAGCGGTGCGCATCCTCGGACAGACGCTCCAGCTCGACGCCCGCGGCCAGACTCAGCAGGGGGCCGTCGTCAGGCTCGACGAGGATGATGCCCAGCCGGTGAACGTGAAGGCTCGCGTGGTCGCCGATCGTCGCTCGAACAGTCTGGTGGTCTCGGCCACGCCGGAATCGTTCCCGGTGATCGAAGCGCTCATCAAGCGCATCGACGACGTTCCCGCGAGAAGTCCGGTCGAGTACCGGATTCTGCGCCTTCAGCATGCGCTTGCCGACGAAGTGAGCTTCACGTTGCGGCAGATCGTGCGTCCCTCCGGCGATGAGCCGGCGCCGCGCATCGACTACAACATGGCCGAGAACCAGCTCGTGATCGGAGCCACCTCCGATCAGTTCGAGCAGGTGGCGAAGATTCTCGAACAGATCGATGTGCCCAGCGATCGCGTGCGGCAGACCGATTTCGTGCCCATCAAGTTTGCCGGGGCCGAGAAGGTCCGTGAGGCCCTCCAGTACTTCTACGGCCCGAGGGCAATCGACGCCAACACGCCGGGTCGGCAGTCGGTGGTGATCGTCGCCGACACCGCCACCAACAGTCTGGTCATCTCCGCCGATGCCGCCGAATGGGAAGGCATCCGCGCCCTCGTCAGCAAGCTCGACAGCGAGGAGTACGACGCCTCGCAGCAGCTTCGGGTCTTCCCGCTTCTGCACGCCGACGCGGCGGCGGTCGCCCGCGCCGTCAACGACGCCTTCCAGGGTCGCATCGATCGCCGTGGACAGCTCGACGCGGCGCGGCGCGGTCAGAACGCACCGGGCGCCGATCCGCGCACGCAGCAGCTTCCGACGGTGCTGGTCGAGAGCGACGAGTGGGTGAACGCCGCCGCCGAGACTCAGACCAACTCGCTGATCGTCTCGGCCAGCCGGACCAACCTGCGGAAGATCGAGCTGATCGTCGCCCAGATCGACACCGTCGATTTCGCCAAGCTGCCGCCGCCGCGGATCATCCCAATTGGCGTCGGCAATCCGGTGCAGCTCGCCGAGACGATCCTGCGGATGTTCGCCCCCGATCCTGCCGAGCGCGGCGGCAATCGCTCGACCCGCGGCCTGCGGATCGTCGGCGACCTGGCCACCAGCGCCCTGATCGTGCGAGCCAACGACGAGGAGTTCGCTCAGGTCGAAGCCCTGGCCCAGGCGATCCAGCAGGAGGGCAGCGCTCAGGGGCTCGCGGTGAAGGTGCTTCCGCTGAAGGCGGCGCCGGCGGTGCGCGTCGCCGCGGCCATTCGCGAGGCGTACACCGCCAAGGCCAAGCAGCAGAACCTTCCACTCTCGATCTCGGTCGACGCCGCCGGCAACAGTCTGGTGATTGCCAGCAGCGCCGCGCTCTTCGCCGAGATCCGGGCCACCGTCGAAGAGATGGATGCCCTCGCCCCTGGCGTGGGTCAGGCCATCTTCGTGATCGACCTCGAGCACATCTCGCCCGAGGCGGTCAAGGGTGTGGTCGAGACCATCGGTCTCGACAAGCCGCAGCCTGAGAATTCGGTCTCGAAGGTGGTCAGCGAACCGATCAAGATCTCGCTCCTTCCGGGTCGCAAGTCGGTGATCGTGGTGGCGAATCCCGGTGATCGCGACACCGTGGTGGCGCTCTTCAAGGCGCTCGACGCCGAGCCTGCGCTCGCTCAGGGGCAGATGCGGGTCGTCAAGCTCAAGAACGCTCAGGCCGGCGCTCTGGCCGCGACCCTCTCGCAGATTCTCACTCCCGCTCCGGCGCAGGGCTCGCAGGCCCTGGCCCGCGCGGTGCAGGAGCAGCTTCGTCGCCTCGCGGTGCGTCGTGATGGTCTCAAGGAAGAGGACCTCCGCATCGATCTCGAGAAGCCGATCCGGGTCATTCCCGATGCGTCGCTCAATGCCCTCGTGGTGGCCTCGACTCCGGAGAACGTGCAGGCCATCGAAGAGCTGATTGCGATGTTCGATCAGGTGCCGATGTCCGACGCCGTCGTCGTTCAGATCTTCCCGCTCGAGAACATCGCCGCCGATCAGTTCGCGCGGATCGTGCGCGAGCTCTTCGCCCAGGGCAAGGCTCTGGGATCGATCCCCGGGTCGAAGGTCGAAGCCGTCCCCGCAGGCACCGTCGGGCGTGCGCTGGCGGATTCGGTGGCAATCAGCATCGATTCCCGCACCAACACGGTGGTCGTCGCCGGCAAGGAGGACGCCGTCGCGCTGGTCGAAGTGCTGGTCAAGCGGATCGATACCGAGGTGGCCACCGGTTGGGTCGAGCCGCGGATCCTCCCGCTGCGCTTCGCCGATGCCGAGGAGCTCTCCACCACGCTCAACGCCGTGCTCGTCGATGGCGCCACCGTCTCGCCCCAGTCCAACCCGCTCCAGCAGCAGGTGGCCCGACTGCGGATGCTGCGCCGCAACGGCGGCGCCTTCCCGGTGCCGCAGCCGCCGGTTCCGTCGAACGTGCAGGGTCCGCCGGCGCCCAACGCCGCGCCAGCGGTCGTCGTCGATGCGGCCGAGACGATGGCCGCCGACATCTTCCAGCCGATGACCCGCACGGTCATCCGCGCCGAACGGAACATGAACGCTCTCGTGGTCGTGGCCACGCCGGCGAACCTCGAGGTGATCGGCGAGCTGGTCCGCATGCTCGACGTCGAAGCGGCCTCGCCCTCGGCGAGCGTCCGCATCTACCCCATCCAGCATGCCTCCGCCGCCAAGCTGGCCGCGATCGTGCAGCGGGTGTTCGAGCAGCAGTTCCAGGCCAAGTCGATCCGCGCCGAGGATCGGATCTCGGCCCAGGCCGACGAGCGATCGAACGCGCTCGTCGTCAGCACCAGCCCCCGCAGCTTCGCCGTGCTCGAGAGCCTGCTGAAGTCGCTGGATGCGCCGATTCCCGTGGACCTGAAGGAGATCCGCACCATCGAGCTGAAGCATGCCTCGGCGGCCCGGCTCGCCCAGATGATCCAGCAGCTCATGGATGCACGACTCGAGCGGCTGCGCCGCGTGCAGCCGGAGACGGCCGATCTCGAACGGGCCCTGGTCATCGCCGATCTGCGCAGCAACAGCCTGGTGGTCGCCGCGGGCAACGACACCTTCGATGTCATCAGGCGAATCGCCGTCGATCTCGACGTCGAGACGCTGCTCACCTCCTCGCTGGTGCAGGTGATCACCCTCGAGAAGGGGAATGCCGATCGCATCCGCGCCGCGGTGCAGCAGATTCTCGATCGCCGCTACGCCGATCTGCCGCCCGAAGTCAGACAGAGCCAGCGTCCGATGGTGCTCACCGACGCCCGCAGCAACTCGCTGCTGGTCGCGGCCGCGCCGGAGGACTTCGACCTGATCCGCGATCTGGTCTCGAAGCTCGAGTCGGCCCCGATGAATCCCGCCGTCGGCGTGCACGTGATCGCCCTCACCAGCGGCCGCGCCGAGACGCTGGCCCCGCGCGTCGAGGCCCTCATGCAGAGCCGTCGGCAGTCGCTCGGTCCCGCAGCGATGCCCAGCGACGCGGTGAGCATCCAGCCGGAAGCCGCGAGCAACAGCCTGATCGTCGCGGCCAGCAACGAGAACGCCGAGATCATCCGTGAACTCGTCGGCGTGCTCACCGAAGCCGAGGCCGTCGGTGGCGGCCGTTCGGTCGAGATTCTGACGCTCACCGCGAGTCGCGCAGTCGATCTCGTTCCTGTTCTCAACGAGATGTACGTCAACGAGGAGAACCGCCGCCGCGGCCAGGACAGCGTCCGCGTGACCACCGAGCCGCGACTCAACGCGGTGGTGGTGACCGGTGATCCCGGCGATGTCGAAGCCCTCCGCGGCCTGGTGGCTCGACTCGACGGCACCAGGCCCGAGACCGTGGTCGAGATCAAGTACATCCCGCTCGCCAGCGCCAACGCCCTGGAGACGGTGAGCCTGGTCGAGAATGTGCTGAGCGGTCGCAGCCTCGCCGGTCGCGCCGGTCGTCAGGCGACCGTGCTCAAGTACATGCGAGCGGAGAGCGAGGGGGGAACCTCGACCGAAACGCAGGTCAGTGCTGCAATCCGCGAGAGCATCAATCTCACCCCCGATGTCCGCACCAACACCATCATCGTCTCGGCTCCACGCGACTCGATGGAGATGATCGAGCGGATGATCCGCGACCTCGACGCCTCCACGGTCGGGGCCCAGAACATCCGGGTCTTCCGACTCACCAACGCCGACGCCGAGGGGATGGCCGAGATCCTGAAGGCACTCTTCAGCCTCGAACAGCGCGGTGATCTGCTGGTCCTCAAGCCGCGCGAGCCGAGCGCCGCACCAGGTGAGGGTGGCGCGGGCGGCGCCGATGGGCCGGCGTCGGGCGGGGCCGCGCCCCAGGGTCTCGCCGGCGTCGAACTCAGCGCGGTGCCCGACGAGCGGCAACAGCTCTCGATCACCGTCGACAGCCGCACCAACAGTCTGCTGGTCTCGGCCACCCCGACCTATCTCGACCTCGTGGCCCAGGTCGTCAAGGAGCTCGACGCCCAGGAGGCCAACGAGCGCGAGACCAACATCTATCGCCTGAAGAATGCGGTCGCGGCCGAAGTGGCCCGCGTGGTCAGCACCTTCGTGGAGCAGGACCAGAAGAAGCTGATCGACACCCTCGGCAGCGATCAGTTGCCCTCGGCGGCGCGACTCCTCGAGCGCGAGGTGACCATCGTCGGCGACGACAAGACCAACACCGTCCTGATCAACGCCAGCCCGCGCTACATGACTCGGGTCGAGGACATCATCCGCGAGCTCGACGTCGATCCGCCGCAGGTGCTGATCCAGGTGCTGCTGGCCGAGATCACCCTCGATGCGACCACGGAAACCGGCGTCGACATGGAGGCCGCCGTCGACATCGGCGAGTACCTCGTCGGCGGCGGCTTTGGCCTCGCCAGCGTCGCGGCCACCAGCGTCGGCGTGCCCACCGTGCCCTTCTCGAAGATCCCGCAGATTGCAGTGACCGGCCCCGACTTCTCGCTTCTCATCAAGGCCCTCCAGTCGCAGGGACGCCTTCAGGTCCTGAGCAATCCCTCAGTCATGGCGGCCAACAACGAAGAGGCCGACATCCAGGTGGGCGAGACCATTCGGGTGCCGGAGAGCACCTCCTTCGTGCAGGGGCAGCAGCAGTCGTCGGTCGTCGCCGAGGACATCGGCATCATTCTGAAGGTGAGGCCGTCGATCAATCCCGACGGCTTCGTGCGGATGGACATCAATCCGGAGATCTCGGAGCTCTCCCAGCGCACCACGCAGATCTCCGAGAACTTCGAAGCTCCGATCATCACCAGGCGCCGGGCCAACACCACCGTCACCGTGCGTGACGGCGAGACCATCGTGATCGGCGGCCTGATCTCCGACCGCTACGAGAAGCGCGGCAACAAGGTCCCGATCCTCGGCGACATCCCGGTGATCGGGTTCTTCTTCCGCCGCGACATCGAGACCGTCGCCAAGACCGAGCTCCTGATCGTCATCACTCCCCACGTGGTCATGAGCCCCTCGTCGCTCCAGGTCGAGCGCGGCAAGAGCCTGACCAACGAGCAGATCGATCGCCTCTCGCTTCCCGACTGGATGAAGGACCAGATTCGCAAGGGCGAGCTGGAAGGACTCGAGCAGCTCTACGACGACGAGGGACGCCCCATCGAAGAAGGCGCCTTCCAGAAGTCGTCGCGTCGGCGCATTCCGACTCCGCCGCCGGGACCGACTCGGCCCGAGCCCCGTCCGGAAGCCATGACCCCAGTCCAGGGCGGGTCGTCAGCCGCAGGAGGCGCACCGTGAGCGTTCGTCGACCCGGAGGCACGCTCTGTCGTTCGAGGCGTTCGGCTGCTCTCGGGTTCGGCGGTGCGATCGTTGCCGTGCTCGCGGCCTGCCAGACCACGGTCACTCAGGGAAGCAACGTGCGCCCGATGCCTCCGAAGCCCACGGCGGGGCCGGTGACACCGCCGACCGCGGCGGTGAACAGCGTGGCCCTCCTGCTCCTGAGTCCGAAGGCCCGCGATACTGACGGCAACGGGATTCCCGACACCATCGACGTCGAGGTCTATCTCTTCGCCGAACCGTTCCCTGCGCCGGTCTTCGCCGACGGCGAGTTCATCTTCCGGCTCTCCACCGCGGGCACATCCACCGATCGATCCGCCCCCGCCCTGCGCGAATGGCGCTTCAGCGGCGAAGTGATCCTCGCCGCCCGCTCGCGCGCCCTTGCAGGCCCGTGCTACCGCTTCGCTCTGAGCCTGCTCGCCGACGGCGGCCGCGAACTCGCGGTCTCGACCGCCGATCTCACTCTCACCTTCCAGGCCTCCGGCGACCGTCCCCCCGTCCACATCTCCGGTGTCCGCACCGTGCAGTTGGTGGGGTAGCGAACGGACGTCCCGCGAGAACCTCGCAGCGATCGAGTCGGGTCAGCGCATTGTCAACCGACCCGGCAGGTTGCCTGTCGCCCGCTCCTCGCGCACGTGGTGGTGACAGGAGAAGCATGACGCGGCGACGCGGAGATAGGCGGCCTCGGCGGCGACGTGATCGCGAGCCCTGGCCGCTTCGGCGAGGGCGGTCACATCGCGGCGGAACGACTCGCTGAGGGCGCGATAGGCCACGGTGTCGCTCACTGCGAACGCGGTGCTCAGGCTGAGCTTGCGAAGCTCTTCGGCGTTGGCCTCGATCGTGGCGCAGTCGCGCACCGAGACCGCCTGAAGAAGCGGTGCCGCGAAGACGACCTTCATCGACATGATCTCGGCGACCGCCTCGCGATCCACGACACTCGTCCGGACGGCCTGCGGCCCTGCGAGTGACTCAGGAGGGGTCGTCTGATCGGTCCGCGCCCCAGCATCGCGGCTGGATTCGACTTCGGTCTCCGAGTTGCAGGCGGCAATCCACGGCACGGCAATTGCAACAGTGGCAAGAAGCACGACGCTGGCACGGCTGACATTGAGACGGGGCATGGTGTGACTCGCTTTCGGTGGAAGTTGGCAGCAGTGCCGATCGACGCGCTGCCAGGCGATGACTGACGTCTGAGAGTATCGCAGTGTCGCGCTCGCGCGGCGCACTGGTCCCGGCCC
>CAYXKH010000006.1:0-14263 GCA_964465255.1 uncultured Isosphaeraceae bacterium
GAGCGGGGGGGCGGGAATCAGGTGCCGACTTTGACGCCGGCGAAGATCGAGCCGGTGCCGAACTGGGGGATGGCGCTCTGGTCGACCTGCTTGCCGGTGCCGAGGGCGCTCTTGTCGGGCGTCCGCTCGGGGATCGAATAGTCGGCGTTGGAGAAGGAGTCGAGCCGCTTGATCGCAGCCGCGGCGGCGATCTTCATGGTCGAGTCGGTGTTGGTGCGAAGGGCCGCCAGACTCCGCTCGATCTCGTCGACGGCCATCGCGGCGATGTGATCGACGATGGCGGTCTCGTAGTCGAGGGCCTCGCCGTCGAGACCGTTGCGCAGGTTGCGGTCGAGCTTGCTCAGCGAACAGGTGAGACCGTGGATCCAGAGGGCGCAGGTCGACAGTCGGGCCTGGATCATCTGGGCCGTGATGAGCTGCTCCTCGTGCTCCTTGAACATCATCTTGACCTGATGGCTGAACTCCCGGACGAGCTCCGAGAGCGTCTGCCGATGCCGCGAGAGCCGCGGGTGCAGGTTGCTGATGGTCGGGGCGGAGCGGCGCACGCCGAGGTACAGCTCGCTGCCGATCCGCAGGGCGGCGCTGATTGCCTTCGCCGGGTTCTTCTTGACGCCCAGCATGTACTCGCCGAGCTGCTTTGATCCGTAGGCGAAGACGAAGGAGTGCATGACTTCGTTGGCACCTTCGACGATCGTGTTGATGCGGCTGTCGCGCCAGAGGCGCTCGATCTCGTTCTCCGACATGTAGCTCTCGCCGCCGAGAATCTGGACCGCATCGTCCACCGTGCGGAAGCCCATCTCCGAGCAGAAGACCTTGCAGAGCGCGGTCTCGAGCATGATGTCCTCGTCGTGGCGATCAAGGAATCCCGTCGTCATGTAGAGCATCGCGTCCATGGCATAGACGTAGCAGGCCATGCGGGCAATCCGCTCCTGCACCTGGTCGAACTCGGCCAGCGGACGATCGAACTGGTGCCGCGTCTTGGCCCACTTGATGCCCTGCTCCATCGCATAGGTGGCGCCGCCGAGCATGCCTGCCGACAGCGTGCATCGGCCGTAGTTGAGGCAGGTGAGCGCCACGTTCAGACCCTTGCCCTCCTTGGAGAGCAGGTTCTGCCTGGGGACCTTGACGTTCTTGAGCCTGATGCGGGCCTGCCACGTGCCGCGGATGCCGCACTTGCTGCGATTGCGGCTGAAGATGTCGACGCCCTCCATGTCGGGAGTGCAGATCAGGGCGGTGACGCGATCCTTGCCGTCGGCCATCTTCTGCTTGCACATCACCGTGAACAGGCCCGAGAGCGCGCCCGAGGTCGCCCACTTCTTCTCGCCGTTCAGGATGTAGTGGGTGCCGTCGGCGCTGAGTTCGCAGCGGGTTTCCTGGCCACCGGCGTCACACCCGACGTTCGGCTCGCTCAGGCAGAACGCGCTGAGGGTGTCCTTGGCCATGCGGGGCAGGAACCGCTTCTTCTGCTCCGCGGTTCCGAAGAGCATCAGGGCCTTGCAGCCGATTGACTGATGGGCCGAGACCAGGACCGCAGTCGATCCGCAGGAGCGACCGATCCGCTCGAGGGCGCGGTTGTAGCTGGTGATGCCCAAGCCGCCGCCGCCGAACTCCTTGGGGATGGTCATGCCCAGCACGCCGAGATCGAAGAGCCGCTGGATCACCCACTGGGGGATCTCCTGCTTCTGATCGATTTCAATCGCCGGGTGGTCGTTGCGCAGGTACTCGTCAAGGGCGGCCAGAAGCTGGTCGCACCGGGCGGTCTCGTCGGCAAGTCCCGGCGGATAGGGGAAGACGAGTTCCTCGCGGAAGTTGCCCCAGAAGTAGTTCTTGACGACCCCCATCGTCATCGGATCGGGCCCGAGCATCTCCTGCGCCTGCTCGATCTGCTTGCGATCCTTCGCGGAGATGTTCTTGAGGTCGGAAGCGAGATTGGTCTGGGACATGGCGTGGGGTGACTGGAAGGGTTGCGAGAACGGAAGAGACGACGGGATGGTTCGACTGACAGCGGGCGTCGGAGCCACGATGGTCGGGATCTGCGGCCTGCTCGGCAAGGGTTCGGACCCCTCAACCTGAGGAAACCGCGCCGAGCCGGACCGGGGCCCCGGGCGGGGAGGGGTGCATCAGCCGGGACGACTCGTTCCGACCGGCCCGGCGGCAGGCGTCGCGGCCTTGCCGGAGCCATCCTTCTTGAGGAACGCGTCAAGCTTCTCCCGGGCCTGCGGGGTGTGGCGGAGACCGACCAGAAGGCGGCGTTCGGCGGCGATGGCCGCGGTCCAGCCCTCGGCAATGCCGATCTCGACTGCTTCGAGCACTGCGTTGACCGCCGGGGTCGCCGGAAGAGTGCCACGCACCGCCCGCAGGGCGGCCCCGATCTCAAGCGCGTTGCTGGCGTCGATGGCCCTCGGGAGATTCGGCGCCCCAGCTCCGGAATTGGCCTTGAGAGAGCGCACCGCGGCGGCGTGAAGGTCGGCACCGGAGGGGAGGATTTCGTCGAACAGGCCGGCAGGGGCCTCGTCGAGCGACCAGGTGGTGCCGAGTGCGGTGGCTCGAATGGCAATGGCGGGGTCGATCCGTGCCGGGAGCATCTGGGTCCCGCCCCAGCCGGGGCACAGTCCCAGTCCGGCCTCGGGCAGCCCGACGCGCCAGGGCTTCTCGCCCTCGGGGGCACGCTGGGCAATCAGGGCATCGCAGTGCATCGCAAGTTCGAGACCGCCGCCGAGGGCGGTGCGGTGGACGCAGGCCACGCTGGGGCACTCGAGTCGAGAGATTCGGGCGAACGCCTGGGCCCCCTCGGTGAGGTAGGCGTGCAGCGAGGCGTCGTCGAGAGCGTCGATTTCGGCGAGATCGGCGCCGGCCACGAAGGTCCGTGGGTTCTCGCTCATCAGCACGAAACCAGTCGGGCGCGGCTGGGTGCCCAGCCAGTCGAAGAAGAGATGGAGCTGCTCAAGCAGCCACTTGTCGAGCACCACCACCGGCCGATGCGGTTGGGCGAGGCGGAGGGTGACGATCCCCTCGGCTGAACGGTCGTGGCGGAGTGTGAGCATGGGTGCCGACTGTCGGTTCGCGGGGAGTGGAACGTCTGGAGGTCTCGGAAACGGAGAGACACGATCGACACCCGCCTTCGTGCGGGGCGGGAGTGAAGAACTCGAGGCACGCCGCTCGGTGCGGTCGCTTTGTCGAACGGGGCGCGGGCAGACCCGCGCCGGAACGGTCGGTCGAGTCAGCGTCGCCGCGGGGCGCATCAGCTCGGCTCGGGCGCCGCGGGAAACCCGCGAATGTGCCATCCGAGACGCCTCCGCGCCCGGGACACCCAGCAGTCCGTCCGTGGACGGAGCGATGGTAGACGGAGGCCGTCCCGAGGGACAACCCCGCAGACCGTCGACCGGCGCGGAATCCGATGGCGCGGACCCTGCGAGCAAGCGTCACCGTCGAGGTGTTACGCTCCGTCCCTCCATGACCGCCTCTGCACACGCCGCCCCCGCCGGCTCCCCGTATCACGTACTGCATCGGAAGCTCGACAGCCTCGAGGCCACGATTGCGGTCGTCGGCCTCGGCTACGTCGGGCTCCCATTGGTTCGCGCAATTCATGACGCCGGGTACCGCGTGCTCGGGTTCGACATCGATCAGGCGAAGATCGACAAGCTCCGCCGCGCCGAGTGCTACATCGAGCATCTCGGTCCGGAGTTCTTCAAGGAACTCGCCGCATCGTCGCGCTTCGAGCCGACCTCCGACGCCGCCAACCTCGCCAAGGCGGATGCGATCCTGCTGTGCGTGCCGACACCGCTCGGCAAGCACCGCGAGCCCGATCTTTCCTATGTCATCGAGAGCACGCGGCTCTGCGCGGCCACGCTGCGGGCAGGCCAGTTGATCGTGCTGGAGTCGACGACCTATCCAGGCACCACCCGCGAGGACATGCTGCCTGTCCTCGCGGAGGCCGGCGGCACCCGCGGAGTGGTCTGCGGGCGCGACTATTTCGTCGCCTACAGCCCGGAGCGCGAGGACCCGGGTTCGCCTGGTCGGACCGCCAAGGAACTGCCCAAGGTGGTGGGCGGCACCGATCAGCCCAGCGGTGACCTCGCGGCGCTCCTCTATGGCAAGTTCGTCCGCACCGTGGTGCGGGTCTCGTCGGCGGAGGTGGCGGAGGCGTCGAAACTCCTCGAGAACATCTATCGCGCGGTCAACATCGCCCTGGTGAACGAGATGAAGGTCGTTCTCGACGCGATGGGGATCGACGTCTGGGAGGTCATCGCCGCGGCGTCGACCAAGCCCTTCGGGTTCCAGCCCTTCTATCCGGGTCCGGGACTCGGCGGCCACTGCATCCCCATCGATCCCTTCTATCTCACCTGGAAGGCCCGAGCCGCCGGCCACAACACCCGCTTCATCGAACTCGCCGGCGAGATCAACAGCGCCATGCCCCACCACGTGATCGATCGCGTGGCGGCGGCGCTGAATGACGACGGCAAGGCCATGCGCGGCGCCCGGGTGCTGGTGATGGGGATCGCCTACAAGAAGAACGTCGACGACATCCGCGAGAGTCCCTCGGCCGAGATCATCGAACTGCTCCGCGATCGCGGGGCCCAGGTGAGCTATCACGATCCGCACCTTCCGGTCTTCCCCTCCATGCGGAAGCATCGCATCGACCTCGAGAGCGCGCCGCTGACTCCGGCCCTTGCTGCCGGACACGACGTCGCCCTGATCGTGACCGACCACGATGCCGTCGATTACGCCGTGCTGGCGCAGCATTCGCCGCTGGTCGTCGACACCCGAAATGCCATGGCGAGGCTCGCCGGGAAGCCCCGGGCTCGAATCGTCAAGGCGTAGTGGAGCGGTGCGATGACGACTCCGCGAACTCCCTCGATCTATCACGCGACGCTGCTGCGGGCCGGCTCGTTCCGCCTCGATGGAGGCGGCATGTTCGGTCTGGTGCCCAAGACCATGTGGTCGAAGCTGGCGGTGCCGGACGAGCGCAACCGCATCCCGCTCCAGACCAACTGCCTGCTGCTGCGCGACGGGGTGCGCACGGTTCTGGTCGAGACCGGCTTCGGCGACAAATGGTCCGACAAGGAGCGCGAGCTCTACTCCCTCGAGCGACGAACCGTGGTCGATGCGCTGGCCGAGATCGGAGTCGCCCCGACCGAGATCACCCATGTGATCGTGACGCATCTGCACTTCGATCACGCCGCCGGACTGACGCGGGCCGGCGGTGACGAATCGATCCTGCCGACCTTCGAGAACGCCGACGTATTCGTCCAGCGCCTCGAATGGGAGGACGCCCTGGCCAACAAGAGCACGATGTCGCGCACCTACCTGCGGACCCATCTCGATCCGATTGCCGAGCGGGTGCGACTGCTGGACGGCGAGGCCTCGCCGCTCCCGGGGATTTCCGTGGAACCGGTGCCGGGCCACACCTGGGGCCAGCAGATGGTGCGATTCTCGACCCAGAGCGGTCCCTGCGGCTTCGCAGGTGACGTGATGCCCACGCGCAATCACGCAGGCCTCGCCTTCAACATGGCCTACGACATGCTTCCTTACGAGAACCTCCTCACCAAGCGGCGTCTGCTCGGCCGGGCCGCGGCGGAGGGCTGGAGGCTGATTCTGGATCACGAGCCCGGCCATCCGATCGTCTCGGTGCGAAGCGAGGCCACGGACCGCTGGGCAGTGGAATCGGCGGATCTCGGCGAAGCCTGAACCGTGCGCGCACCCCCCGCCTGGCCGGGCTGGCGCACTTGGCCGCTTGTTCAGTCGGGGGAGGATCCGTATCGTGAGCCCATGCTTTCGTCACGATCCCAGTTCAGCCGCCGGCGGATCGCCGGATTCCCTGCGCCTGCGCTGTCCCTGACGCTGCTGACTCTCGTCGCCGCCGTTTCGATGGGCGGAGTGACCACGAGTGCGGCGGCCCAGACGACTTCGGCGGCACCGGAACCGCGAGTGTCGCGGCTCTACCCGGTGTGGGTCGGGTACGCCCTCACGGCCGTCCTCGGTCTTGGGATCCTCGGCGTGAGTCTCATGCCCTCGAAGCGGGCCCACCAGGATTGATCCCATCATGACTAGCTCCCGCGTTCGTGGCCTCGTGATTCTCAACACGCTCCTGCTGGCGATCCTCGCGGGGGTGACGCTTGGACCCCACGCGACTGCCCAGGTCGACCGTCGTCGCGGCAGCTTCACACTCGTCTCCGGCACGGTCAAGGGCAGCGACGGCGCCGTGGTCTGGATCGTCGACGAGGTGAATCAGGACCTCGTCGCGGTCATCTGGGACGCGCAGCAGAACAGGCTCGAGGGTCTCGGCTATCGGGACCTGATGCTGGACATCGCCGCGCTCAATCGCGGGAATCGGAACTGATCGTCTTTGCCGCCCTCTTCTTTGCCGGCGCTTCGGGGCCGGAGTCGCTCTCGATTGCGGACACCCACCTCGCATGCCCACGATTGACACCACCCCGGCTCGTTCCAACGGCACTCCCGCAGCGATCCTGACGGCGACGGCCTTTCTCCTTGGTGCGCTTGTCGTGATCAAGGCCGGCGATCTGCCCGCGAACGAGGCGTATGCCGGCACCGCCGCGGGCGGCGGCGGGATCAGCATCGCCACCGCCTCCAACGGCGTGGGCAAGGACACCCGACCGAACGAGCAGCTCTACGTGGTCGACAATCGCTCCGAGGTGCTCTTCATCTACGAGATCGAGGATGTGGCCACCCGGCGGATCGTGCCGCGCGAGATCGTCAGCCTGCCCGAGTTCTTCCGCCGCGGGCGAGGACGCTGAGCAGACTGCACCGCGTGGGGCACTCCGCACGTTCCTGCTCCGCCCTTCCTCCGTCACTGCGGCCATGCGTCAACGCCGTCCCTACGAGTCCGTTCCCGTCGAACCCGTGATGGTCGCGGAGCGGGCCGCGTCGTTCACGCGCCGCTCGATCAAGGGCGAGTCGAAGCGCCGCGGCCTGCTGCTTGCGGTTTCGATGCTCGACCTGACGACCCTCGAGGGCAAGGACTCGCCGGAGAAGGTCCGCGGGCTCTGTCGCAAGGCGATTGATCCAGATCCGCTGCTGGCGGCACACGACTCCGGCGAAGCTTCGACCACCGCCGTGACGGTGCCCTCGGTCGCGGCGATCTGCGTCTATCCGTCGATGGTGGCCATTGCCAAAGCGGCGCTCGCGGGGTCGAGGGTGAAGGTCGCTTCGGTGGCCACGGGATTCCCGAGCGGTCAGTACTCGCTCGAAACGCGACTGGGCGACGTCGCTGAGGCCGTCGCGTCCGGCGCCGACGAGATCGACATGGTGATCAGCCGCGGGGCGTTTCTCGCAGGACGATTCGACGAGGTTGCCGACGAGATCCGGCAGGTGCGGGCCGCGTGCGGGGCGGCCCATCTCAAGATCATTCTGGAGACGGGTGAACTCGAGACTCTCGACAATGTCCGCCGCGCCAGCGATCTGGCAATCGACGCCGCCGCGAGCGTGCCGGGTCTGCCTCCGCCGCGCGATGGCGAGCTCTTCATCAAGACCTCGACCGGCAAGGTCACGCCTGCGGCGACGATGCCGGTCACGCTGGTGATGCTCGAAGCGATCCGCGATCACCACCGGGCGACCGGGGTCCGCATCGGGATGAAGCCCGCCGGCGGGATCCGCGCCTCCAAGTCGGCGCTTCACTATCTGGTCATGGTCAAGGAGACGCTCGGCGACGAGTGGCTCACGCCGGATCTCTTCCGCTTCGGGGCATCGACGCTGCTGAATGACCTGCTGCGACAGATCCGCTGGGCATGGCTCGGTCGCTACGCCGCCACCAGCGACCTGACCGAGGCATAGACGCCTCAGGCCTGTCATTCGTTCACGCGATCAGGCATGCTCACGACCCCGGTGCCGGCGGTGGGACCTGCTGCGGCGGGGTCGTCGACGGCGGCGCGCCCGGCATCACCTTGCGACGCACCGGGAGCTGGGCTTCGGCCCACTTGTCGGCGTTGCGCTTCTCGGGCCCGTTGTAGTAGAACGCGCGTGGGTCGCCATCACGCTCCCACTCCTGGCTCTCGGCCAGCCACGCCTCCAGACGGGCCATGCCTTCGGCCACGCCTTCGAGCCGATACGCGCCGCGCATGCCGATTGCCAGAACGGTGATGGGCTCGACATCGACCACCTTGATCTTCCCGTCCTCGCCGGTGGGACCCAGGTCCGCGGTGCGGTAGAGGAAGGACATGGTCCACGCTCCGGCCACGGAACTGGAGTCGCCTTCCCAGCCGGTGTATTCCATCTCGACCGGCGAGGTCATGGCGATCTCCCGCTTCTTGATGTGCTGGAACAGCGGCCAGAACCCGAAGTTCATGCCCAGGTCGGAGTTGCCGCTCCCGGTGAACTCGGCCCGGCGCACGGACGGATAGGTCTTGAGGTCGATTGCTCCCGGAGGCGTTGGCGGCGGATAGCCCTCGGGCAGCGGCGTCTCGATGCGCATCGAGTCGAAGACCCACGCCTCGCCCCGCCGCTCGCTCACCGCGCTGCGATCGCCCCCGACTCGGGCGCTGGGGTCTGATGGAACCGCTTCAGCGCCGGGGATCCGGGCGTCACCGGCGACTGGAGTCGACGGAGGCGGTGCCTCGCGTGCGCCGGGAGGGGCGACCATCGCCTCGTCGGCGGCTGCTGGAGCCGTCCCGCAGAGGAGAACTCCGGACGCAACCAGGGCCATTGGAAGCAGGACCGCAACGCTTGCGAAGCTCGACACGCTCTTCATGACGGTCCGCTTCGGGTTTCCTGGAGCGAGGGATTCACTCAAGGCGCCCCCAAGGTCGCAGACGCGGGGATCGCCGCGTTCTCACGCTCCCTCGGATTGATCGCCGATATCCAGCGTGACCATGGATGCAGGACGGCAAGGAAGCTGCCCGCATCTCGACCGCAATGACGTCCGCTGCGGCTCGAGATTGACAATCACACGCCTCGACGAGGCGTTCGGGTTGTGCATGGCCGACTTCCGCCGCTGCCCGGTGTTCCACCGTCTGACCCGCGAGGCCGTGCGCGTCGGTGCGGCGGACCCCCTCGGGTCGTTCGCCCCTCACTCCTCGACGCGCCGTGAAGATCGCTACGTCACCATCACCTGCCAAGGTCTCGCGCCCGCCCTTGACGCCGGCGCTGCGTGACTTCCTCGTCTACCTGAAGGTCGAGGCAGGACTCGCGGCGTCGACGCTCGAGGCCTACGAGAGCGATCTGCGCCAGCTTCTCGAAGATCTCGCCAGCCGCGGAGTCGACGACTGCCTCCGGGCCACCCCCGAGATTCTCGCGGCCCATCTCCGCGGACTGCACACCGAGCGCAGGCTCGACGTCGCGACCATCACTCGGCATCTGGCGACCATTCGAGTCTTCTACCGCTGGCTCGCAGGCAATCATCGAATCGCATCCAACCCCGCCCGACTTCTGGAACGACCCGCGCCGTGGCGCACGCTGCCCGGGGTGATGAGCCCCGGCGAGATGAAGGCACTTCTCGAATCGCCGTCGCCGGAGCGCAGTGCGCTCTGGCTGCGGGATCGGGCGATGCTCGAACTGATGTACGCCGCGGGATTGCGGGCCGCCGAAGTGGGGGCGCTCCGGCTCGATCAGTTCAGTCGCGACCTGGGCATGCTGATCGTGACCGGCAAGGGCAACAAGCAGCGGCTGGTGCCAATCGGTCGACCCGCCGAGCAGTGGAGTGAGCAGTACCTTGCCGACTGCCGACCGTACCTGACTCGATTCAACGACAACCGCGATCGGCAGCGGCTCCTCCTCTCGCACACCGGTCGGCCGCTTGATCGAATCGCCGTCTGGCAGATCGTGCGGCGCAACGCGCTCGCGGCGGGACTCGAGGATGTTCATCCCCACAAGCTGCGGCACAGCTTCGCGACGCATCTGGTGCGAGGTGGCGCGGATCTCCGCGTCGTGCAGGAACTGCTGGGTCACGCCGACATCGGAACGACGCAGATCTACACGCACGTCGATCGCGCGGGTCTGAAGGCCGTGATCCGCAAGCATCACCCGCGGCCGTGAGCACGCTCCGCGGCGTGCTGCGATCAGTCGCGGTACGCCAGCGAGCGCTTGAAGAAGCCCAGACGGGCGGCATCCTTGGTGCGCTCGAGCGTCTGCTCCGCCATCCGGTTGGCCCGCTCGCAGCCGGCCTTCAGGATCTCGAGGATCAGATCGTCGCGCCCCTCGTATCGAGCGCGGCGCTCCCGCATGGGCTCCAGCAGTCGATTGATCGCTTCCCCCAGCTCCTGCTTGACGTGCCCGTCGCCGATGTTGTCCCCGCGGGAGTAGCGATCCTTCAGTTCGGCGACGCGGGCTGGATCATCGATGAAGGCATCGACGAACTGGAAGAGTGCGTTGGTGACGTCACCCGGCTCGGTCGGGCTCTGTCGACCGGTGAAGATCCTGTTGACCTTCTTCTGGATCTCCTTGGCGGTATCGCTGAGGAAGATCGCGTTGTTGAGCGACTTGCTCATCTTGTTGACGCCGTCGACTCCGATCAGTCGACCGACCACGCCGATCTCGGCGCGGGGCACCGGGAAGACTCCACCGAGCTCCACGTGCGCATCGTCCTCGGCCTGATCGGAGACGCCGCAGTAGATCTGATTGAATCGACGGGCCACTTCGCGGGTGAGTTCGAGATGCGGCACCTGATCCTCGCCCACGGGCACGCCGACGGGACGGAAGGCGAGGATGTCGGCGGTCTGACCGACGGCGTAGAGCGGGAATCCGAAGGAGTAGTTCTCGCCCAGTCCCTTGACGCGGATCTCGTCCTTGAGCGTCGGGTTGCGCATCACCCGGTTGAAGGGCAGCAGCATCGCGAAGAGGAAGGTGAGCTCGGCAATCGTCGGGATCTCGCTCTGCAGGAAGATCGTGGCCCGCTCGGGGTCGATGCCTGCCGCGAGATAGTCGCGGACGATCTCGAGACTGTCCTGGCGGATCTCATCGGGCCGATCGCTCCGCGTCGTGAACGCGTGCATGTTGGCGATGATGAAGTAGCAGTCGTGGGTCTTCTGAAGCTCGACGCGGCGCTTCACGCTGCCGACCCAGTGCCCAAGGTGCAGACGCCCCGTCGGCGTGTCGCCGGTCAGGATCCGCGGCTTCAGGTTCGATTCCTGCGTGGCAGGTGGGGCGTTCCGTGCGTCCGACATGGGAGGCCAGTGTACGGAGTGCCGGCGGCGCAGAACGGGAGCGCCGTCGGTCTTTGCTGCGCGCGCTCGTCAGCTCCAGGCCAGCAGGATGTTGCCGGCGTTGAAGAGCATGTGCGCGACAATCGGGGCCAGCAGGCCGCCGGTCCGTTCGCGCAACCACCCGAAGAGCGCACCGAGCACCGCAAGCCCCGCAATCGCCGGAAGCGGCGCGACCGTGACGTGGGCCAGGGCGAAGGCCAACGACACCACCACAATGGCGCCCCAGGGCGAGAGTCCGATGCGGCGCAGCAGCGGTTGTCCGATGCCGCGGTAGAGGGTCTCTTCGACGATGGGTGCGCCGAGCACCGCAAGAAGCGCGAGGGTTCGAGCCCAGTTGCCGCCTGCCGGATCGGCGATCACCCGCAGCGACTCGTGGGCCAGCGCCTCGGTCTGCTCTTCGAAGAGAGTCAGTCGGGCCCACGCCGCGATCGAGACGGTCGCTCCGACGATCGGCCAGACCACGATGCAGGCCACGACCCCGAGAAGGGCGGCGCGCTCCACGGCCATCGGCGGGTCGTCCGAGGATTCGTTCTGGGCGCGGGAGCGCGCCAGCGCCACCAGCAGAACAATTGGAATCTGCACCCCGAGGACCCCGAGGGTGACGATCGACTGCCAGCGGGCCAGCTCGTCGGCAGGACAATCGGCGGCGGGACGCGGGCCGGCCAGACCGGAGACGGCCGAGGCGCCAATCGGCGCCGCCAGCACCAGCGCACCGGCCATGAGAACGAGCAGCGACGTCGACAACTGCGGACCGCGCTCGAGCGGCGCGAGTCGATGCCAGCCGCGTGATGCGATCACCCCAATCACGATTGCGGAGGCGAGCCCGAGAAGCAGTGCCTGCCGCGGAAACGGAGCACTCCCGGTCGGTCGCGGCCGGCCGTCTGAGAACCGGACTTGATCGACGCCATCGACCGCCGAAGGTTCGGGCTGGAGCCTCGACTCGAGCGGCGAGACCTCGCTCGGCTGTGAAGAAACGTTCGAAGCGGCGGCGAGTATCGGTTCCGAAGCTGCTCCAGTTGCGGCTGGCGCGGCTATAACTGCGGCCACCACCCAGAGACCGCAGGCCATGAGTTCCGTTCTCGACAGGATCGCTGCACGCAAGCGCGTCGAAGTTGCCCGGGCGAGCGCCCTCGTGCCGCTCTCCGAGCTGAAGACCCGCGCCTCGGGACTGCCGAAGCCCCGGAACTTCTTCAGCGCCGTGGTCGACGAGAGCGATCGGGACCACACCCGAGTGATCGCCGAGATCAAGCGCAAGAGCCCCTCGGCGGGTGTCATCCGGGAGGACTTCGATCCAGTCCGCATCGCCCGACAGTACCACTCCGCCGGAGCCGCGGCGATCTCCTGCCTCACCGACGAGGCCGACTTCGGCGGACGGCTCGAGTATCTGAAGCAGATCCGGGAGGCCGTGCCGCTGCCGGTGTTGCGGAAGGACTTCATCATCGACGAGTATCAGGTGTGGGAGTCGCGCGTGGCCGGGGCCGACGCCATCCTGCTGATTGCCGAGATGCTCAGCGAGGCCGAGGTGATCGATCTCCAGATCCTCGCGACCGAACTCGGCATGACCGTGCTGCTCGAGGCTCACGACGTCGAGAACCTGCTCCGGGTGCGTCAGCACGTCGGCTTCCCGCACAGCGGATACTCGCTGCTGGGCATCAACAATCGCGACCTGGCGACGATGTCGACGGACATCCGCCACACCTTCCGGCTGCTCGACCTCATCGACGATCGTTCGATCCGGCGGGTGCTGGTCAGCGAGTCGGGGATCACCACCTCGAACGATCTCGCCCGACTGCGCGAGCACGGGGTCAACATCGTGCTGATCGGGGAGCACCTGATGCGACAGGCCGATCCTGGCGAAGCCCTGCGGCGTCTGCTCGAGCAGGCTGCGTGAGACGGTTCAGCAGGCGCTCCGCAATCTGCACCGCGTTGAGAGCCGCACCCTTGCGGATCTGATCACCGCAGACGAAGAGCTCGAGGCCCATGCCCGGGTCCTGCGAGCGATCGGCACGGATGCGTCCGACGAGGATCTCGTCGCGCCCGGCGGCATCGAGGGGCTCCGGAAAGCGATTGCCGGCGCGGTCGTCGACCACGCGCACTCCCGGGGCCGTGGCCAGAATCTCGCGAGCCCGATCTTCCGTGAGCGGACGTGCGAAGGTGAGATTGATCGACTCGGAATGGGCCCGGAGCACCGGAACCCGCACACAGGTCGCAGCGACCCGCACCTGATCGTCGTTCCACATCTTGCGGGTCTCGGTGAGGAGCTTGGTCTCTTCCTCGTTGTAGCCGTCGGGGCCGATTGTGGTGTTGTGGCTGAAGACGTTGAAGAGGTACTGCCGCTTGAAGATCTCGGTCTGGAGCGGGCGATCGGCCGACCAGTCGCGGGCCTGCTGCTCAAGCTCCGCCATCGCCGCGGCACCCGCGCCGCTGGCCGCCTGATAGGTGCTGACCACCATGCGGGTGACCGTCGCGGCTCGATGGAGCGGAGTGACCGCGACCAGGGCGACGATCGTCGAGCAGTTCGGGTTGGCGACGATGCAGGGAGCGTTGATTGCATCGAGCACGTCGCCGTTCACCTCGGGCGTGACCAAGGCGACGGACGGGTCCATCCGAAAGCACGAGGAGTTGTCGATGACATACGCCCCGGCCCGCACGGCAATCGGCGCAAACGGCTTGCTGATCACCTTGCCCGCCGAGAAGAGGGCGATGTCGACTCCCCCGAAGCTGCGTTCGTCAAGCGCTTCGACCTCGAGCTCTTCGCCGCCGAAGCGCAGTCGCCGACCGGCGGAACGCGGCGAGGCGAGCAGCCGAAGCTTCGACATGGGGAAGTTGCGCGAGGCCAGAAGCTCGAGAAACTCGGCCCCGACAGCTCCTGTGGCACCGACGATTGCAACGCATGGACGAGCGGGAAGAGACATCGGGGGAAGAGTAGGAAGGGGTCGTCGGCTGCGCCGACTGGGTTCGTTGGCTGGCGCCCGCGAACTGAGGTGTGCCGCGTGCGCGGCACCTTCTTGAGGCCGGAAATGACGCCGATGGCGGTCGCACGAACTCCTTGGTGCAGGGGCGCGGCGGCATTCCTGGCGATTCAGTTGTGGCTGCGCGGGTTGCGCGGG
>CAYXKH010000006.1:14363-41179 GCA_964465255.1 uncultured Isosphaeraceae bacterium
GCTCCCAGCTCCCTGCTCCCTGCTCACGCAGCGAGCCGCCTATCTCTCAATGAGGCTCCTCCCCGTCATCGCCCCGGGCTTCGGAACTCCAAGCAGTTCCAATATCGTCGGGGCGAGGTCGGCGAGGCGTCCGTCGGGGCGGAGGCGCTTTCCGCGAAGTTCGTCGGCGACGACGATGCAGGGCACGAGATAGTTGGTGTGGGCGGTGTGCGGGCAGTCGTGGAGGGGGTCCCACATCTGCTCGGCGTTGCCGTGGTCGGCGGTGACGATGGCAGCGCCGCTGCGGGCCAGCACGGCATCGACGATTCTCCCGACGCACTCGTCGACCACCTCGCAGGCGGTGATGGCCGCGGAGAGCACGCCGGTGTGGCCGACCATGTCGCCGTTGGCGAAGTTGACGATGATCACCTCCTCGCCGTCGATGGCCGCGATCCGCTCGAGCACGGCGTTGCACACCGCCCGGGCCGACATCTCCGGCTTCAGGTCGTAGGTGCAGACCTCGGTCGGACTCTGGATCAGGATCCGACGCTCGCCAGGGAAGGGCTCCTCGCGGTAGTCGTTGAAGAAGAAGGTGACGTGGGGGTACTTCTCGGTCTCTGCGCAGTGCAACTGCGTGAGGCCGGCAGTCGCCAGAGCCTCGCCGAGAATCAACTCCATCTTCGGCGGCTTGACGAACGCCACATCGACCGGAAGTCCCTCCTCGTAGGCAGTCAGCGTGCAGAAGGAGAGCCCGGCCGGACGGACGCCGCGATCGAAGCCGCCGTTCTTCACTCCGGACCAGGCCACCGCGTCAAACACGAAGGCCGTCGTCAGTTCGCGGGGACGGTCACCACGGAAGTTGAAGAAGATCACGCTGTCGCCGTCCATGACCGGGCACGGTGGGTCGATCTGCGTGGGTGTGATGAACTCGTCGCTGGTCCGTCCCGCATCGATGGGCGCAGCGGTGTAGCGAGAGAGCGCCTCCTCGACCGTGGCGGCGCGGCGGTCGATGATCGTGGTGAGGCATTTCCAGGCGACGTGCACGCGCTCCCAGCGATGATCACGATCGAGCGCGTAGAAGCGACCGATCACCGACGCAATGCGTCCGACTCCGATCCGGGACATCGCTGCTTCGACCGTACGGAGATATCCCGCGGCGCTCGTCGGCGGCGTGTCACGACCATCGGTGATGGCCTGCAGGACCACCTGATCGCCGGTGAGCCCCGCGCGTCGGGCGATATCGAGGAGCGCAAGCAGATGCTCGAGATCGCTGTGGACCTTCCCGTCGCTGACCAGACCCAGCAGATGCACCACCCGGCCCGTCTCCTTGGCGCGGGTGAAGGCGTTCCGCAGCACGGGGTTCTCGAAGAAGGAGCCGTCTCGAATCGCTCGGGTGATCCGCATCAGCTCCTGGTCGACGATGCGGCCGGCGCCGATGTTCTGATGCCCCACCTCCGAGTTGCCCATCACCGCGTTCTCGCCCGAGCCAGGGAGACCGACATCCTCGCCGCTGGTGCGGATCAGCGTGCGCGGGAAGGTGCGCTCGAGATGGTCCGAGACCGGAGTTCGAGCCAGCGTGACGGCATTGAAGGAGGCGTGCTCGGCATGGGGGTTCTCTCCCCAACCGTCGCGGATGATCAGCGCCACCGGACGGTGGCGAATCGAGGGCGTGGACATGTCGGCAGCGATGGTACTGGCGGACCCGCCAGGAGCGAACGAGGCTCGACGGTCCCGATCCCGCGGCAATCGATCGGTCGACCCCGGCAATGGGCATAGCCTCGATCCATGCCGACCGCAGCCGAATCACCGTCGAGCGCCACCGTCGATCCCGAATTGCGCGAGCGATACGAGTCGGTGAAGTCGCGAATCGCCTCGGCGGCACCGCGCGGGGGGCGTCGCCCCGAGGATGTGCTGCTCGTGGCGGTCAGCAAGCAGGCGCTTCCGGCCCAGATCGCTGCGCTCGCCGAGCTCGGTCAGCGGGACTTCGGCGAGAACCGGGTGCAGCATCTGGTCGAGCGGGTCGAGTCGGTTGCGGGCTTGTCCTGCGCCGCGTCGCTGCGCTGGCATCTGATCGGGACGCTCCAGCGCAACAAGGCCAGGAAGGCGATCGAACTGACGCGGCTGATCCACTCGGTCGACAACCTGCGCATCGCCGAGACGCTTCACGACGACGCGGCCCGGAAGGATCGGTCCGTGTCGATTCTGATTCAGGTGAACATCTCCGGCGAAGCGACCAAGCACGGGATGAATCCACGGGCGGTGATGGCGGTGGTCGAACAGATGCAGAACATGACCGGTCTCGATCTTCGCGGCCTGATGACGATGGCCCCGGCGAGCGACGATCCGGCTGCGGCCCGACCGGTCTTCGAAGCGTGTCGAGAGCTCTTCGAGGAGATTTGCCGGGCGAAGCTCTGTGGTCCGAACTTCAACGTGCTGTCGATGGGAATGAGCGGCGACTTCGAAGTTGCCATCGAGTGCGGCGCCAACATGGTCCGCGTCGGCACTGCCATCTTCGGCAGCCCGCAGGCCGCCTGAGCTGGCGTTGAGAGCCGCTGCAGCGGTCGTCATGCGCGGACGATTGGCGCAGACGTCGAAGAGTTTTCTGTGGCGAGACGACAGATCGTGAAACCCTGCGCATCAGGAGCCATAGAAGTCGTGGGTTCGATCGAGGCGACGCACGCGACGCCGAGTCCGAACCCCGTCCTGCTCGAGTCCGGGGAGCCGGGAGGCGAAACCGCCTCTCGTCGCACACGCCACTCTGCGCATCCGCGCTGGCTCGCTCGCGAGCTGGCGCGGACTTTGTGCGCGGTGTCGTACGATCGCGGAAGTTGGTTCCACGGAACTCTTGCGTGACGAATAAGGAGCATCGATCGCATGCCCAACGAGCACGATGCCTCATCCTCCTCCGCCCGGCCCGAGCCCCTGTCACTTGTGGCCGCGGAGATCGAGGCCGAACCCTGTCCGAACTGCGGGAAACCGCTTGCGTCGCCGAATGACGTGCTGTGCGTCCACTGCGGCTACGACCTCTCCGCCGTCACCCAGCGGGCGACGATCCTCGGCCGTCCTGTGGAAGTGGAGCGTGTCGAGTCGACGGCCTCCTCTGCAGAGGTCGCAGCCGGAGCATCCGAGCGTTCGGCGGGAAGCGCTCCGTTGGGGGGCGTCCTCGTCCCGCGGCGGGAGCTGCCACTGCCCTGGATCACCGCCGGACTCTGCGCCGTGGCCATGCTCGTCGGGCACCTCGCGGGACTCGGCGGACTCTTCCCACGCGTCGAGGGCCTCTTCCGGGCCACCGATGGAACCTTCACGAGCGCGACCGTGCTCTGGCCGGAGCGGCTGATCGAGACGGCTCGCTTCGGCGTCCGCTCCGGACTGACCTGGGCCGCCGCGATGCTGGCAATCGCATTCATCGCCCGACTCCGCGCAGCTCGGATCGGCGAACTCGCGACCTTCGCGGCGAGGGTCCTCGCAATCGTTCTGGCGGCGAGCATGATGCGACTGATCCAGCTTCCGGATCGATGGCTGGAAATCTCGCTTGAACTGGTCCTGCAGTGCGCGGTCTTCGTCGGACTGACCTCGCTGTGGCTGCGGCTGTCGCTGGTCGAGGCGGCCCAGGCCTTGGCCGGAACCGCAATTGTCATGCTCGTGCTGCACGGCGTCGCTCGCGCAGTCATCTGGGCCGGCTGATGGGCCGGCTGATGGGCCGGCTGATGGGCCGGCTGATGGGCCGGCTGATGGGCCCGACTGATGGGCCCGACTGATGGGCCCGACTGACGGGCCCGACTGACGGGCTCGACTGAAACGGGCTCGACTGAAACGGGCTCGACTGAAACGGGCTCCGCGCGCGACACGCGGCGCATGTGACTCAGCTCGCCCGGCCGAGGGCGGTGCTTACGGCCGACTGCCTGTCGACGACCTCGACGCCTTCGCGCGCTGCGCCGGTCTCGCCCGCGGCGCCGCCCGGGGGCGTGGCCGGCTGCTCGAGAGGCTGAGCAGGATGCCGCTCGGCCTCGCGGCGATCCCAGCGACGGTGGTAGCGGGCGATTTCCAACTGCGAATATGTGCTGCGACAGCGGTAGCACACCAGCCGTTCGCGCGAGAAGAGCAGGATGGCGACATCGATCAGAAGCACCAGGACCAGTAGCGAGAGGACCTTCGGGTCGGCGGCGTAGCCGAGGGCCGAGACGACGGCACCGGCAAAGGCGAGGACCACGACGAAGAGGGTCAGTTGCGGAAATGACTTGCTCTTGAACATCGCCGCGCAGCCGCAGGAGGTGCAGCGACGAAGGTGCCCGGCGTCGTCGAGAGCGCCGTCCCAGTTGAGGAAATGCTCGCGATCGTGCCCGGCGAGAGTCACTCGGGTGGGGCGGGTTGCGGGGTCCACCACGACGCGACCGAGGGGACGACGCGCGTGATCGCGGAGATCGATCAGCATCGTGCGATGGTACGAAACGAGGCCCGGCGTCGTCGCGAGACGGAGCGGCTGGTCGGGTCGAAGGCGTTTCGTACCATGCCCGACCTGTGGCTCACGAACTTCACTGGCTGCGTTCCCTGCGGGGACGATTCCTTGTTCTGGATGGTCCGGACGGCTCGGGCAAGAGCACTCAGTTCCGGCGGCTCGCCGAGCTCTGTCGAGCCGGCGGCCTGCAGGTGACCGAGACCCGCGAGCCCGGCGGCACCGAGATCGGGGAGCAGATCCGCCGAATCCTGCTCGATCCCGCCAACGTCGAGATGCACGTGCGGTGCGAGATGCTGCTCTACATGGCCAGTCGTGCGCAGCTTGTGCACCAGCGCATCGCTCCGGCGCTTGCGGAAGGTCATCTGGTCCTCGCCGACCGGTTCATCTCCTCCACACTCGCATACCAGGGAACCGCCGGAGGACTCTCGCCGATTGAGATTCTTGCCGTCGGCGCCGTGGCCATCGGCAGCGTCCGGCCCGATCTCACGATCCTCTTCGATGTCGACGAGGCCACCGCGGGGCGGCGACTCAATCCGATCCTCGATCGAATGGAGCAGAAGGGTCAGGAGTTTCATCGACGAGTGCGCGAGGGCTACCTCGGACAAGCCCGGCGCGACCCCGACGGACATCTGGTGGTCGATGCGCGGGCGGAAGCCGATGCGGTGTGGGAGAGCCTCGAGCGTTCGCTCCGAGAGTGGGCGGTTGCCCGCACCGGGGAGTGAGGCGCCAGCCGTCGGTGCGCGACCTTCGCCGCACACCTTCGCCGCACACCAGCGCCGCACACCAGCTCCGACCTCCGACTCAGGATCGGGAACCGATGGTCATTCCCTCGAGCGGAATGATCTGGCCCTTCGAATCGACTCGGAGCTGATCCGTCGACAGCAGATAGCCCAGCACCGCCACCTGGAGATCCCGCTTGGCTTCGGCGAGTCCATCCTCCGCCCGCAGTCGGGCATCGATGGCATCGCTGCGGTCGCGCGGGCTGGCGCGGTCGGGCGCGGCATCGATCGAGGCCTCGCGAAGCGCCGCGATGCGGACGTTCTCCTCCTGCAGTCGGATGCTGAAGAGCGCCCGATCGATCTGGCGGACGGCGCTGCGGATCTCGACGGCGATGCGGTCGCGGGCCTCGCTGAAGGTTCGCCCGGCCTGCTCGAGGGCGATCTGGGCCTGGCGGAGCCGAGCGCGCTCGATCTCTCGATCAAGCGGCAGATCGAAGGCCACGCCGCCCACGAAATCGGTGTCTTCGCCTGAAAAGCGAAGGCCAGCGCGATCCCGGTCGGGATCGGTGGGCACACTTGCCGAACCGAACACCGACAGATCGGGAAGAAGCTGATTGCGGGCCACGTCGAGACGACGCCGCGTGTCGTCGAACTGGTCGCGCTGGTTCTGAAGATCCAGTCGGAACTGCAATCCGATGACCACCGCCTCGTCGATGGAAGCTCGCGGGGTGGGCAGGGCCGGATCGCCGTATTCGATTGCGAGATTCTCCTCCGCCGGCATCCCGATGCGGATCTTGAAGCGATCGACGGCGAGTCGATAGGTCTCCTTCTGCGCCGCCAGTCGGTCGCGTGAGAAGAGCGTGTCCTGCACCGCCAGTGCCGCCTGGAAGCCCGCCTGCCGACCGGCTTCGAAGAGGGCCCGTTCCCGCGCTTCGGCCTGTTCGAAGGAGATGAGCTGCCGCTGGGCGTTGTCGATGGCCTGCTTCTGCACCACGAGGTCGAGGTACTCGCGGGAGATCTCGAAGACGTAGAAGCGTCGGAAGCGTTCGAACTCCCGCGCGGCGTAGATCAGATTGCGCTCGGCCTGGATGCGGTCCTCGCGCGCCGAGAGTCCGGCGCCGCGAAGCAGCGGGATGTCGCCTTGAACCAGAAACTCGGCCGACTGCACGCTGTTGTCGGAGACGCGGCGGTTGAGGTCCTCGGTGGCTCGCGCAAGAAGAGAGGCAGAAACTTCGCCGCCATACGGAAGGCGCTGCCTCACCGTGAAGTCGTTGACCACCGAAAGGGCCGCGTCGTAGAGGCCGGCGTCGCCATCGGCAGTCGCAGTGGCCCGGACTTCGTCGAAGAAGCGAGGTCCCCACAGGTGCCGTTCGATCAGCAGTTGCAGCGAGGCGATGACGTAGGACTCGGCGGCGTCCTGATACTCGCGCCCGTTGGCGATGGCGTAGGCGATGGCGCCGCGCAGATCGAGGGTGATGGCCGTGGCGGGATCGTCGAGATCGGTGAGGCGTCGAGACAGCGACTCGGGGTCGTCGGCGCGACTCTGGAAGGCGATTTCGCGGGCGTCTGGATTGCGCGTCGCGGGGAGCGCCGGGTCCGGACCGAAGTTGGGACCGGCGTCGCCGTCAGGAATGTCCCGGATGGGCCAGTCGGGCTTCACGGAGGCGTTGATGCTGGTCGAGCCGCTGTCGAGCAGTGCAAGCGTCCGCCGATCGATCGCCTGCATTCCCGAATCGCAGCCCGGGACGAACGACAGCCAGAGGGCCGGAAGAAGGAGGACGACAGGAAGGTGGCGCATCGGAGGTGAAGATTCGGGTCGTCCCCGTCAAACGGGGCCGAGTCTAGGTGAACCGTCAGGGGCCCGCACGGTCCGGTTCGGCACTCCCGCCGTCACCTCACGGTCACCTTTGCGAAGGTCCCGGCTTTCGGTCAAGATGCCCCACTTCGGTCCTCGAGCGAGCTCGCCCGGGGATCCACCACCGGCCACTTGAGCGCCGCAGTTCGCCCATGCCAAGCGTTTCGTACGACGGTCAGAGCTTTCAGATCAATGGTCGCCGCGTGTGGCTCTGCGGCGCGTCGATTCCGTATGCCCTCATTCCGCGGAGCGAGTGGAAGTCCGCAATCGCCGCGGCGAAGGACTCGGGATTCAACACCATCGAGACTTCGGCGCCGTGGCTTCTCCACGAGCCTCGCCCGGGGCGCTTCACCTTCGCCGACGGCCTTGATGTCCGTCACTTCATCGAACTCTGCGGCGAGGCCGGGCTTCGGGTCCTGCTCCGCGCGGGGCCCTTCATCGGTGGGCGGATCGACGGCGGAGGGCTTCCGACCTGGCTGGCGGAAGTGCCGGGAATGGCGATCCGGCAGGGCACCGATGTCTTCATGGAGCGGGTGAGCCTCTTCTACCACCGCCTTTTCGAGCAGGTGGTCGAGCTCCAGGTCACGCGGCCCGCACCTGCGGGACGCGAGGGCGGCGCCCTCCTGCTCGTTCAGATCGAACACGCCTGGCACTGCGCCAACGAGGAGCAGGGCCGCAAGTACCTGCAGGAACTCGTGAGATTTGTGCGCGAGTGCGGAATCACCCTTCCGCTCCTGAGCGCCAACGACCTCTGGCAGGATGTCGAAGGCACCATCGAGACCTGGACTGGCTCCCGCGATCTGCTGGTGAACCTGCGGCAGCTTCGGGCGGTGCAGTCCCACGCTCCGCGGATCGCCTCGGAGTTCTCCACCAGCGGATTCGAAGTCTGGGGTGAGGATCCACCGGCGGATTCGGATCCGGGCGACGTGATGGTGAGGCTGGCACAGATCCTCGCCGCGGGCGGACAGCCGTTCGTGTCGCCGTTCCACCCGGGCGTCAACCTCGGATTCCTCGGCGGTCGACTGGCCGGCGGGGCGGCGCGATACGCCACAACCCGGGCCGCAGTCGGCGCTCCTCTCGATGAAGCGGGCCGTCGCGGCACCACCTTCTCGGCCATCAAGCGACTCGCCAGTTTTGCGACCTCCTTCGGACACGTCTTCGCGGAACTCGATCCCGACTACCACCCGATTGCCCTCGACGTCGAGAGCACCGCCGCCAGCGGCAAGTCGCGGAGCGGTGGGGGGCATTCGGTCGTCCCGCTGCAAGGACCCGAAGGCCGCATTGTCTTCGTCTTCAACGGCGCTCACGCCAACGGCACGGCGTCGCAGCCGATCACCCTCCTTCTCGAGAACGGCATGCGGATGCCGGTGCATCTGGGAGATCAGTCGGTCGGCTGGTTCGTGCTCGAGGTCGATCTGCTGGGGAGTGGAAACCTCGACTTCTGCAACCTCTGCCCGCACGCCTTCGTCGATCGATCGATTCTCGTCGTGCAGGGACCAGCCAAGGCCGCGGCGTTCCTTTCAATCAACGGCGGACCGCTCGAGGCCACCGTGCCGACGGGAACCGGGCAGCCGCTGGTCGTCGATCACAAGGGCACCACCGTGGTGATCTGCAATCAGGAGCAGATCGACGCCACGAGCCACGACGGCCGGCACGTCTTCGTCGGGTGCCGGGGATTCGATCCGGGGGGACGTCCCGTGCTGGCCCCGGGCTTCACCAAGGTGTGGCGCGTCGGCCGGGGAGGCGAGTGCAAGCCCGTCTCGGCGTCGGAACCGCCGCGACTCGCCCCCGCACCAGGGCTGGCCCCGTGGCGCTTCGCGGCGTCTTCGGCATTCGCCGCAGGGACTTCGGCGCGCTACGCGACCCTCGAAGGCCCCGCCAGTCTGACCGCATGCGGCGCCCACTACGGGTACGGCTGGTACCGCGTGCGACCGAAGAGCGGGCCGGTCAGGAAGAAGCTCCTGCATCTGATCGGAGGGGATGACCGGCTGCATCTCTTCGTCGGTGGGGAACTCACCCGCATCGTCGGTTCAGGACTCGGGGCGGCGCCTGCGCCCTTTGATGCCCGCATCGGAAGCGATGTTCCACTCGTGGTGCTTGCCGACAATCTCGGTCGCTTCGTCGAAGGCAACGACGCCGGCGAGCGCAAGGGCCTTGCCGGTCCGATCTATGAAGTGTCCCCGCTGAAGGGTGTGCGGGCCAAGCGGGTGGACGCGCCGCCGGCCGATCCGTTCAAGCTTCGCGGCTTCATCGCCCACCGCGCCAGTGGCCAGGCCGGCAGCACATCGCAGATGCAGTGGACCTTCACGCATCGCCGAAAGAGCAAGCTGATCGTGAGTGTCGGCGGGCTGCGGCAGGCGGGGACCGTGGTCCTCAACGGCGTGCCGATTGCGTACTACGCCGGCGCCAGCGGTGGCATGAAGCTCAACGTGCTGATCGACCCGGCCACGACCAGCGGATTCAAGCCCGGGATCAACCAACTGCGATTCTCGTCCGATCCGCTTCCCAGCGGAGTCGACGAGGACTCCAGCAAGGCCCTGCAGCTTTATGAGGTGCTGAAGGATCTCTCGGTCGACGCTCAGTGGAGTTTCGCGCGATGGGAGCCGCCGGCGATGCGCGAGATGGTCCTTGGCGGGAAGCCCAAGCGAGGCACTCCCTCGTGGTGGCGGACCACCTTCGAGTCGCGAACGCCCGCGGCGCTGTGGCTCTCGGTCAAGGGACTCAGCAAGGGCGCCGTGCTTCTCAACGGTCGACCGCTCGGTCGATACTTCAACTGCACGGGAACAGGCAAGGCCGTCGGGCCGATTGCGCCGCTCTACATCCCGGCGGCGCTCCTGCGTCACGACCGACCGAACGAACTCTTCGTCTTCGACGAGCACGGCTTCGCACCGACGAGCGTGCGGCTCTCGAACAGCGGCAAATAGAGCTGCAACAACGAAAGCTGCGGCAAGTCGAGCTGCCTGGGCGGTTCACACCGCGCTCGGATGCCAGATCGTCTTGATCTCGACGAACGGTTCGAGCCGCCCCAGGGCGCTCTCGGTCTCGTCATTCAGCCACGCCTCGAGACTGCCGCGAGGAGCGACATGAACTCGCTTCAGGTTCTCGGCCGCACCACTCCGCAGTTGGACGATCTCGGCGTCGTCGAGGTCGGCCGCGGAGACTGCGCGAATCTCCCGGTGCGATGAGACATGGACGAGGAGCTCGTCGCGCCGACCGGTGAGGATGTTGACGACTCCGGCCGGGACATCGCTGGTGGCGACCACCTCGCCAAGAATCGCGGCAGGAATGGGGTTCAGCTCGCTCGCCAGACACACCGCAGGATTTCCAGCCGCGAGCACCGCGCCGAGGAGAGCGACAAGGCCGAGAAGCGGGGGCGCATCGGGGGCGACGATTGCCGTGACGCCGCTGGGCTCGGGAAGCGAGAAGACGTGGTACGCGCCGGAGACGGCAGCACGGCGACCCAGGATCTCGGCGTGTTTGTCGCACCACCCCGCAAACGAGACCAGCCGATCGACGGCGGCGCCGACTTCCGTTGACGCACTGATTCCTGCGGGCCTCGCGGACTTCGTCCGACTCCGCGTCGGCCGCGCCTCTGCGTGCCGACGACCGGCGACCTCGATCGCGTCGGCGAACTCCGCGCGGCGACCATCGAGCATCTCGGCCATTCGATAGAGGATCTGTCCGCGGTTGTAGGCGGTCATCGAAGCCCATTTCGAGGCCGCGCCGCGCGCCGCCTCGACCGCATCGCGCAGATCCTTGCGGGAGGCGTGGCACAGATGCGCGACGACCTCGTCACGGTGGTCCCCGATCAGCAGCGATCGCCCCGATTCGCTGCGGGGAAAGGCCCCATTGATGAAGAGCTTGTAGGTCTTTGGAATTCGCGTGGGACCGCTCATCGTGCGCCCCGCGTGCGCTTCGCCGCGCTGCCCCGGGGCGGGAGTTTCGGGCCGCGTGTGCCGGACGCGGCCGCGATCGCCGGCGGGCCGTCGAGTCGCAGATAGCTTCGCAGCCCTGCGGCGCCGCCCTCACGGCCAAAGCCGCTCTCCTTGAAGCCTCCGAACGGCGCCGCCGGATCGAAACGATTGAAGGTGTTGCACCAGACGACGCCGGCCTCGAGGTGCCGAGCGAGCTCGAAGGCCTTCGAGCCCTTGTCGGTCCAGACTCCCGCGCTGAGCCCGTAGGGAGACGCGTTCGCACGGACAATCGCCTCTTCGGGGGTCCGGAAGGTCATCACCGCAAGCACCGGCCCGAAGATCTCGTCGCGGGCGATGGTGTGGCTCGGCTGGACCCCGGTGAAGAAACAGGGTCGGCACCAGAAGCCGCGCGTCGGCAGCGCGGGGCCGCTGAACTCGTGCTTGACCGCTCCCTCGCGTTCACCCGCATCGATGCATCGAGTGATGGCCGCGAGCTGCGCCTTCGAATTGATGGCGCCGATGTCGGTGTTCTTGTCCATCGGGTCGCCCACGCGAAGCGATCGCAGACGATGGGTGAGCCGCTCGCGCACTTCGTCGGCCACCGACTCTTCGACCAGCAGTCGTGACCCGGCGCAGCACACGTGTCCCTGGTTGAACCAGATCGCCGAGACCACGCCCTCGACGGCCTGATCGATGGCCGCGTCGGCGAAGATGATGTTGGCTCCCTTGCCCCCGAGCTCCAGTGTGAGCCGGGTGCCCCGACCAGCGCACGACGCCGCAATTCGCCGACCCACCTCGGTCGAACCGGTGAACGCGACCTTGTCGACGCCGGGATGCTCGACGAGTCGCCGACCGGTCTCAGGCCCGCCCGTCACGATGTTGACGACGCCCGGCGGAAGGCCGACTTCCGCGAAGATCTCGGCAAGCCGCAGCGCCGTCAGCGAAGTGGTCTCCGCCGGCTTCAGCACGCAGGTGTTGCCGCACGCCAGCGCCGGCGCCAGCTTCCAGGCGGCCATCATCAACGGGAAATTCCACGGAATCACCTGTGCACAGACGCCCAGTGGCTCGGGAGCCCGTCCATCGCAGGTAGGTACGGCGTAGCGCAGCTTGTCGCACCAGCCCGCGTGATAGAAGAAGTGGGCGGCCACGAGGGGGAGGTCGACATCCCGAGATTCCTTGATCGGCTTGCCGCCGTCGAGCGTCTCGAGCACTGCGAGCTCACGCGATCGCTCCTGAATGCGGCGAGCAATGCGAAACAGGTAGCGAGCTCGCTCCTTCGGCGCGAGCTTCGCCCACGGGCCATGGGCGGCGCGGGCTGCCTCGACGGCGCGATCAATGTCCTTCTCGCCGGCCTCGGCGATTTCGCTGAGCGGCTCCTCGGTGGCCGGGTTGATGGTCGAGAACCAGCGTCCGCGACGGGGTTGCACGAACTCGCCCGCGATGAAGAGGCCGTGGCGAGGCGCAATCGTGACCTTGGTCGACTCCGGCGCGGGACCGAGCTCCCAGCCCGGCGACGATCCCTTCGGCGTGAGGCTCGGGCCAGCAGGCCTCTGCGATCGTGAGTCGGACGACACGCGGAGAGCATACCGGCGCGTTCCGGTCTGCCGGCCGCACCGCCGCAGAGGCCGTCGTCATGCGCCGGCACGAAACTCATGGGCACATACCATCGCCCCGTGCTCAAGATCGGACCGGTCGAACTCGCCACCCCTCTGCTCCTGGCACCGATTGCAGGTCACTGCGACCTCGCCTTCCGGATCCTCTGCCGTGAACTCGGTGGCGTGGGGCTCGCCAGCACCGACCTCTTGAACTGCCATGCGCTCCTGCGGGGTGCGGAGCGCTCGCTGGCGCTGGCGGCGACCTCCGCCGAAGACTCGCCACTGTGCATGCAGCTGTACGGGAACGATCAGGATCCATTGCCCGAGGCTGGAGTCTGGGCCGTCGACCACGGAGCGCGGGTGGTGGACATCAATATGGGATGTCCGGTGGACAAGGTGGCGAAGAAGCATGGAGGGTCGCTCCTCCTCTGCGACCCCGAGTCGACCACCAGACTGGCGGCACGAATTGTGGCGGCCGTCGACCGGGCCTCGGGGGGCCGGGTCCCCGTGACCGCCAAAGTCCGCCTGGGATGGGACCCGCAGCACATCGTGGCCCCGCAGTTGGCCGCGGCGCTGGAGCGGGTTGGCATCGCCGCGGTGACCGTCCACGGCCGCACCACGGTCCAGATGTTCTCGGGCCGAGCCGACTGGGGAGGCATTCGCCGAGTCGTCGAGGCTGTTGATTCGATCCCAGTGATTGGAAACGGCGACGTCACCGAGCCCGAACACGTGACCGAGATCATGGCTCAGACCGGCTGCCGGGGCGTCATGATCGGCCGCGGAGCCCTCCGAACCCCCTGGCTCTTCGCCCAAGCCGCTGCGTTCCTGGAGGGGCAACGACCGTCGGACCCGACACGGGCATTCAAGATTCGGACGATTCTTCGGCACCTCGTCCTGCTCATCGAGCACGCCGGCCCCCGCGAGGCCGTCGACTGCCTGCGGAAGCGGATCAGTTGGTATGGGAAAACGATGGGCCACGTGAAGCCGCTCAAGGAAGCGATCCGAACGGCACCCGATCACGAGGCCATGCGGGCCGCCCTCGAGCGCTGGCTTGAGGTGGCTGAAGCAGCCTGCGGGGCGGAGTTGGAAGACTCCCAACCCAGCTCGAACGCCTCGACCGATGGATCGGTCTGAGTCCAGATCGATCGCGACAGAATCGAGCACATTGCAACTTCTGGGCTTCCCTTGGAAGGGCTGGGCGTTAGACTGGCTTTCCCCGAGTTCGACCGGGGCGGAGGTAGGTCAAGGCAGGCGAAGAGGCAGGGAAAACTCAGGCCGCTACGCACAAAGCTCTTGACCGCCCCACTGTTTGGGTGGTACGTTGGTCGAACATTGGAGTGAACCGGTGCCGCAGTTCTCGGCACCGCATTGGTCCGACCGTCTCTCCCCCTCGGGGGAATGCGAGGCCTCAAGGAGGAAGAGGTAATGTCCGAAAGATTCAACTACATCCTGACTTCGTCGGCGACTGCGTTTATCGCCGGTGTGATGCTCACCGCATCCACCGCCGTCGCCGACACTTCCGTCGCCCCTAACCTGGCTGTCTCAGTCACCAGCAATTCCGGCACTTCCGTCTTCAACCCTGCCAATCACGGCAATGTCTGGGGTAACGGAAACAGCACGTTTAACTACGTCGGCCAGAAGAGCTCACCGAACGACTGGAACCTCGGTTGGAGCATGCTGGTCAATCCGGATCCGTTCGTGATCGCCAATCTGGTCGTCACGAATACTTCGGCGGTCACGCAGACGTTCATTCTGAGCGTTCTGATGCCGCTGGGCAGTCCGGTTGGCCCCTTCAGCTTCATCGGTGGCTCGGTGACCGGCAGCGTGACTGACAACAACGGAAACGGAGCCACTCTGGCCGCCGTCGCCGGTGATTCGGTCTACTCTGCGATCGTCGACAACGTCGTCGCTGGAACCCTGCTCCCGGCTCCCTTCTCGAAGACCGTTGGCAACTTCCAGTCGGGCGTCGTTGGGCCCGCCGCATTCGGTGATGCCGGTCCGGGGGGTATCCCCTCCCAGTTCTACATCGCTGCCAGCACGAACATCGGCATCACGCTGAAGTTCACGCTGACTGCGGGCGACTCCGCCTCGTTCACGAGCATCTTCGCCATCGAGGCGAATGATGTCCCGGGTCCGGGTGGACTTGCTCTTCTCGGTCTGGCTGGCTTCGTCGGCTCCCGCCGTCGCCGCGCCTGATCGGACGGGTTCAACTCAAGGCTTTCGACAGACCTGGCCTCACGGCCAGGTCTGTTTTTTGCCGTTACTGCTTCACTCTTCGGCGGGCGGCGCGAGCTCGGTTCTCCTCCGGCGTCAGATCGACCTCGGAAGAGCTCCTGCACGTTGCTGTGGACAGAGTGTCAATTCGAAGTGCACAAGATTTGGTGGTCGAAGTGGCCCCGGTAGGTGCAGTCCGACGGCGGCGAGTCGAGGACCGCGCGCAGTCCAGTTCTCACTCGGCATGTCCTGGTCGCAAGCGCCGCCGCGGTACGGCTTGAAGCGCGAAGGCAGAGAGCCGCACCACTCCTGGATGGCGTGTCTGATCCGCCAAGTTGGAACGACGAGAGTCCTGCGAAATCAGCCTTGTGGCTCGTGGCCACGAGGCGTCATCTCAGATGGCGAGTCCACTTCCTTTTCGCCGCACGCCGCACGTCGCAGGGACGGTTGCTGAGCGCTGGTCGAACATTGCCCAAGGCCTGTTTGGGATTCGATCGGGACTGGGCGGACCTGCGGGGCGTCCATCTGGAGAGTCTGAGGGAACCCGGCTGTCCCGTGTGCGAATACGGAGTGCCGCTCCCCCAGTCTTGCCTCTTATTCATGCGAATATTCTGCGGTCGCGAATGAGAGGGTGTTGCATGAGGAAGGGGGCGCGGTATAGTCGATGAACATATCGCCGCATCAGTGCGGTCGTGTTACAAGCGTCTTACGACTCTTCAGCAAGGGTCGAGAGAGATCCGAGAGGTCTAGGAGGGAACCATGTCCTTTTCGATTCGTTCCGTGAGCCAATTCGCTGGTCTGGCTGTGCTGGCCACTGCGGCCGTCACTGGCTCGGCTAACGCCGGCAACGGTCTGTCCATTCAGTTCAGCGTCGATAACGCGGCGCCCGCAATCTTTAACCCGTCAGGTACTGACCAAGGCTCGTACTTCAACTACTCAGGCTTTGAGTCCGACCTCTCGACGTACACGCTCGGCTACGACATCAATGCTGATGCCGAACCGGCCGTGAACTTCCTGAACGGCAACATCGTTATTCAGAACATCGATGTTGTGTCCCACACGTACTCGATCACCTTCATCCTCCCGATTTCGGCTTTCCGTCCTGGATCGCTGCTCGGCGGATCGGTGGCGGGTGGACTCACCACTGACTTCGACGGCGGTTCGCTGTCGACGGTCGGCCAGGGTTCGGTGTGGTCTGCTCTGATCAACGGAAATGTCGTCGCCACGCTGCTTAACGGCCCCGCTTCGTGGGGCAAGGCAGGCGCTGGCAGCGTCGACATCCCCGGGGAGTCGTTCGGCGATCCGATCCCGAGCCTTCCTGGCCCGGCGGTCAGTGGCTCGATTGCGGTGAATCTGACCTTCACGCTCACCGCGGGAGATTCGGCTTCGTTCACCAGCATTTTCGTGGTTGAGTCGATCCCGGCTCCTGCCACTCTCGCGCTGCTCGGTCTCGCAGGCTTCGTCGGCGGTCGCCGCCGTCGCGCCTGACGCGATCTCTGAAGCGTTCGATCCCTTGCTCTTGACACGGCCGCACAGTGCGGCCGTGTTTTTTCATTGTTCTTTTCATTGGATGGTTCTACGGCCCGCGGCGGCTTGCAGCGTCAGCGACGCCGTCTCGCCAATGCGAGTCGAATTGGGCACGTGGCAATCCACCAGGCTGGGACTACGCGCCGATGGCAAACACGCAATTGCAATCCGGTTCGATCCCACGCTGCGGCTGGGCTGCAGCGCAGCAGCGATCGGCACCGCCGTTCGGAGATTCGCGAACTGCTGTCACGGGATGCTCAGGTTCGTGTCGACGAGCCGTCGATCTTGGGAAGATCGTCGAGCCCCGCGAGCCCGAAGGTCTGCAGAAATTCCCGGCTGGTCCCGTAGAGCATGGGTCGGCCGACGAGTTCTGCGCGTCCCGTGATGCGAACGAGGCGCCGGTCGAGAAGACTCCGGAGCACTTCACCACACGCGACGCCGCGAATCGCTTCGAGTTCGGCCCGCAGAATCGGCTGGCGATACGCGATGATCGCGAGCGTCTCGAGGGCCGCGTGCGAGAGCCTGGCCTGCTGTCGCTCCCCTCGGAGGGCCTCGATGTCGGCGTTGAACTCTGGGCGAGTCAGGACTCGCCATCCGCCAGCCACCGCTTCTATTGAGAATGCGCGCCCAGCCCCGGAGTACGCCGCGTTGAGTTCAGAGACCAGGGACTCGATGAGCTGCTTTGAATTGGGCGCTTCGCGGGCTCCGAGCAACTCCAGAAGCTTGGCTCCGGAGAGCGGTCGATCAGCAGCGAACAGGATCGCCTCGAGCCGGGAAACCACGGGAATCGCGGATCCGTCTCGGGATGCGTGCTCGGCTGCTCCGGGACGACGCGGTGAGGAGAGCTCCTCGGCGGCGCGCGGTTCCTGAGTCGAGTGGTCCATGCCACGCAGCGTACGTCGGGCCTTTCGATGATGCCAGAGTCACGACTCGTCTGGTAAGGTCGAGTCGAGAAAAGCGACGTCCTGAATGCCAAGTTCCTCCTTGCTTCGCCATGACTCCATGAGTACTTTCGACCCGAGCGGCTTTGCACCTGGTGTAAGGAGGAGACACCAGTTGTTGCGGGCCGCTCTTTTATGCGCCCTGAGTGCCGAGTGGGCGGCCGCTTCCGGGCCCGCGCGACTCATCATCAGCGAGGTCGAGTGCATCGCGGTCGGGCCTGGCGACGCCTCGGGCCCGCATACGGTCGTCATCGAGGACGGGCGCGTTTCGGAGCTCCACCCCGGGCGAGTCGATCGTTTTCGACTCGGTGATCTCCTCGTCCGCGGAGCGGGACTTTGGCTGATCCCCGGGTTGATTGACGCGGGTGTCGGCCCCGCCCGGGCCGCCGACCTTCAGCTTGTGGCAATCGACGGAGTCACCACCGTCGTGCTCGCCGACGCGGCCGCGCGGGCGCGGTTCGAGGCGCTCGCGCGCAATGCCGAGCTGCCTCTGCCGCGGCTCGAGATCCGGCCACCGGCACTTGCTCCTGGCTCTCGGATCGCGGCCTTGGGACCAGAGGTCCACAATCCCGAACTGGACTCCGCCATGCGGCTCGTCGCCCCGGCGATTCGTGCCGACTGGGCGCAGCTCGGCGGACTCGCGACGCCCTCGGAACGACAGGGGTCGGATCGCCGCGGCACTGGTCGGGACGAGCGAGCGAAGGCCCTGGCCGGGCACGAGTCGTTCTCGGTGGCCAGCGGCATGATGGAGCCCTTCGTGCCAGCGCAGTGGGCCCTTCAACGTGAACTCGAAGCCTTGCAGGAGTTGAAGCTTCGGGCCTTCCCAGACGCCGCGTCTCTCCTTTCGGCGGTGACTCGAGGAGCGGCCGACGCGCTCGGCCGCGAGGACCTGGGGCGAATCGCTGTGGGGTCAACCGCCGACTTCGTCGTGCTCGAGGCCGATCCGAGGCTCGACCTCGCCGCCCTTCGTCGGGTTCGGGCGGTCGTGCTCCGCGGGCGGCTGGTCCCTCGAAGCGAACGAGAGATGATCGTGCAGGTGGTGGGAGACGGGGCGGGCTTCGAGTCCCGTGTCTTCGCCAGCGCGCTCGCGTGGTCCGACTGGCCCGACGCGATCTGGCGATCCCAGAATCGGATCGTCCTCGACGGGCTGCCGAGGGGGATCGAGCGGACCGTGGTGCGACGCACCGCCAGCGGATTCGAGACGCTCTGGCAGCAGGAACTTTGGCCTCCGCTCTCGAGCGTGCAGAGTCTCGACGCCCGCCACGACAGCCTCGGGCGACTGGTCGAGGCGACCCTCATCGTCCATTCGATTCGGGAACGGCTGCTCCTTCGTGCTGTTCGGACCGATGAAAACGGCGGATGGCGGCTCGAGTCGACCCGGGACCGAACGACCGTCGAGGGCGTCGTCCGCGATCCTCCGAGCGGACATGGGACCATCATGTTCGGGCCGATCCCGGGCGCCGTCGAGTTGTTCGTTGCGGTCGCTCGAGTGCCCGCAAGGATCTCAGGCTTCGAGCTCGATTTCGGCTCCGGCGCCGTTTCACTGCTTCCGCTGGAACTGACCGTCACCGCGGCCGTCCCATTGGGGGCGGATTCGGAGCGTCTGGCGCCCGGGACCATCGATCCGATCAAGGAGTCCACCGAGCCGCACGGCGGGGGCCTGGCCGCGACACCGGCGCGGGGGTCGCCGCTTCAGATGTTCTCCATTCGCGAGGGGTCGACCGGGTCGGTCCGAGCCAGCTTCGTGACTGGCGACTCGGGCTGGCCCAGACAATTTGCCTATCAGGTCCCGTTCGGGCTCTGGGAGATCCATCCAATGCACCAGGCGCCACAGCCAGAGCCCAGCGAGCCTGCCCCGTCCCCCTAAGGTCGTCGTGCCGTTTTCCTCTTCGGAGTTCCCCCATGCCCACCGTCCGCCGTCGTTCGACCTTCCTCGCCGCGATTGCGCTCGGCATCACCGCAGCGCTCGGTTCCGCTGCCGCCGCGCAGGGAGGTCCGCCACCGCAGGGTGAAGAGCGCGCCCCAGCGCGTCGCGGAGGCTTCTTCCGGGGAGCGGGCGGCTTCAACGATCTCGTCCAGCCTGAATTCCTGAGTCGCGACCTGCCGATGTTCGTTGACGGGCTCGAGCTCGACGATGGTCAGAAGACGATCGTCGAGGTAGTTCTCGCCGACTACGTGGCCGCGTTTCAGCTTGGCGTGGAGCCGGTCAGCGACTCGATTGCAGAAATCACCCCCCGGCTGTTTCAGACATTCTTCTCGCCGGAGATCCGCGAGCAGTTCCAGACGTCGTTCCAGGGCACCGAAGAGGTCATCCGTCGCCGCCGTGACGAAGCTGCGGCGGCAGGCGGCGAGCTGTCCCAGGAGGATGTGCAGGCGATCATCGAAGAGCGGATCGTGCGAGTGACCGAGCAGATCCGGGAGATGCGTCAGGCAAGCGGTGCTGACGCCGAGACCCAGAAGGTGATGGGAGAGCTGATCGAGAAGATCGATGGCTGGCGCGCCGAGCGCGACCGCATGCGCGTGCAGTTCGTCGAGAGCGTCCAGGCGCAGCTCCGGGAGAGCCAGCAGACGAGGTGGCCCGCATTCGAGCGCGAGCTCGATCGCGAGAAGACGCTTCCCCGTGGTCAGATCTCGGGAGAGTCGGTCGACCTGCTGCGGGTCCTCGACGAGATCGAGATGGAGGAGGCCGATTTCGCGAAGACCGCGTCGGTTCGCGAGTCCTACGAGCTCCGGCTCGCCCAGGCCCTGAAGGCGAGGAACGAGTTCCTGTCGCAGTCCGAACCTCGACTCCTTCGGGCGATGCAGTCCTTCGATGTCAAGACCGGAATCGACATCGTGAAGAAGCAGGTGGCCCTTCGGGTCGCACTGCGTGACGTCAACGAGGAGTTCCGGCCGATCATCGCCGCAGAGCTTCCCGAGAAGATCGGCACCGAGTTCACCCGAGGGGCCTTGCTGGCGGGATACGAGCGGGCATTCCGTCCCACGCGAGCCGACGAGGTGTTCGTGTGGGCTGAGAAGCTCGAGCTTGAGGAGTCCGCGGTGCAGCAGCTCCGCGAGTTGGAACTCCTCTACCAGCAGGAGCTCGACGTCGCGGCCCAGAAGTTGGTCGCAACGATGAAGAAGGAAGAGCCCCAGGAACAGATCAGACAAGCGGAGCGATTCGCCGGGTTTCTCACCGGAAACTTCGGTTCAGGCGGACCCGGTGGCGGCGGACCTGGTGGCGGGTTCGGCGGTGGCCGAGGGCAGGATCCGGTTCGAACCGGTATCCGCGAACGGCGCGAGGTCGGAGAGAAGTACATCGAGCGGATCGCCGCGATTCTGACTCCCGAGCAGGCCGCGGAGATGCCACAGCCCGAGCGGCGCGGTGGCGGTGGGGGACTCGACAATCTGCCGCCGGAGATGCGCGAGCGTGTGCTCGAGCAGGTCGACACCAACAAGAACGGCCAGATCGATCCCGACGAACAGGAAGCCGCGACGCGGATGTTCCGCGATCGATTCCGCCGCGGGGCCGATGGGGGCGACGCCTCCTGAGCCGGACACACGGCACGTTCGAACGACGAAATCAAACGACTGCCTCCGCATCCGCATCCAGCGGAACGCGAGGCAGTCGTTTCGTTTGGGAAGCTTCCGGACGGTCGAGTTGAAGTCGAACTGAATCAGCCCGCGAGACCTTCGAAGAGCGGCGTGCTCAGGTAGCGCTCGCCAAAGGAACAGGCGATGGTCACGATGGTCTTGCCCTTGTTCTCGGGGCGAGCCGCGACGCGGGCGGCCGCGCACACATTCGCCCCGGAACTGATCCCACCGAAGATCCCTTCCTCCCTCGCCAGACGACGGGCGTACTCGTACGCCTCCTCGTTGCTCACGACTTCGATCCCATTGAGCAGCGAGCGATCGCAGTTCTTCGGAACGAATCCAGCGCCGATGCCCTGGATCTTGTGAGGTGCGGGACGGCAGCCCGAGAGAACTGCCGAGGCGCTCGGCTCGACCGCGATGGCCTGGAAGGAGGGATTGTGCCTGCGGATGAAGCGGGTGACTCCCGTGATCGTTCCGCCGGTTCCGACCCCGGCCACGATCATGTCGACCTTCCCGCCGGTGTCGTTCCAGATCTCTGGTCCGGTCGTGGCCTCGTGGATTGCCGGGTTCGCGGGGTTGTCGAACTGCTGGGGCATCCACGCATTGGTGGTGCCGGCGACCATCTCATCGGCCCGACGAATCGCTCCGGGCATCCCTTCGGCCGCCGGCGTGAGAACCAGCCGCGCCCCCAGCGCACGGAGCAGCACTCGGCGTTCCATGCTCATCGACTCCGGCATGCTCAACGTGAGCTTGTACCCGCGAGAGGCGCAGACGAAGGCCAATGCGATTCCCGTGTTTCCCGAGGTCGGCTCGATGATCTCGGTCTCCGGCTTGAGCAGGCCGGCTCGTTCCGCGGCATCGATCATGGCGGCGGCGATCCGATCCTTCACGCTCGACATCGGATTGAAGAACTCGCACTTGATGAGAACCGTCGCCTGCCCTGGCGGGATCATCCGCCGCAGTCGAACGAGCGGCGTGTGAAACGTGGTGTCGACAATCGTGTCGTAGACGCGTCCGTGAGGCATGTCGAATTCCTGGGAGTCAGCGCGAGGCAACCCACCACGGGATCGTCGAGCCGGGTGGGTGGCATGGTAACCGTCGGCGATTCGAAGCGACTGGCGCTCTGATCAAGTCCAATTGCTCAGCAGCAGCCCGAGATCGGCGCCATCGACGATCCTGTTGCCGTCCAGATCGCCGAGGGGATCATCGGAACCCCACAGCGACAGCAGCTCGCCGAGATCGGCGCCGTCGACGACTCCATTGCCGTCGAGATCGCCGACAATCGGAGGATCCGCGAAGGTGATGCTGATGTTGTCGGCGCCGAGATCCCACATCTGAAAGATGAAGAAGAACTCGGGGTCACCGTAGAAGAACTGCACGCGGTCCACGTCGGTGATCACGGTGTTCCAGTCGGGCGTGCCGCCGGGTCCGAAGTTGATCGTGTTCCATCCGGGCGGAAGGGTCTCGGACTGGGACGGAATCGTGAACTCGAAGGACTTCCACCCTTGACCCGGCACTGGAATGTCTTGGCCGAGCGTGTAGACAGCCCAGTCATCCGACGAATTGGCCGGTGTTCCGTTGTTGTCGATGAGCATCAGGGCCAGCGGCCGCTGGGCGGCGGAGAAGTCGACGGCGATGGTCCAGAGATCGATGCCGATGGACTCCACGCCGGCGGCGCGGAAGTCGCCGGTGAAGACCGATTCACCCTGGGTCCTGAGCTGCGGGGCGAAGGTGTCGAGGTTGTCGGTCCGCAGATATCGACCGGGGTTGCCGCCGGACATCGGGTAGGTCACGGGAATTCCCCACGTCCACGAGCCGATGTTCGAGGGGGCGCCGCTTTCGAAGCCGACGGTGATTGTCGAGGCGGCGACCACCGGCGCCGCCGTCAAGGCCGCAAGTGCCGCCAGGCCGGTCAGGTTTCTCATCGATCACTCCTTTGGTCTGCCGACCCGGGCGTGGGTCGGTCCTTCAGGACGACAGTCTGACGACTCTTCGAGTCCGATTCCAGCACGCCGGCCGCTTGGGCGCGAGTTCGTCCTCCGCGAAGCCGCGGTCTCGCGACAAGGGCCCAGCAGACCGGGCCAGTCTCGTAGGATCCACCCCTGTGAGCCAGTCGCCCGACGTCCCCGAACGATCATCGTCGCTGCGCCGCGACGACCCCGCGCCCTCGCCCCCGCGAGAGTCGTTCCGCCCCGACTCAGTTGACGGGATCGACCACGGGCGCCTCGAGGAGGCCGTCGGACGGATCACGGAGTCGATCCTCGGTGACCCGAGAACCCATCGTCATTCGACCACGTTCCTTCCCGATCGAGACGAGGTCATCGCCGTCCTCGACCTTCTGCAGTGGCTGCTCTTTCCGGGGTTCTTCGGGCCGCGGCAGATCGCTGCCGATCGAATGCGGGCCCACGTGCGCGGAATCGTGGACGAGATTGCGGCGCGTCTGCTCCGCCAGCTCTCCGCAGCCTTCCGCTACGAACTGCGACTCGACAACCACGACTCCCGCTTTGATGGCCAGTGCGCCGAGAGCGACGCTCGAGCCGCCGAAGTCCTCGTGACCTTCATGCAGCGCATCCCCGAGATCCGCCGCCTGCTGAGTCTCGATGTGCAGGCTGCGCTCGACGGCGACCCCGCGGCCCGGCACACCGACGAGATCATCTTCTGCTACCCCGGGGTCTACGCCGTCGCCGTGCAGCGACTGGCCCACGCCCTCTTCCGCCTCCAGGCTCCGCTGGTCCCTCGGATCATGAGCGAACGGGCCCACTCGCTCACCGGCATCGACATCCATCCCGGCGCCCAGCTCGGACGGAGCTTCTTCATCGATCACGGAACCGGCGTGGTGATCGGAGAGACGACTCAGATCGGTGATCACTGCCGGATCTACCAGGGTGTCACGCTGGGCGCGGCCTTCTTCGAGCGGGATGACGCAGGCCGCATGGTCCGCGGCCAGAAGCGCCATCCGACCCTCGAGGACCACGTGACCGTCTTCGCGGCGGCGACGATCCTCGGCGGAACGACCGTCATCGGCGCCGGCAGTCAGGTCAACGGCGGCGTCTTTCTCACCTCATCCGTGCCGCCGGGCAGCGTCGTGCGGGCGCCCCGCTTCGAACTGTCGCTTCGCGCCAATCCCGAGACTCCTCCGGCGAGCTTTGCAATCTGACCTCCGTACACTGGCGGTTTCGATCGCCAGCGAGCCCCTCCATCACCCATGCCAACGCCAATCGCCAACGCCGCCCGCGCCTCCTTCGACACCCCGCTCGGCCGCCGGAGCGTCTATCGCCTCGATGCCCTGGCCTCGATGTTCCAACTGGATCAGGCGGGCGCCGCGAACCTCGAGCGGCTCCCGTACAGCATCAAGGTCCTGCTGGAGGCGTGCCTGCGCAATCTCGACGGCCGCATCGTCACCGATGAGCACGTCAAGGCCCTCTGCGGCTATGACGCCAGGCACATCTCAGGCGAAGAGATTCCCTTCATGCCGGGTCGTGTGCTGCTGCAGGACTTCACCGGCGTGCCTTGCGTGGTGGATCTCGCGGCGATGCGCGATGCGATGGTCCGGCTCGGTGGCGATGCCAGCCGCGTGAATCCGCTGGTGCCGTGCGATCTGGTCATCGACCACTCGGTGCAGGTCGACGCCTTCAACTCCAGCGCCGCACTCACGATCAACAGCAGCATGGAGTTCGATCGCAACGGCGAGCGCTACGAGTTTCTGAAGTGGGGACAGTCGGCCCTTTCCAACTTCAACGTGGTGCCGCCGGCCACTGGAATCGTCCATCAGGTCAACATCGAGTACCTCGCCAAGGTGGTCTGGGAGCGAGCCGCGCGGGCCGGTGATCCGGTCGGCGACCCGGTGCTCTTCCCCGACAGTTGCGTCGGAACCGACAGCCACACGACGATGGTCAACGGTCTCGGCGTGGTCGGCTGGGGCGTCGGCGGAATCGAAGCCGAAGCGGTGATGCTGGGCCAGCCGATCTACATGCTCATGCCCGAGGTCGTCGGATTCCGCATGACCGGTCGACTTCGCGAAGGCGTGACCGCGACCGATCTGGTTCTTCGCGTGACCGAGATGCTGCGGGCCCACGGCGTGGTCGACAAGTTCGTCGAGTTCCACGGTCCGGGCCTCGATCAGATGCCCGTGGCCAACCGCGCCACCATCGCCAACATGGCTCCCGAGTACGGGGCCACCATCGGGTTCTTCCCAGTCGACGATCGCACCCTCGACTACCTCCGCCTCACCGGCCGCACCGAGGAGCAGGTGAAGACCGTCGAGTGGTACTGCAAGCTTCAAGGACTCTGGCGCGATGACCAGCGGGTCATCAGTTACTCGACCGAACTTGCACTCGATCTCTCGAATGTCGTTCCCTCGCTCGCCGGTCCGAGGCGGCCTCAGGACCGCGTCTCGCTCACCGACATGAAGAGCGCTTGGCGCAAGGAGCTCGGCGGCTTCTACAAGAAGTCGGTGCCGGCCACCACCGGAGTCCCCACCGGAGCCGCTGCCGGAGCCGCTGCCGGGGCCGCCTCCCGATCGGCCACTGCGGTTGCCGAGGGCGACGGTGTTCCCGTGCTTCTCGATGGCCAGAGCTTCATGCTCTCTCACGGCGATGTGGTGATCGCCGCAATCACAAGCTGCACCAACACCAGCAATCCGAGCGTGATGGTGAGCGCAGGCCTTCTGGCCCGCAATGCCCTGGCGCGAGGTCTCCATCGAAAGCCCTGGGTGAAGACATCGCTGGCCCCGGGGTCGAAGGTCGTCACCGACTATCTCACTCGGGCGAAGTTGCTCCCGTCGCTCGAGAAGCTCGGGTTCTATGTCGTCGGGTACGGCTGCACCACCTGCATCGGCAACTCCGGCCCGCTGCCCGAGGCCATCAGCGCCGCCGTCAACGAGAACGACCTGGTCGTCGCCAGCGTGCTGAGCGGCAACCGCAACTTCGAAGGCCGCATCCACGCCGACGTCAAGGCCAACTATCTCGCCTCGCCGCCGCTGGTGGTGGCGTACGCCATCGCGGGAACGGTCGACATCGACTTCGAGAAGGAGCCGCTCGGGACCGATCCCAGTGGCAAGGCCGTCTACCTCCGCGACCTCTGGCCTTCGGAACTCGAAGTGCAGGAGACGATTGCCCGTTCGCTCGGCAGCGAGCAGTTCCGCAGCGAGTACAAGGACGTCTTCCGCGGATCGCCCGAATGGCAGGCCATCAGGACTTCGACCGGTGAGCGGTACCAGTGGAACGACGCCAGCACGTACATCCAGAATCCGCCGTACTTCGAGGGGATGTCGCCGACGCCGTCGCCGATCAACTCGATCCACGGGGCGCGGGTGCTCGCCAAGCTCGGCGACTCGGTGACCACCGATCACATCTCGCCCGCGGGCAACATCGGCACGGACACTCCGGCCGGGAAGTACCTCGTCGAGCATGGCGTGGCCCCGTCGATGTTCAACAGCTACGGCGCCCGTCGCGGCAACGATCGGGTGATGACCCGCGGCACGTTCGCGAACATCCGCATCCGCAATCAGATCGCGCCGGGCACCGAGGGGGGCCTGACGACCGACTTTCTTGACGGCAAGGTCAAGCCGATCTTCGACGCCGCCATGTCGTACAAGACCAGGAATGTTCCGCTCATCGTGCTCGCCGGGAAGGACTACGGGATGGGCAGTTCCCGCGACTGGGCGGCGAAGGGTGCGTTCCTTCTCGGGGTGAGAGCCGTGATCGCCGAGAGCTTCGAGCGCATCCACCGAAGCAATCTCGTCGGGATGGGCGTGCTCCCCATCACCTATCGCGCCGGCGAGACGGCCCAGACGCTCGGCCTCGACGGCACCGAAACCTTCGACATTCAGATCCCAATTGCGCTCCAACCGCGGCAGGAGATCACCATCACCGCTCGCGCGGCGAATGGCCCGGAGAAGACCTTCATCGGCATTGCCCGAGTCAACACCCCGGTCGAGGTCGACTACTACCGAAACGGCGGCATCCTGCACACGGTGCTGCGAAAGATGGCCGGCACGCTGCCGGCGTGACGAGGGTGTGAGTGTCGGCCGGGAGGGCCGAAC
>CAYXKH010000007.1:0-10817 GCA_964465255.1 uncultured Isosphaeraceae bacterium
CGAGCACGCCGAGCAGCGCATGGGTCAGCAAACCGTGGTGAGCGTGGGCGCCGCCGTGGCTGGGGCCGTCGCCGGAGTCTTTGGCGGCGCCTCCGCGGGCACGCTGTCGACGGCGGCGCAGACCGTGGTCGGAACCGGCGGCCAGGGCTTTCTCCTCAAGTTCAGCCGCGACCAGGAGTCGGAGTCCGACGCCCTCGGCGTGCGCTACATGGTTGCGGCCGGGTACGACCCGGCCGGCATGGTCGGCGTACTCGAGGTTCTGAAGGCGGCAAGCGAGGGTGGAAGCACCGCCGAGATCCTCGCGACCCATCCCTATCCCGAGACGCGTCTGGTGCGGGTCGAGGAACTTCTGAACAAGGACTATCCCGGCAAGCGGGGTAATCCGGCGCTCAAGACCGGGCAGACCGAGTGGAACCAGCGCATCCGCAGCACCCTGCCGAAGCCCGACATGGCCAGGCTCGAGGGGGATTGCTGGTGCGGGCAGCGACATGGCGGAAGTGGCGGGCATGGCGATGCTCAGGTCGCCGCCTCGCAGTTGCCGGACCCTCGAAACTCGCCGCAGCCCGCGGTTGAGACCGAGGCCCCGCCAGGGGCCCAGACCGGGGGCCAGACCGGGGGCCAGACCGGGGGCCAGACAAGGGTTTGGGCCGGCCCCGGGGCGTCGCCACCGCGCATTCAGAGTGCGCACTCCGTACCATCGTGACCGCGATCGGCCCCGGAGTGTGGGGGTCCGATCGAGACCGTCTTTCGGTGTCGCGACTCGAGTGGACTCGAGATGCAGCCGATACCTGCTGGGGCCATCGTCTGCTCCACTCGCCCAGCCGGCCGTCCAATCGCTCGAGGAAACGCATGGTTGTCGATCTGCACGCCAGAGTCTGGGGTTCGCCGGATCAGTTCGGTCCTGAGATGTCGCGGCTGCTTCGGCTGCGACAGGCCGACCGCTGGGTGCGTCTCGACGCTTCGGGTGCGGCCCTCGACCGGGCGATGGGGTGTGTGGATGCGTGTCTGGTGCACGGCTTCCGCGCCGATCGGCTCGGAGCCCACGTTCCCAACGAGTTCATCGCCGAGATCGTCCGGGCCGCCCCGGGACGCCGCCTGGGAGTCGCCGGCGTCGATCCGATGGGTGCCGATCCGCTCCGACAGATCGAAAGCGCCCAGTCCTTGGGACTCGTTGGCATCTCGATCAGCCCGATGTGCCAGGGCTTCCACCCTTCACACTCCAACGCCATGCGGGTCTACGAGGCCTGCGTGGCTCGCAACCTCCCGATCTTCGTGGCCCGCCCGCTGCCGCTTTCGCCTTCCGCGGTGATGGACTTCGGTCGCCCCGGCGCCTGGGACGAGGTGGCTCGGGCGTTTCCGACGCTCCCAATTGTGATCGGCGAGCTCGGTTTCCCCTGGATCGACGAGACCCTGGTCCTGATCGGCAAGCACGAGAACATATGGGCCGATCTCTCGGGCATCGCGGCCCGGCCGTGGCAGTTGATGAGCGCCCTGCTGACGGCGCACGGACTCGGCGTACTGGATCGAATCCTCTTCGCCTCCGGCTTCCCGCACGAGACTCCGGCGCGGGCCATCGAGAACATCTATTCGCTGAATGCCCTGAGCCACGGGACTCAGCTTCCCGGCATTCCTCGAGCCCTGCTGCGCGGGATCATCGAGCGGGACGCCCTCGGGGCACTGCGCATCGAAAGCGACATCGCCCAGCAGGTCTCCTCGACGGCAGACGAGGAGCTTCCCGAGGTTGAGCCGGTCAAGACGCCGCGGATCGCTCCAGCGCTCCGAACCCTTCGTGGCACCTGAGCCCTGGCACGCTCCACGTCGAAGCGGCGGGTGCTCCGAATGCAGTCGACTCACGCATTGCTCATGCTGACCCGGCCCCTCAATCGGCTCTTCCCCCGCGTCCCCGCGTCGAACTTCTCGGGGTCGGCGGCGCGAGCCGTCAGCGCGGTTGCATTCGTTGCGCTCGCAAGCCTCGGCGGCTGTGCCTCCTCCACCGGTTCCGCCGAACTCTCGCTGCAGGGCGAGGGCCGCGAGCGCCGCCGTCTCGCCTCGGAGTTCGAGAACGCGGCGTTCATGCCCGGCGACAGCAACACCTCGATCTACCTGAGCGACGTGCCGCTCGAAGCCCTGCTCGATGGCTCGGCGACCACAGCCCAGGTGGTCCATGTCGAGCTCCTGTGGGAACCCCGGCCCGGCCGCACGCCTCTCGATCAAGGCGCGACCAATGCATCAGTCCGCTACATCGTCTTCGTCGACGGCGAGGTCGGCATCTTCGGCGGGGCCGGATTCGTCTCCTTTCGCGGGGGTCTGCAGCGAAGTCGGGTGAAGTTCGATGTGCAGAACGCCTCCATGCAGCTTGTCGAGGCCACACCCGGGTTCCGCGATCTCCTCAGTCCCGCGAGCCTCTCCGGCGAAGTCGTCGCGGTGCGCAGCGAAGAGCGCACCCTCCGCCTGAGGCAGGTCATCAGCCAGCGCGTCACCGATGCCTTCGGCGAGACCAAGATCGTCGACGCGGCGCCGCAGTGGCACGAGTTGATTGCGCTCGTTCGAACGCACTGACCTCACCGCGCCTGCGCGGGCGCGTCACCCGTTCCGTCAACGCACCCCGAGGGACTCAACGATGCAATTCCTGCTTGACCTCTGGCTCCCGATCGTGCTCTCCGCAGTCGTCGTCTTCTTCGCCAGCTTCGCGGCCTGGACGCTGCTCCCCCACCACCGCGAGGACATCCGACCGCTGCCCGACGAGGGTCCGATCGTCTCGGCCCTGGCGACACTGCGACTGCCGCCAGGCATGTACGCATGGCCCATGCCAGCCAAGCCGGCCGACTACAAGACCAAGGAATTCGCCGACCGCAGCGCCAGGGGCCCGTGGGGTTCGCTGAACGTGCAGCCAGCGGCGCCGAGCATGGGGCGCAGCCTCGTCCTCGTCTTTCTCTTCTATCTCGTCGTCGGCGTCTTCGTGGCCTACGTGACCAGCCAGTCGGTCGTTCCGGGTGCCGAGTATCTGCGGGTCTTCCAGATCGCCGGGACGGTGGCCATCGTCGCCTACTGCTTCGGTCAGATCCCGGGAGCGATCTTCTTCGGCAAGTCGCTGCGCTTCACCCTCACGGATCTGCTCGACGGGGTCGTGTACGGACTGCTCACCGCCGGCATCTTCAGCTGGCTCTGGCCGCGATGAGCGGTGGCGCGAATCGCTTCACCGTCGAGCGTCGGGCAATTCCCGACGCCGAGGTGGCCCAACTCCGACACGACCTCAAGGCCTCCGCCGGCGGATCGCTCGTCACCCTCGTGTTCTCGGCCGGATGCGTGATCGGCGCGGTCGGCGCGACGATTCTCGCGCTCAAGGCACCAACCTCGAACGGGACCTTCGCCGCCACCGCGATCGTCTTCGTGGTCGGGTTCGCCCTCTCGTTTCCCTTGATGCTCGCGGCCGCCGGCGCCCTGGTCGTGCGCCGCGGACGCAGTCGACGCTTTGAAGGCGCAATCGGCTCCGGCGTGGCCGAGGTGTTTCGATTCGCGCCCGAGGGCGTGTTTCTGATCGACGATGCCGGCGCCCACAGCGGGGCGATCCTGCTGCGCTGCGTCAACGCCCAATCGCCGCATGCGTGGCTCTACGTCGCGGCGGGAATCCTCGACGATCGACTGCTGGTCGTCGAGCGCGACGAGGACGACCATCGGGCTCCCGCAACAGCCCCCAACTCGATGCGGGCGGTGGGCGCGATCCACCGGTTGCCGGCCCCCGACGGAGGGATCATTCAGATCGAGGACGCCGAGACGGATGTCGATGTCCGACTGCTCGATCCGGCGGTGCTCGAGGAGGATGAAGCGTCGGCTGCGGGCCGGGATGCTCGGACTGGTCCGGCTGATCCAGCCACGTCTGATCCCGTCACTGGACCCAGGTTGGACGATGACGTGGACGTCGACGGTTCCCACCCCTTCGACCCGCCCGTCGGCGAGGATGAGTGCTTTCTGATCGACGCCGCGGCGCTTCCCGGGCCACTTCGCCGATTCCTCGAGTCGCGCTGAGGGTTGGTGTTCGCGACCTCGGCGCTCTCGAACTCATTCGTCCACTGGCCGAAGGACGACTTCGAACAACGCCGCGTCGGGATCGACCAGGGCGGTCACGCACGACGCCGTGGAGGTCAGGCGAACCGCGTCGCAGGTGAAGAGTTCGAGTACCTCGCAGTCGGCGGACGCCATGTGTGTGGCGTCGTCTGGCGTGACCACGGCGAGGCATCCGGTCCCGCCGAAGGCGATTGCAAAGCGAAGCGCGCCGGGCCCGAGCGTGTGGTGCACTCCTTGGGCGAGTCGACGCACCGACGCGGTGAACCGTCGTCGATCGACCATCACGTTGAAGTCGCGGACGGGTCCGTCGAGGAGTGTGCAGAAGGTCGTCGACTCTCCGGCGAACGCAATCGGCTGGTAGAGGCGATCGAGCGTGCGGGACGTGCCGTCGATTGCCAGCCGCACCCCGCGGCCCTCGATCAGGAGGAGGTGTCGATCGATCTTGACGAACCGGGAAAACGGTCCGTCGGTGGCCACGTCGGCGATGCTCAGCCGCCAGGCGAAGTCACCGGACGAGCGGTCCACGTCTTCCGCGCCGGACTCGTCGCGGGCGATCTCGAGGGTCACGCCGAGGCCGTTCTTCCACGGCATGCGGCGATGATCGGCGGCCCGCAGCAGTCGAATCGGCGGCGTCGAGCGTGACTCGGCATCACCGTTCATGCTGTGACTGTCGCCCAATCGGCGAGGGCGGCGCGGATCGTCCGCAGGGCCTCCGCGCGCAGGTGATCCGGAAGCCTCTGCCGTGGTCGGCGCACGTGGACCGATCCCATGCCCACGGCCTCCTGCACCAGTTTGATCAAGTGCACGAACTCGGGGACCACGTCCATTCGAAGGAGCGGCAGGAACCATGAGTACAGCCGAAGCGCTTGGGCCCGCTCCGGCGCCGTCGAACCGCGAGCGGCCAGGGTGAAGAGCGACACGCTCTCCTTCGGAAAGGCGTTGACCAGACCGGCGATCCACCCGGTCGCCCCCGCGTCGATCCCCTCGACGATCAGGTCGTCGACTCCAACCAGCACCGCCAGCGAATCGCCGCAGAGGGAACGAATCGCGGTGATCCGGCGGACGTCGGCGCTCGACTCCTTCACCGCCCGCAGCGAGGGGTGGGCCGCGGCCAGATCGGCAATCTGCTCGGGTGTGAAGTCGACGCCATAGGCGATCGGATTGTTGTAGAGCATGCACTCGAGATCGGTCGCCGCGATCACCGCAGCGACGTGGTCGCGCATCTCCGGCCAGGAGTCTGGACCGAAGCCCCGGTACACATGCGGTGGCAGGACCATGAGGCCGCGGCATCCGGCGTCCCGCGCCTGCTCCGCCTGGGCCAAGGCACCTCGGGTCGAACTCGCGGCAATCGACGCGATCACCGGCGCTCGACCTCCGCTGGCATCGACCGCCGTGCGGAGGAGCCGGTCGCGCTCCTCGCCGCTCAGGGTGGCCCCTTCGCCGAGCGAACCGGCCACCACGATTCCTCGGCATCCGTGCCCGAGCATCCAGCGCACATGGCGGTGGAAGAACTCCAGATCGATCTCCTCGTCGGGCCCGAAGGGAGTGGTGATTGCCGGAAGGACACCGGTGAAGATCGTGCGATTCATGCTGTGGACTCCACGCCGAAGCGGAACGGGTCGTCTGGGCCAAAGAGGAGCGTGGTCTCCGCCGTCACATGGGCCCGGCCACGGAGCGTGGGAATCAATCCCTGGTCGGTTCGCCGAACGCTTCCGACGAAGCGACTGCCGATCACGCTCTCCTGACGCCAGAGCTGCCCTTCGGCAAGTCGTCCATCCTCGAAGAGGCACGCCATCTTCGCGCTGGTGCCCGTGCCGCAGGGCGAGCGGTCGTAGGCCCCGCCGGGACAGAGGACGAAGTTGCGACTGTCGCAATCGGCCCGCCGCGGAGCTCCGAAGATCTCGATGTGATCGATCTCGTCACCGGGGTTCGCCGGGACGACTGCCCCGCCAACTCCCCGGCGATCACTGGCATGATCCGCCCAGAGATCGCCCGTCACCCCCGCGGCAACCAGACTCTTGCGGAGCGCCCGGCTGAACCTCGTCAACGCGTCGATGTGGGCAAGTTCAAGTTCGATTCCGCAGGGCCTCGTGAACTCGTCGCTGACGAGAAAGAACCAGTTGCCGCCCCAGGCCACGTCGCCGCGGACGGCCCCGTAGCCGGGAACGTCGACCTCGACGTCGCGCCGCGCTCGTCGCGCCGGCACGTTCTCGATGGCCACGGTGCCGTCGGGTTCCCGCGCGAATCGCACCACTCCCACCGGAGTCTCGAGTTGATGCGTGCCGACCCCGATGCGTCCCAGATGGGCCAGCGTCGCGGCGACCCCCATGGTGCCGTGCCCGCACGCATGGAGGAAGCCCACGTTGTTGAAGAAGATCACCCCGGCGATGCAGTCGGCGCGGCGCGGCGGCAGAAGGAGCGCTCCGACGAGAAAGTCTGCGCCGCGCGGCTCGCCAATTGTCGCCCGGCGGAGATGATCGAAGTGCTTGCGAAACGACTCGACCGACTCGGCGACCGTGCCGCCGGGCGATGCGGGAAGCTCGGGAAACCCGGCGATGATGCAACGGGTCGGCTCGCCCTCGGTGTGGCTGTCGATGACGTCGAGTCGAGTGGTCACAGGGGCGTTGAGCATGAGGTCGACTGACGCTTCGGTCGCCGCCGGCGAGGGCAATCAGGATACGACGAAACTGCCACCTCGCCCGGCGGCATGCGCGGGCTTTGAATGTGCAGAGAAATGCGCGCCGTTTGGCCCTTGGCGAAGAGCGGTCGAGGCCGACCGCTACCATGCGGACCGTTCGGGCATGGCCGGCGGCGCACTCCTCCCGAAGGAGGCCCACGCCATGTCCGGAACGTGCGATGGCACCCCTGCTGCGGTGTCCTTCCTGGGCGAGCCGAGCGTCAGGATTCAGCTCAACCACGGCATCCAACTTCCGCGCAGACCGCCGGCCATGTTCCTCGCACCACCTCATGCACCGATGACGCGCCGGGCCCGGGCGCTCGCGGCGCTCTGCATGGCCACCGTGCTCGGCGGCTGCGGTTCAGCCTCGGTCGCTCGTTCGACCTCGACGCTCCCCGCCGCGGAGCCGACTTCGTGGACCAATGGCCTCGCCGGGCCCGCGGGCAGTGAGGTCGCCAGCGAATCACCATCGGTCGAGATCTTCGACGAAGCCTGGCGGGTGGTTCGCGACACCCATTTCGATCGAACCCTTTCGGGGCTCGACTGGGACGCCGTGCGGACCGAGTTCCGCCCTCAGGCCGAAGCCGCCCGCACTCCGCAGGAGCTTCGCGAGGTGATCGAGGCGATGCTCGCCCGACTCGGCCAATCGCACTTCCAGGTGATTCCCTTGGCCGGCGACGGCACCCTCGCCGGGCGCGACTCCGTGGGAACCGCGTCAGGCGCAGACCACTCCGCCGCAGCGAGCTCCGAGTCTCAGGCACGCGCCGCGCACGACCGTCCCGAAGGCACGGTCGGCCTCGACGTGCGACTCATCGACGATCTCGTCGTGGTCCGCACGGTGGAGCCCGCGTCCTCGGCGGACGTCTGCGGCGTGCGCCCCGGCTGGTCGATTGCGCAAGTGGATCAGATCGACCCGCAAAGCGCCCTCGCGGACCTTCCAGTCGGCCTCGAGGGCGCCTGGAGGACCTTCGTCGAGACCCGAACGGTCGCGTCGCTTCTCGATGGACCCGAGGGCGACTCCAAGGTGATCCGCTTCCGCGATCCGACCGATCAGTCGGTCGAGCTTCAACTCGAACTCCTCCCGATGGCCGGCGAAGTCGTCCGCTTCGGTGGGCTCCCCCCGCTGCATGCCCGACTCACCTCGCGCTGGATCGCCGCCGCGGAGCTCGCGGCCGTTCCCGTGCGCTCGCCTGCCCGCGAACCGCGAATCGGCCTCATCGCCTTCAACATCTGGATGGTTCCCGTCGCCGCCCCCTTCCACCAGGCCATCGACACCTTTCGTCAGGCCGACGGACTGATCATCGATCTGCGCGGCAATCCGGGCGGGATCGGGGCCCTGGCGATGGGTCTCGCGGGTCATTTCTGCGAGACGCCGCTGAGCCTCGGCACCATGCGGACCCGCGGAGGCGATCTCGAGTTTCGCGCCAACCCCCGCCGCACCAACGTCGCCGGCGAGCGAGTCGAGCCTTTCTCAGGGCCGGTGGCGATTCTCATCGACGAGATGACCGGAAGCACCTCCGAGGTCTTCGCCGGCGGCTTGCAGTCCCACGGTCGGGTGCGGATCTTCGGCACGCGTTCGGCGGGCGCGGCCCTTCCGGCGCAGATGTCGACCCTTCCCAACGGAGACACGCTGTTGCACGCCATCGCCGACTTCACCACGCCGGACGGCACGCGGCTCGAAGGGCGCGGCGTGATTCCCGATGAAGTCGTTCCGCTCACCCGCGCTGAGCTCCTGGCCGGACGCGACGCCCCGCTCCTTGCGGCGGTGCGCTGGATCGATGGTCTCGCACTCGCAACCCGCGGCGAGGGGATACCGTGACTTGCGCGACACGCTGCGGCCGTCCGTGGCCGTTCGATCGCCTCACCCGACACGCTGCATCCGCACCTCTGGAGGGACTCGAAAGATGCTTCACATGACCAGTCACCTGTCTTGTCTCGTCGCGCCGCTGGTTGCGATGACGATCGCTGCGCACACCCTCGCCGCGGCGCCGGCGGTGTCGCTCGCGGGAGGGCCTGCATCGCCACCGGCGACGTCGCCGATCACTCCGCCAACTGCACCTCCTGCCAAGTCGCCGGCCAAATCGCCGGACAAGTTGCCGGACAAGTTGCCGGACAAATCGCCGGACAAGTCACCGGCGAAACCGGTTCCGGCTCCCGCGGTGCCCGGGGCGTCCTCGCCTGGCGAGAAGGTCCCGACCATGAATGAACTCGTCGACCGGCTGGTGACTGCCCTCGGCGGTGTCGAACGCTGGTCCAGGATCACCTCGCGACGGGTGACACTCTCGACCGAGTTCGCCGGGCTGGGCACGACTGCCGTCGAAGTGGTCGAACTGGCCCGCATGCCGAATCACAAGATGGTCTCGACCACGGTCCCTGGAATCGGCGACATCCAGGAGGGCTTCGACGGCGAGATCGCCTGGTCGATCGATCCCCTGCGCGGCCCGATCATCGGTACCGAGGAACAGGCCAGGCAGCAGAAGCGAGTGAGCGACTTCCGCCGCCTGCTTCGACTCGCCGAGCTCTACCCCAAGGTCGAATCGATTGCCGAAGTCGAATGGCGCGGAACGCCCTGCTGGGAAGCCAAGGTCGCCAGCGACGACGACGATCGAACCACGCTCTACTTCGCCAAGGACACCGGCCTGCTGCGCGGCGAAGAGATGGTCGTCGAGACGCCTGCAGGAGCGATCTCGACGGTCACGATCAACTCCCTCTACAGCGAGTTCGATGGAGTGAAGGTGGTCGCCGAGACCCAGATCGAGATGCTCGGCCAGGTGCAGAAGGTGACCGTCAAGAAGGTCGAGTTCAACGTGCCCGAGGCCGAGAAGTTCGAACTGCCCCCGGCCATCAAGGCCCTGCGAGCGCCCCCGCCGCTCTCACTGCCCAGCCCCTCACTGCCCAGCCCGTCACTGCCCAGCCCCATAGGGCCCGCCGGCACTCCCGGCACGCCTGCGCCGCAGAAGCCCCAGTCGCCCATCCGCAACGAGATGGCGCCCACCTCATGAGCGACGCCGCGATTCGAATCGTGAATGTCACCAAGCGCTTCGGTCGCACCGTCGCCGTCGACGGGCTCGACCTGGTGGTGCCGCGCGGCACGCTCTGCGGATTCCTCGGGCCCAACGGCGCCGGCAAGAGCACCACCATTCGGATGATCATGTCGATCATCTACCCCGATTCGGGAACCATCGAAGTGCTCGGCGGCTCGGCTCTGGGGGCGAAGGATCGCATCGGCTACCTGCCGGAGGAACGCGGCGTCTATCGCAAGATGCGAGTCGGGGAGTTCCTTCATTACATGGGCCGTCTGAAGGGCCTGCCCGGACGCGGACTGCGGACGACCGTCGAACGCTGGCTCGAGCGGGTCGAGCTCCCCGGGGTCTACGCCAAGCGCTGCGCCGATCTCTCCAAGGGCATGCAGCAGAAGGTTCAGTTCATCGCCGCCCTGATCCACGAACCGGAACTGCTCATCCTCGATGAGCCCTTCTCCGGTCTCGACCCGGTGAACGCGGAGCTGATGCGAGCCCTGGTCGAAGAGCTCTGCGGCGAAGGGCGCACGATCATCTTCTCGACCCACGCCCTTGCTCAGGCCGAGCGGCTCTGCGACCGCATCTTTCTCATCAACCATGGCGTCAAGCTGCTCGATGCCACGATCGAGGAGATCCGCCACACCTACGACCCGCGGACACTCCTGGTCGATCCGCGCATCGATCCGGCGGAGGCCCGCGCCCTGCTCTCGACGCTGCCCACGGTGGTCGAAGCCCATCTGACCGCGTCGGGATGCGTCGAACTTCTTCTTGAGGAGTCGGCCGAACCGCAGGCGCTGATGAAGCTCGCCCTCGATGCGGTCCCGGCCCGGGCCGTCGAGGTGCGCCGCGTGAGCCTCGAGGAAGTCTTTGTCCGGCTCGTGCGCCGTGGAAGTCAGCATCCGCCGATCTCCGGTGGTGCTGCTCATTCGATGGTCACCTTCCCCTCGCCCACGGCTGTGGCGAAGTCGCCCACCGCCGACGCTGCCGAACTCGCCGAACTTCCCTTTGGTCGACCCACGCCATGAACCCCACGCCATGAACCCCACTCCATGAAC
>CAYXKH010000007.1:10917-14356 GCA_964465255.1 uncultured Isosphaeraceae bacterium
CCATGAACCCCACTCCATGAACAAGGTCTTCTCCATCGCCTGGCGCGAGTTCAAGCACACCGCGCTCACCAAGGCCTTCGTCTTCGGCGTCTTCGGCGTGCCGATACTGGTTGCGCTCCTCCTGCTTCTCATGCCCTTTCTGGAAGGCCCGAACATCACCCCGCTCGAGGGACGCTTCGCGGTCGTCGCTCCCGATGCCTCGGTGGTCGACGTGGTCAGGAGCGAACTCGCCGGCGAGCGACTCGAGACGCGCCTCGGCGGACTGGCCCAGGATCCGAACTCGCTGCGGCGCGGCGGCGCCGATCCGGCCGCTTCGCTGGAACAGCTCGAGAGCGGCATGTCGGTGGCCGCGTCGATGATGACCAGGGTGGCGCTGACTGTCGAAGCGATCGAGGAGAGCTCCGATCCGACCGGGGAGTTCGCCGAACTGAAGGACCGCGTGCGAAACGGCGACCTGGTCGCCCTCGCGGTGATTCCGGCTGAAGCGCTCCGGACCGATGCCGCGGCGAACGGCGGCGCTGCCGTGGCGGCGCCCTTTGCCCTCTTCGTCCCGGGCGGCTTCTCGCCCAATCACACCATGCTCCTGCGCGGCGCCGTGGCCGAGGCGGTGGCCCGCGCTCGGGCCGCGGCCGCGGGCGTCGACTTCGATCGCATGCGCGAGCTGGTCAGGGCGGCGCCCTACGAGATCAAGCGACTGGAGGCCGGCGGCGGCGAGGTCAAGGAGCAGCTCTTCGCCAAGCTCCTGGTCCCCCTCGCCTTCATGATGCTGATCTGGATGTCGGTCTTCGTCAGCGCCAACTACCTGCTCACCACCACCATCGAGGAGAAGTCGAGCAAGGTGATGGAAGTGCTGCTCAGCGCCGTGAGTCCGATGCAGCTCATGTCGGGCAAGATCCTCGGCCAGGGTCTGGTGAGCGCGGTGATGCTGGCCTCCTACGGCGGTGTCGGCATGGTGGCGCTGGCGGTCCTGGCGAGTCTCGATCTCGTTCCGATCTCACAGCTCGTCTACCTGGCGGTCTTCTACGTGATGGCGTACTTCATGATCGCCTCGCTGATGGCCGGGGTGGGCAGCGCCGCCAACGACATTCACGAGGCCCAGTCGCTTATTGCACCGGCGATGATCCTGCTGACCGTGCCGCTCATGCTCTGGTTCCCAATCAGCGAGAACCCCAACGGCACGCTGGCCACGGTGACCAGCTTCATTCCCCCGCTGATTCCCTTCGTGATGATCCTGCGGGTCACCGCCGCGAACGAGCCGGTGGCCCTCTGGCAGATCGTGCTCTCGATCGCCTGGGGCTACTTCGCCATGTTCGGAATGATCTGGCTGGCGGCGCGGGTCTTCCGCGTCGGCGTCCTGATGCACGGCAAGACCCCGACTCCGCGCGAGCTGCTCAAATGGATCGCGTACCGATGACCGCGGTGCGGGTGCGGTGCGATTCGATCATCGTGACCGCCGTGAGCACGAGGTGGACCAGCGCAAAGAGCTGGACCACGGTGGTGTAGTCGCCGCGCCCGGGCGCTGCGCCACCGAAGAGGCCGAGCAGTGTGCCGGCCCCGACGATCCCCAGGGCATAGCCGACGTTGCCCGCGGCATGGATGGTTCCCATGGCCAGAGCCCCGCGCCCGGTGCGGGCGGCGAGAGTCATCGTGCTGGGCATCAGCGCCGACGCCGCAAGGCCGAGGCAGAGCATGGTCGCCAGCATGGCACCGGCGGAGTGGGCCGCGACGATTGGGATCATCGCAATGGCAATCGCGTAGATCACCGCCGCGACCGAACGGGTGAAGAGCGGCCCGATCCGGTCGCCGAGAAGTCCCGCGGGATAGGCGCCGAGCGCCATCACCAGAAGCGGCAGCGCCACCATCGAGCCGACGCGATCGGTGGGCCAGCCCAGCTTCGAGGCCAGGAGGAGCGGAATCGTGCTGGTGAGGAGCCCGGCAAGCATCCGATCGCTGGCCATCATCACCGCAATCGTCCAGAGCGGCGGCCCTGTGCGGCGCCGCAGGACGTTGCTCTCGACCGCCGGGCAGGAGGCGATCCCGGAGCGGATCAGCCGTCGACCTCCGAGGGCAGCGAGCGCCAGCAGAGCGCAGGCGGCCGAGCCGGTGAGGAGCACCGCCGTGGGTTCCTTGGCCAGCAGCCCGCCGATTGCCGCGCCGCTGGCGAGCCCCAGGAGGAGCACCGTGCTGGCCACGCCGAGGCGTCGACCGCCACCCGCAGGGGCCCCGGCCTTCGCGGCAAGATCGAGCAGCACCGCGAGCGTCGTCATGTCGGCGACGCCTTCGGCGCAGCGGAGCCACATCGCCATCGAGAGTGAGATCGGCAGCGCCAGAAGCGCCAGCAGCACCGCATTCGCCGTCGCCGCCAGCGCCACCAGCGTCGCCGGCCCCAGCACGCGTCGGAGCCATCCCAGGAGGGGAATCGAGAGAAACGCCCCGAGCAGGTTGATCGACATGAACCAATGGGCCTGCGAGGGCGTTGCTCCGAGACGCTCGACCAGCAGTCCACGCAGCGTCGGCGGAAGCATGGCGTCAGGCAGACAGGCCACGAAGATCAGCAGCGCAACGAAGAGAAGTCCGGAGCGGGCCCGCGCAGGCGCGCCCAGCGGAGTCGTCGCGCCGTCGGAAAGGGCAGAGTTCGCCGAAGTGGTGACCATGGCGCAGCAGGCGTCGCGAGGCGTCGAGTCGTGCCGACCAGCGGCCTCAGAGATCGACGGAGAGGGCCGAGAGGATCTCGCCGATCCGCTGGAACGCCTCCCGCGCCGCCTCCACGACAATCTCCTGATCGGCCGCCGAGGGCACCGCCAGGTTCATCCGCTCGCGGAAGAGCTTCCAGTGCGGCATGACCGCGTTCCCGTAGGGCGAGTAGTAGGCCAGTCCGAGAGCCCCATCGGCCAGGGTCAAGCCATGCGAGGCGGCGATGTGCTCGCGCAGAATCGTCGCTCCGAGCGTGGAGCCTTCCAGCACATAGAGGAAGCCCAGGAGCGCCAGCGGCTGCGCCGCAGCCAGCTCGTCGATGCGGGCGGCGACACGCTCTCCGGCGGCGATGGCCCCACCGATACTCGAGCTCGGTGCGGCCACGTCGCTGGCGAAGAAGCGCAGATCGGCCTCGAGCAGCGGGGTCTTCGCCAGATCCGGCTGCCACACCGCGCGAAGCGCCGGATGGGCGGAGCCTGCCAGATGCCCATCGAGACTGCGATGGACGACCGCGTACGCGGCGAGCTGTCCGACGTAGCGGTCACGAGGCAGCCGCCTTTCGACCATCGCGGCGGAGAAGGGAATCGCCTCCGTGGCCATGTGGGCGTCGCGGGTGCGAGCCTTGAGCTGATCCATCACGGTCGGCGAGGCGGCAGCTCCGTGACCGAACGGACATCCCGACGGAGCGCCAGCCCCCGGCATGGAGCCGGGCACCGGGTTGGGCACCGGGTTGAGCACCGGGTTG
>CAYXKH010000007.1:14456-28408 GCA_964465255.1 uncultured Isosphaeraceae bacterium
GACCGAGTTGGGCACCGGGTTGGGCGAAGCGGAGGGGTGAGCGGTGGACATTATTGAGAATCATTCTCAATACCGTCCGGCTGTCAAGCGCCGCCCCGCCGCGCTGGCGAACTCGCCGCCACTACTCGATCAGGAAGACCTTGATTGGCTCGGGTGTGCCGGTCGGATCGTAGTTGATGGTCACATCCGCATTGCCGCCGATGACCACCTTGTAGGCGATGATCTGCTCGAAGAAGGTGTTGGCGTTTCCGTTGAGCGTCACCTGCCCGACCGGCATGTACAACGTGCCGAGCAGCTCGGCGTGGTCGGTGCCGTTGATCTCACCCGCGCAGGAGTTGGTGCGGGCCTGGAAGACCGAGACGCCCTCGTAGGTCCCCGACGTGGGTGCGGCAATCAGCAGCGAACCGTTGCCGCGCAGGTCGATCTTGCCGCGCTTCAGGAAGAACATGCACCCGTTGGCGACCAGGCTCCCGCCCGTGATCGAGAGGCCGGGCGCACCGGTGCAGGAGCCGTTGTTGATGTCATCGATGTAGTAGACGCCGGGAAGGCAGGTCAGTGTGCCGCCGGTGCGCACGATTCCATTGGGGTAGTAGCCCGGACTGATGGTCTGGTTGTTCTTCTTGGAGACCGCCGGCTGGGTCGTTCCCAGCGGCGGATCGGGAAGGGCCGCGAGCGGATCCGGAACCACTCCCGCCTCGGGATAGGCCACGCCGGTGAAGTCGGTGTTGGCATCAAGGCAGAATCCTCCCGCGGCCGAGATGACCGGACAGTCGATGGTCGGTCCGCCGTTCGAACAGACCGCGCAGGGGTCGCTCGAATTGACCTGGATGCTGGCGCCGGTCAGGTCGACGTTGCCGCTGACGCTGAGTGCGCAGGCATCGGTCTCGTTGAGGACGATGAGCCCGATGCCGGTGCCACCCGTGTACATGGCAATTGCGCTTCGCTGCATGTCCAAGGCATCGAAGCCCAACGCTGCCCCGAAGATCAGGGGGACGCCGCCGTTGGCGGATTCCTGCGTTCGCCGAGTGGTCACGCGCACGGCATTCGGTGCGGCCGCCATGGCCGTGAACGTGCCGGTGGACCGGTCGTACCGACCGACCACGATGTCGCCGGTTGCAACATTGGCCGCGTTCGCATCGAGCCCGAGCGGCGCGCCGGCGACGCTGTTGAGCGAACCGATGGCGACTGCCGCCGCTCGTGCCTGGGTTGTTCCTCCGGAGAGTTCGTGAGCCGCGGCGAGGGCCGCGGCATCAGCAGTGTTCTGGAGCTGGTGGCCGACGAGCGTGCACCACCCGGTATCGAGGCCGAGTCCGACGAAACCGATCAGAACCGGCAGCGTGATGGCGATCCAGATGCTGACCGCCCCGCGTCGGCGACGACCCGAGAGTTGGATGCGTGGCATTGAGTGAGCCTTCCTTTCGACCTGTCCGGTTCGGAACTCTGCCCGCCCCGCCACATGTCGGCGGAACCCGTCGGCGCTGCCGGCCGACACTCACTCGACGAGGTACACCGAAGGTTGGCCTGCGGACCAGGTACCCGAGGGGAAGTCGACGTCGACATTCCCGTTTCCGGAGAAGGTCGCAAGATTGGCGATGAGCCATCCGCAGCGGAGATTGCCGTTGCCGGAGATGTGCAGAGTGCCGTTGGGAACGTAGATGGTGCCGAGCAGGTTCAGGACGTTGTTGCCGGTGAGCTGCACCGTGCAGCCGTTGGTCCGGGCATGGAAGATCGCGATCTTCTCGTAGGTTCCACTGGTCGGCGAGTCGATCGCCGCGTTCACGTTTCCGCTCATGCTGACCGGCCCGCGCTTCACGAAGAACATGCAGCCGTTGGCGATAAGCCGGGCGTTGCCGCTGAACTTGAGCCCTTTGGCGGCACCGCAGGACTGACCGGCGGGACCATCGATGTAGTAGATCCCCGGGTTGCAGGTGAGCGTGCCATTGCCGCTGCGGACGATGCCGTTGGGGTAGTAGCCGGGATTGATCGTGACGTTCCCCGACGTCGGCACGGCTGCCTGGGTCGCGCCCAGAGGAGGCTCCGGAAGGTCTTCGAGAGGATCGTCCATGATGCTCGCGCCGGTCACCAGAGTTCCGTTGAGCTCGGCGTTTCCGCTGAAGCATTCCTCGCCGACGAGGGAGAGGGCCTCGGCCGTCACCTCGGCGTTTCCGTTGAGGCATGCGGCGCAGGAGTGATCCGAGTTGACCTGGATCGTGCCTCCAGCCAGGTCCAGTTCTCCGTTGCCCGAGATCGAGAGGCCGCACGATGCATCCTCGTCGAGGATCAGAACGCCCGTCTCGGAGACGCCCCCGCCGCCGGACGCCATCGCGATGGCGCTCCGCTCGACGTCGATGGAGGTCACGCCGAACACGGCCCCGAAGATCATCGGGGCCTGGCCGTTGAGCGACGTCGATGTTCGACGGGCGAAGACCCTTACGGCGTTGGGAGATGTGGTGGTGGGTGTGAAGATTCCGGTCGCTCGATCAAACACGCCGAGCACGATGTCGCCGTTGACGCTGTTGCCCGAGTTCGGATCGAGATCCACGTTGGATCCGCCCGCACTGTTCAATCCGGCCACTGCAACGGCGGCGGTCCGGGCGTCGACTTGATCGGTGCGCACATGCTGCGCCCCGGCGAGGGCCGCCGCATCGGCCGAGCTCTGAAGCTGCTGTGCGACCAGGATGACCCACGCGGCATCGACGCTCAGTCCGACGACACCAACCAGTGCGGGAAGCAGCGCGCCGATCCAGAGGATGATCGAACCGCGCCGGCGGGCGCCTCTTCGACGACCATCCCGAATGCGAGTTGTTCTGGTTGAACGCATGGTGAGCTCGTGTAGGAAGCGACTGCGGAGCGATCCGTGCCGTCTGCGTGATGACGGACGCAATCGTAAATGGGCGAACTCATTTCTCCCGAGCAAGGGGAAATTTGGAACCACATCGCGGAATGTCGAACCGGCACCATTAGCATCCCTGTCGAACCGAGATGGTCTCGGATTGCACGCACAGACCTGCTCTGTGAGATCGTTGAACTTACGAAAGGTGGTTCGTCATGACACTCCTCAAGAAGTTCGTCGCCGACGAACAGGGACTCGAGACTGTTGAGTACGCAATCATCACCGGTCTCGTCGTCGCCGGCACGATCGGCGTCATCGCCCTGATCGGCGCCTGGGTCACCGGCCAGTTCACCGCGCTGAACGATCAGCTCGGCGGGGCCTGATGACTCATCGGGGATCCGCGCGGATGCGGACGAAGGGCTCGGCGATCACGGCGCTGTTGCGATGATCCGTCGACTCCTTCGTCCCATCCGTGCAGTCTCGGTGCGGCCTCCGCACCGCTGCACCGGCCCCGGATCCTCACCGAGTGTTCGCTCGGACTCGCCCCTGCCATGAGACGGTGACATGCAGGGGCCGCCGGAATGCTCGGACAGCCGAGCTGATCTCTCACGACTCTCCGTCAGTTGATCTCGTGCCCAGGAGGCACCAGTCATGTGGTTCGTCACGCTCTGGAACGAAGGATGGCCCGCGCTCGGATTCGGCGTGGTCATCGCCGCCTCCGCGGCGGCGAGCTGCACGGACCTCCTGGCTCGCAGGATCCCGAACTGGCTGACCTTTCCGCTGGCCGCGGCCGGTGCGATCAACGCATTCGCGGTCGCCGGCTTCGCGGGGCTGGCCGACGGTGTGACCGCAGCGATCCTGATCTCGGTGCCGTTTCTCATCCAGTTCATGCTCGGCCGCGGCGGCGCTGGTGATGCCAAGCTGATGATGGCCATCGGGCTCTGGCTCGGCACCATCGCCGGGCTGGCAGCGCTCGCGGCGGTGGCGATGTGCGGATGCGTCGTCGCGATCATCACCATGATCGCCCAGCGGCGTTCCGCCGAGGTGTGCACGAACGTCATGGTGGCCGCGCATCAGACGGTGCTCGCCGTGTCCACGGCTGGCGTCTTCCGTCCGTGCCCGGCTGCCGAAGCGAACCCGGGGGCGCGCTTCACGATGCCCTACGCCCCCGCAATTCTCCTGGGCGTCATCGCCACAGCGATCGGAGTGTCCTCATGGCGCGTCTGAATCCAATTCGTCGGCGTCTTCCTCGTCGTCGCGGCGTGGTTGTTCTCGAGATGGCCATCGGCCTCACCGTCCTCATCCCGCTGACCTTCGGGCTGCTCGAGTACGGGTTGATGTTCTGGCACATGCATCACATCGCCAACGCGGCACGCCAGGGCGCACGCATCGCGGCCCGGCCCGACGCCACCACCGCCCAGATCGAGGACGCGATCAAGGCGGCAATGAACAACGCCGGCCTCGCTGTGGGCGAGTACGTCAGCACATTCAATCCGGCCGATCCGACCGTGCTTGCCGCAGGCACCACCTTCAGCGTGACCATCAGCGTGCCGTACGGCAACATCGGGCTGAACATCCCGTTCCTTCCGGTGCCGGAATCGCTCGACTCCCAGATCACGATGGCCAAGGAAGGCGATTCATGAGTCGCCCCAACGGAGCTCACCCATGAAATGGCCGATTCTCGGTGTCATCGTCGTCGGCTTCATCGCCGCTCTTGCCGCCACGGTGCTGATCATCTCCCTGCGGGCCGGGGGCAATCAGGAGGAGGCGGAGAGCGACACGGTCGAGATTCTTGTTGCGGTCCGTGATATCCCTGCGATCCAGCTCATCGCCACCAACGACGTCGCGGCGCGGCGGGTGAAGAAGGAGGACGCTCCTCCGGAGGCCCTCACCAACAGCCTTCAGCTCATCGGACAGGTGCTCATCACCCCGGTCCTCGAGGGGCAGGTCTTCACCACCAGGCACCTGGCGACCACCCAGTCCGGCGTGCATCTCGCCGCGACGCTGCCCCCGGGATTTCGGGCCATGGGAGTGACGCTCTCCACCGACAGCGGAATCGAGGATGTGCTTTATCCAGGCAGCATGGTGGACGTCGTCGCCAGCTTCAAGCTTCCCGCACTCGATGGCGGTTCCTCGCCCGAGGTCGTCTCTGCGACCATCCTTCAGGGTGTTCAGGTCCTCGGTGTCGGCCAGCGCACGATCGTCTCCGAGACCTCGACCGTCGCAGAGAACGCCGTCAACGACAAGCGCGATCGCATGGTGCTGCTGATGGTCGACGGCAAGCAGGCGGAGATGCTGAACCTCGCCAGCAATCACGGCAGGCTCTCGGTCTCGCTTCGCAATCCGCTCGATCAGAACACCGAGGACCTGCAGGGAACGAGAATGAGCGACCTCTCGTCGCAGCTCGCCCAGCGCATCGCAGCGCTCACGGCGATCCAGGATGCGCGGGGCTCGCTGCAGGTCGCGACCGAAGGGATTCCCGACGAGATCGACCCCGAGCCCTCGGATGAACCCGCGCGGGTCGCCGCGGCGGAGCCGGAGCCGCTCTGGACCACCGTGGTGATGCGCGGCCGGGTCGTCGAGAGGCAGACATTTGACAGGCCGGTCGTGGCAGAACGTTGACGGGAACGGTCGTCGAGCCGCGCAGCCGCGGCGCTCCGACATCTCTCCGGTGCACGGGTGTGAAGCAAACTCAGGAGTCCGCGTCGTGATCTCAACAGCAGCAGTCGCCGGCCGCACTCGCGGCCTGCTCAGTCTCGTCGTGCTCGTTTCTGCAATGTTCTCGGCCTCGACGGGGGCCCAGGAGTTCGCCTCCAGGAGCGACACACCGGTCGAGAAGGTGACGATGATGGCGGGCACCTCCGACGTCATCAAGAGTCCCTGGCCGGTCACTCGGGTGTCGATCACCGACCCCACGATCGCCGATGTCCAGGTCCTGACCCCCAACCAGGTGCTTCTCACCGCCATCGGGAGCGGATCCACCGATCTGCTCATGTGGGGCGAGAACGAGCAGGTCTGGCACGCCCGGGTGAGCGTGACCGCCGACCTCGCCCATGTCGGACTCGAACTCAAGCGGATCTTCCCCGACTCGAACCTGACCATCGAGCAGTCCCGCGATCTGGTGATCGTGAGCGGCGTGCTTCAGCGGGCCGAGGATGCCCCGCGGCTCACCCAGGTCCTCGATGGCTTCGGCACCCGCTACGTCGATGCCACACGGATCGCCGGAGTCCAGCAGGTCGGGCTCCACGTCCGCGTCGCCGAAGTGAGTCGCCGCGACATCCGGGCCCTGGGCATGAACGCCTTCTTCGGCGGCAACAGCATGTTCGGCGGCAGCACCATCGGCCCCGCCAACGGTGGACCGCTCAATCCGATCTCCATCGGTGCGCCCCAGGACGCAGGTGTCGCCAACATCCCCTTCAGCTTCCTGGCTCAGACCGCGGTGAGCTCGGGCGTGACGCTCTTCACCGGCTTCCCTGGCAGCGACCTCCAGCTCTTCGTGCAGGCCCTCGCCGAGAACCAGTACGTGAAGCTTCTCGCCGAGCCGATGCTCATCGCCCTCAGCGGCGAGGAGGCCAGCTTCCTTGCCGGCGGCGAGTTTCCGATTCCGGTCGTGCAGGGTTCGACCACGGGCGGCGCATCGATCAGCATCGAATACAAGGAGTTCGGCGTCCGACTCCAGTTCCGCCCCACGGTGCTCGGCGACGACATGATCCGACTGAGGGTCGCACCCGAGGTGAGCGACCTCTCCGATCTCGGCGCCGTCGAGATCTCCGGCTTCAGCGTTCCGTCGGTGCTCACCCGTCGCGTCGACACCACCCTCGAGCTGCGGAGCGGCCAGACGTTTGCCATGGCCGGTCTTCTCAACAGCGCCACCAGCGCCCGTTCGTCGCGGGTGCCGGTCCTCGGCGAGCTTCCGGTCCTCGGCCCGCTGTTCCGCTCGGTGCGCTACCAGCGCGGCGAGACCGAACTGGTGGTGCTGGTCACCGCGACGCTCATCGAACCCACCACCATCGAGGGCACGCCGATCCTTCCGGGCATCAGCCACGTCCGTCCCAACGACTGGGACCTCTTTCTGCACGGAAAGCTGCACGGATCGACTCCCGCCCTCCCCCCGGTCGAAGTGGATCGCTTCCGCGAGCGCGGGCTCGACCAGCTCCGCGGTCCGGGCGCGTGGGCGACGTTCCGGGCAGCTCCTCCCCGCGGCACCTCGGCCGACGCTGGCCGCCCCTCCGCCGGCGCCAGCCACACCTGAGCCTCGATCGAACCCCCAACGACGTTCGCGAATCACAACGACCATGTCCCACAACAACGACATCCTTCTTCTCACCCATGAACGACCTGTGCTTCAGGCCGTGAACGACGCGGTCCGGTCGAGCGACCGGCTCGCCGTGGGGCCGGTCTGCACCACGGTGCTCGAAATGCACGCCGCCCTCGAGACCACCGCGTACGGCTGCGTGATCGTCGACATCGACGACGCCCCGGAGAAGATCCTCGACGAGCTCACCTCGATCGTCCCGCAGTTTCCGACCACGCGATTCATCGTGCTGGCCAAGGAGCAGCGCGGCGACCTCCTGCTCAAGGCGATGGAGTCCGGGGTGCGGATGTTCCTCTCGAAGTCCGACGTCTCCACCCAGCTCCTCCCCGTCCTGCAGCGACTCCTGGCGGTGAACCCCACCCGCGCCGGATCACGCGGCCAGGTGGTGACCATGCTCAGCGCCGGCGGCGGCTGCGGCGCGACCACGGCGGCGATCAATCTGGCCAACGAGCTGGGCCTGACGGTGAAGGAGGCCTGCCTGCTGATCGATCTGGATCTCGAGTACGGCAGCAGCGCCACCTGCCTGGGCGTCGAGACCAAGTTCGGCATCGCCGACGTGGTCGAGGACGGCTCGCGCATCGATGCCAACCTGATCCGCTCCACCGCCCACGCCCACAGCGAGCACCTTCAGATTCTGGTGAGCCCGGCCGCAATCGACTTCGAGCAGCCCAAGAGCATCCAGCTCGAGCATCTCACCACGCTCATCACCCGCTGCCGCGAGATCTATCCCTGGACCATCATCGACGCCCCCCGTGTCTCCCTCTCGCTGGCCTCGCAGATGGCGGCGATCAGCGCGGTCACCTACATCGTCCTCGAGGCAAACGTGAAGCAGCTCCGGGTGGCCAAGCACATCTACACCGGCCTGCTCGAGCGTCACATCGCCACCGAGCGGATCGTGCCGCTGATCGTGAAGTGCCGCGGTCGCAGCGAGACCATCAAGCTTCCCGAGATCCAGGAGGCCATCGGCTGCACCCATGTGGTGCAGCTCGCCTTCGACCCGGTCGCCGCCGACGCCTGCATCAACTTCGGCCGAACTCTCGCCGACGAAGCTCCGCGTTCGGTGCTCCGAACCGCAATGACCAAGCTCGCCGAAACCACCCGCGGTTCCGTCCGGTCCGCCCACGCACCCGTTGAGGTCCACGCATGAGTTCCGCAGTCCACGACGTCCATTCGCTCGACAACGATCCCCGCGGCGCATCCACCTCTGCCGATCGCCTGGCGATCCGCATGAGCGTGCATCATCGGCTGCTCGAGACTCTCGATCTCGCCGAAGCCCGCCGCATGACGCCGGAGGCGCTGCAGGCGGAGTGCGTGCGTCGCATCGACGTGCTCCTCAACGCCCAGGGCACGCCACTCTCCGCGTCGGAGAAGAAGACGCTCCTTCGCGACGTGGTCGACGAGATCTTCGGTCTGGGTCCGCTGGAGGAGTTCCTCCGTGATCCGACGGTGAGCGACATCCTCGTCAACGGTCCGCAGAAGGTCTATGTCGAGCGGGCCGGTGTCCTGACCCTGACCGACGTCACCTTCCGCGACGATCAGCACCTTGTGCACGTGATCCAGCGGGTCGCCTCCAAGGTCGGCCGCCGCATCGACGAGGGCTCGCCGATGCTCGACGCCCGCCTCCTCGACGGCTCGCGTGTCAACGCCATCATCCATCCGCTCGCCCTCGACGGCGCGGCCCTGAGCATTCGACGCTTCGGCACGACGCCCATCGACGTGAAGAAGCTGGTCTCCTTCCAGGCCCTCACCGACGAGATGGCGGAGTTCCTGCATTCGGCGGTGAACTGCGCCCTCAACATCGTGATCTCGGGCGGTACCGGCTCGGGCAAGACGACGCTCCTCAACGTGCTCTCGGGGTGGATTCCCCCGACCGAGCGCGTCATCACCATCGAGGACGCGGCCGAGCTTCGCCTCCAGCGGGAACACGTCGTGCGCCTCGAGACCCGCCCGCCCAACATCGAGGGTCGCGGCGAGGTCGCCCAGCGCGATCTGGTCAAGAACTGCCTGCGCATGCGTCCCGATCGCATCATCATGGGCGAGTGTCGAGGCGCCGAGGCCCTCGACATGCTTCAGGCGATGAACACCGGTCACGAAGGGTCGATGACCACCGTCCACTCCAACACTCCGCGCGACGCCCTGGGCCGTATCGAGAACATGGTGAGCATGTCCGGGTTCAACTTCCCGGTGCGGGTGATCCGGCAGCAGATGGCCTCGGCCATCAACATCGTGGTGCAGCTCAGCCGACTCACCGGCGGCAAGCGCCGCATCATGAACATCACCGAAGTCACCGGGATGGAGGGCGACATGATCTGCTCGCAGGATCTCTTCCTCTTCAAGCAGACCGGCATCGACAGCAACGGTCACGCCTGCGGCTCCTTCGAATGCTGCGGCATCCGACCGAAGGTGCTCGAGCGCATCGAGGCGGAAGGCTTCAAGCTCAATCCGAAGCTCTTCGAACGCCGCAGACTTCTCGAGGTCGGCACGCCGGTGAAGACGCTGTGAACGGAATCCGAGCCCTCCGATCCATTCGATCATGACCAAGGACCCGCAACAACTCCTCCAGCTTCTGCTGCCGATCTCGACGTTCGTCATGATCCTCTCGATCTGGATCGTCGGCGTGATCGTCTGGTCGACGAAGCGGATCAAGCGGGAGAATGCCCTCAAGGCCCGCATCGGCATCGGCAAGCGGCCGACCGAGCAGCGGGTGCTGCACCTCTGGCAGGACGGCAAGGAGCTCACCACCTCGATCGAGGCGGCCCATGTCGATCGCCGGCTTCGCGTGCGCCTCGAACAGTCCTTCCGCTCCGCCGGCATCCGCATGACCGGCAATCAGATTCTGCTCCTTCTCGGCGGCATCGTGGCCATCACCTTCCCCTTCGGATGGCTGATGACCGGCAAGTGGTTCCTCGGCATCGGCGCCGCACTCTCGCTGCTGGTGGTGATCCGCATCGTGGTGCTGGGGCGTGTGGCGTCGAAGCAGGCCCTCTTCGATCACCAGCTCGTCGAGTGTCTCGAGCTCGCCTCCCGGTCGCTGCGCGCCGGACATCCCCTGCTGGGCGCGTTCCATCTGCTCTCCGAGGAGATGCCGATGCCCATTCGCGAGATCTTCGAGGAGATCTGCCAGCAGCACGAAATGGGTTGCAATCTGGAGGAAGTGCTGCGCGAGAAGGGCCGCGAGTCGGCCAGTCCCGACCTCAAGCTCTTCGCGACCTCGGTGGCCATCCAGATGCGCTCGGGCGGCAACCTCGCCAATCTGATGGACCGCCTCGCCCTGGTCATCCGCGAGCGCATCCGCGGTCAGCGCCGCGTGCGCACGCTCAGCGCTCAGACCCAGCTCAGCAAGCGCATTCTGCTGGCGTTGCCGATTCTGATGTTCATCGTGCTCAACTTCATCAACCCGAAGTACATGCAGCCCTTCTACGAGGTGCGCTCCGCCCAGATGATGCTGGGCGTGGCGGTCGGCCTTCTCATGCTCGGCGCGTGGGTGATGAACAAGATGGTCCAACTCAAGGCGTGAACCGCCTCCTCCCCGAGAGGGGCCCCTGAATCATGCAGATCGAATGGTTCATCCCGGTCGGTGTCTTCCTCATCGTCGTCCTCTTCGGCGGCGTGGTGGTGGTGATTGCAGTCAGCAAGCGGCGGGTGCTGCGGGCCCGGCTTGAGCTGGTGTCCGACGCGGCGCCGATTGCCACCAGCGTCGAGTCCCTGGCCGGGCGGCTGCTCGGGCGCGTCGGCGCCGTCGTCTCCGGTGGCAAGGCCTCGCACTCCCTTCGCGAACAGCTCGCCCGGGCCGGGTTCCACTCGAGCTCGGCCGCTGCGACCTTCATCGGCGTGAAGATCCTGCTCCTGCTCGCCGGTCTCGGCCTTGGCCTGGGCATCTTCGTGTTCGCCAACTTCTCGATGGCGACCGAGGTCTTCCTGCTGATCCTGCCGGCGGTGGTGTGCTTCTTCCTGCCCAACTTCTACGTCAGCAGGCAGCGGAAGAAGCGCGGCGAGGAGATGCGCGTCCACCTTCCCGACGTGGTCGATCTCCTGGAGATCTGCGTCTCCGGCGGCATGGGACTCGACGCCGCGTGGCAGGCGGTCACCGACGAGATGCGTCTGGTCAGTCCGGTGGTCACCGACGAGATGGCCCTGGCCATGCTCGAGATGAACCTTGGTGCCCCGCGCACCGTCGCCCTGCGGCACATTGCCGAGCGCACCGGCGCCCAGGAACTGAGTTCCCTGGTGGGCATGCTGGTGCAGTCGGACCGCTTCGGCACCAGCGTCTCGGAAGCCCTCCGCACCTTCGCCAACAGCATGCGCGAGGCCCGCACCCACAGCACCGAGGAGCAGGCCGAGAAGACCGCGGTCAAGCTTCTCTTCCCGCTGGTTCTCTTCATCTTCCCGGCGATGATGATCGTGCTCGGCGCCCCGGCGATGCTGACCCTCCAGAAGATGATGGAAAAGCCGTAGACCGACAGATCCCATGTCCCGCTTCCCGCTTCCCGCCTCCCTCGAGCCCCAACCCCATGAACCGCTCCACTCCGCTCGCTCTGGTCGCGTCGCTCGTCCTCCTTCTCGCGGCATGCTCGAATACCGCCACCGACCAGAGCACCGACGCCCTGCCCTTCGACGATGAACTGGCCAGCGAGGTGGACCGACTTCTGGTCGTCGAGATCCAGGACCGCCAGCGGGCCTCGGCGGTGGTGACCGCCCGGTCCGTCTCGGTCCATCAGTTTCGGCCCAATTCCTCGGTGCTCACCTCGGTGGGGCGACAAAACGTCCAGTCCCTCGCCCCGCTCTTCGACGAGCGCCCCTGCAACATTGTCGTGCGTCGCGGCGACGCCTCAGACGAGCTCTATGCGGCCAGGGTGGAAACCATTCGACTTGCGCTCATCGAGGTCGGGGTCCCGACCGATCGCATTCTTCTCGCCGATGGTGTAACGTCCGGCGATGGAATCTCTTCCAATCGGGCTCGGCTGATCCTGCAGAGGGAGTCGGAGGCTTCGGCCGGGAGTGGTTCCAGCGGCGGATCCGGTGACAGCGGGATGTCACTCTCGGATCCGACGACTTGATCCTTCTCCCGCTTCATCAGGACGCATGGAAGACCCCGATCACTGTCGAAACTCGACTTGGATACTCGCCTCTGCGGCGGCTCGGAGCTGTGCGGCCCTTCTGCTGGGCAGCGCGGTGTTTCTGTCCTCGTGCACGTCGCCTGGCGATCAGGCCGGCGGAGATTCCGAGAGGCGGGCCACCGACAGCGCGGAGACCGCTCCCCCCTCGGCGGACACGCTCTACTACCTCGGGCGAGTCCTCGCCGGCCAAGGCAAGGACGACGAGGCGATCACCGTCTTCACCAACACCATCAGTCGCCACCCCGAGTATCTGGCGGCATATGTCGACCTCGCCGAGATCTACGTCAGGCAGCGTCGATTCGCCGACGCCGAAGCGCTTCTCGTGCAGGGGCTCGAAGTCGATGCGCGCAGCGGAGTGCTCTGGAACAACCTCGGAATGGTGCGGATGTTCCGCCAGAACGACGAGGGCGCGAAGGAGGCGTTCGCAAAGGCCGTGGCCGCAGCGCCGCGGGAAGAGCGATACGCCGCGAACCTGGCCCTGGCGACCGGTCTCCTCGGTCAGTACGACGAGGCCTTCGTGCTCTTCGAACAGATCCTCGGCCCCGAGGGAGCCCACCACAACCTCGCGGTGATCGCGGAGTCGCGCGGTGATACCGAGCGGGCTGCTGCAGAGCGGACCGCGGCTGCGGCCCTCGCCGCGAAGAAGCCCGCCCCGCGGTGAGTCGTCGGTCGTGAAGACTGCCGCAAGGACACTCCCGACATGCCGACCAAGCTCGTTTCATCTCCGGCCGCGGCGCTTGCAGGACTGACCCGGGACGGCATGACCGTGGCCGTCGGCGGTTTCGGGCTCTGTGGCATTCCCGAGCAGTTGATCCTCGCCCTTCGCGAGACCGGCGTGAAGGGGCTCACCTGCGTCAGCAACAACGCCGGCGTCGACGACTGGGGGCTCGGACTTCTCCTCCAGACCAAGCAGGTCCGGAAGATGGTCTCGAGCTACGTGGGCGAGAACGCCGAGTTCGAGCGGCAGTACATGTCGGGCGAGCTCGAAGTCGAGTTCACCCCGCAAGGCACGCTGGCGGAACGCATGCGCGCAGGCGGCGCCGGGATCGCCGGCTTCTTCACCCGCACTGGCGTCGGAACGGTGATTGCCGAAGGCAAGGAGCTCCGCGAGTTCGAGGGCCAGACCTTCGTGCTGGAGCGCGGAATCCTGGCCGACCTGTCGCTGGTGAAGGCGTGGAAGGCCGACCCCAGCGGCAACCTCGTCTATCGGAAGACCGCCCGGAACTTCAATCCGATGGTCGCCACCTGCGGCCGGGCCTGCGTGGCCGAGGTCGAGGAGATGGTCGGACTGGGCGAGCTCGATCCCGACTCGATCCATACCCCTGGCATCTACGTCAATCGGATCGTCGTGACCAACTCGGTGAAGCGGATCGAGCAGCGGACGGTTCGCCCCTGACCGGCTGCCCGAAGCCTCCGGCGCGACCTTTCCGCCCGCCATGCCATAAAGAGCCGATTGGTGCGTTATGACTTGCGGTCCCGCCCGCCTGGGAGGCTCCAGCCTGCCCGGACGGGAGTCGGCCACCCGAACATACGCCTTTCATGCCGTTCAGGCCGTTCATGCCGTTCATGCCGTTCATGGCCCCCGTGAACGCCTCCTTTCAAGGTCTGGATCGAGTGGTTTGGGGTCTGCCCCTTCGGCGGCCCGCCCTCACCCCCAGTCGAAGCACCAGTCGAAGCACCAGTCGAA
>CAYXKH010000007.1:28508-36796 GCA_964465255.1 uncultured Isosphaeraceae bacterium
CCAGTCGTACCACCAGTCGAACCCCGTCTCCACACACCGCTGCGAGACCCCGCGGAGCTACGCATGTCCACCCCGAATCGTTCGTCTCACCCGAGCATCCTCGACCTTCCGGCCGGAACGCTTTCCCAAGGCGGGCTCTCCCAGCTCGCCTTCTCCCAGCTCGCCGCGCCCGTCGCGCTCTTCTTCGGTCGAGGCCTGCGGGTTCTCGCCAGCCTCGCCATCGCCGCGACGCTGAGCTGCGCGGTGGCCAGCCCCGCCGCCGCCCAGTTCGGCGGCAAGAGCGGATTCGCCGAGGCCTTCAAGCCCGACTTCCTCAATCGCGACATGTCGATCTTCGCCGACATGCTCGGGCTCGAGGAGTGGCAGCGACCGATCTTCGAGGTGCTCCTCCAGGAGTACGGCGACACCTTCAACGCCGGCGTGACCGCGGTGAAGGATCGGATGAAGGCCGCCACTCAGGAGACCGGGGGCGGAGGCAACGTCACCGCGCGGATCATGGCTCCCATCGATGCGTGGGTCGCCGAAAAGGGCCGACTCAATCAGGAGTTCCTCGACAACGTCAAGAGCCAGCTCAGCGACCAGCAGCTCGAGCGCTGGCCGAAGCTCGAACGGGCGATCCGCCGCGACAAGATGCTGCACCTCGGCGAGATCTCCGGCGAGAGCGTCGACCTTCTGGTGCTCGTCAAGCAGCTTCAGCTCAACAAGGACACGACCAAGTCGATCGAGCCGGCGCTCGACGAGTTCGAGATTGCCCTCGATGAAGCTCTCCTCGCTCGCGACGCGGCCATGCGGGCCCAGCAGGAGCAGATCCGCAACGCCATGGTCAACATGGACTTCGACAGCGGCGGCGCCGCGATCGAACGCATCATGGCCAACCGGGTGATCGTGCGGGACGCCCAGGACAACGGTGCGGCGGCGATTGCGGCCGCGCTTCCGGCCAACCATCGCGAGGAGTTCCTCACCAAGTGGCGCGAGACCGGCTACGCCAAGGTCTATCGAGCCAGCGGCTCGGATCGCATGTTCGATTCGGCCCGTTCAATCGAAGGAATCAGCGCCGAGCAGAAGACCGCCATCGACGCTGCCGAGCTGACCTACCGCGAGGCGGTCGCCGCGCTCCAGGAGGAGATGGTGGCGCTGATCCGCATCGAGGAGCCCAAGGAGGCGCGGCGGAAGGTCGAGTCGATGCGCGCTCGTCAGGCCGGGGGAACCCCGCCGCCCCGCGACGACCAGAAGATGCAGGCGTTCTCCGCCCGGCGTGATCTCCTCGCCGAGGAGGCCCGCGCCGCAATCGAAGCGATCCTCACCCCCGAGCAATACGCCCAGCTCTCGGTAGCCGGGACGAAGCTTCGCGGCGCCAAGGCCGCGGAAGCGCTCGGCGGCGGCGAAGCCCCGTCGATCTCGGGCGACGACGAGGTCAAGCCGCAGCGCAGCGGTGGCGGTCGCACGCCGATGAGCGGCAGCGGCCGTGACGGCGATGCCCCGGCCGGTGGCGGCAGCAAGCCGCAGCAGAAGAGTGCGGACTGATGTTTCCGCGTGGTCCGCGCTTCGTCCACGCCCTTGATCGGGTGACACCGAAGCCGTTGTGATTTCCTGCCTGACTTTCCGACTGACTTTCCGCCCGACTCGCCCGACTCGCCCGACATGTCCATCCTCCCCAGCAACGGAATCGGTGAAGCCGCGAGCAACGGCGTGGGACGTACCACCACGCTCGAGACGCTCCCCGGCCGAGAGGCGGTGCGGGAGTCGGTCGCCGAGCAGGTTTCGGTGCGCGACCGGTGTTCGCTTCTGGGCATCACCTGGTTGGAGAAGGCTCCGGAGACGATCACCGAAGCGGTGGCTCGACTCGATGCCGACATTGCGGTCCGGGTTCGGGCCGTGCCGCTGCGCCTCGAGCGCGGTCGCCTGCTGGTGGCCATGCTCGATCCCACCGACATCGCCGCGGTCGACGAGATCGCCACGCTCGCGGGCATTGCCGTCAGTCGCGTGGGCATGGACCCCGGTCCGTTCGCGGAACTGCTCAAGGCCACCTACGGAACCACCGCGGCTCGGATGGCCGAGAGCCTGGCGAGCCAGAGCGGCATCTCCTCGGACGTCGAGCACAATCTGGACGCCATCGAGGCGGACGACGTCCACCGGATGGCCGAGCAGCCGACGCTCATCAACCTCGTCAACCTGCTGCTCCTCGAGGCGATCCAGTCGCGCACCAGCGACGTGCACATCGAGCCCTTCGAGAACGAGTTGAAGGTCAAGTACCGCGTCGACGGCGTGCTCACCGAGCAGCCTCCGCCACCGAAGCACCTGCAGGCGGCGCTGATCGGTCGTGTGAAGATCATGGCCGGCATGAACATCGCCGAGCGCTACATTCCGCAGGACGGCCACATCACCCTGCGCTTCGAAGGGCGCAAGGTCGACATCCGCGTCTCCACCGTCCCGACGCTCTACGGCGAGTCGGTGGTGATGCGAATCCTCGACAAGAGCTCGCTTCCGCTCGACCTCAAGAGCCTGGGAATGAGCGACGAGCATCGGGCGGTGATGGGCCGCCTCATCGCCAAGCCCCACGGCATGGTGCTGGTGACCGGGCCGACCGGCAGCGGCAAGACCACGACGCTCTACGCGGCGCTGAGCAAGCTCTACGACCCGCGCAAGAAGATCATCACCATCGAGGATCCCGTCGAGTACGAGCTCTCGGGCATCAACCAGATCCCGGTGAACCCCAAGCGCGGACTCACCTTCGCCTCGGGACTGCGTTCCATCCTGCGTCAGGACCCCGACGTCATCTTCATCGGCGAGATTCGAGACGCCGAAACCGTCGACATCGCCATCCGTTCGGCGCTCACCGGCCACCTGGTCTTCTCCACCCTGCACACCAACGATGCCATCAGTTCCGTCGGACGAATGATCGACATGGGCGCCGAGCCCTATCTGGTCGCCTCGGTGATCGAAGGACTGCTGGCCCAGCGACTCGGTCGTCGGATCTGCGAGAGTTGCAAGCGCAGAGTGCCGATCTCCGAGGACACCCTCCACCGCCTGCTGCCCCACGAGGCTGAACGGTTCAACGGCATCAGCACCGTGGGCGCGGGCTGCGACAAGTGCAACCAGAGCGGGTTTCGCGGCCGACTCGGCTTCTTCGAACTCGTGCGCATCACCGCCGCGGTCCGCTCGGGCATCAGCCGCAACGTCCCCCTCATGGAACTTCGCACGCTCCTCGGTGAGGAGTTCGTCACCATGCGCGTCGACGGCATGGAGAAGGCCCTCGCCGGCCTCTCGACCATCGAAGAAGTCCTCCGCGCCACCCAGGACGTCGAAGACGCCGTGGATGCGTAAGCAGTCCCTTCCTCCCTCCCATGCCTTCCTTCCGCTATCAGGGTCTCGCTTCGAACGGTCAATCGACCGGCGGCGTCGTCGCCGCGCCGGACCGGGCCTCGGCGCTGCGGGTGCTGGCGGGCCGTGGAGAGGTGCCGCTGCGACTCGACGTGCTCGAGGGCGATGATCGGGCCGAGCGCAGTGCTGGCACGGTCCCGGCAGCTCGCGCCCGCTTCAGGTCTCGACGCCCGTCGATCTCGCGAAGCGAGATGGCGGCGCTCATGCGCGAGCTCGCGACCGCAGTCGAAGCCGGGCTGCCGTTGATGTCGGCGCTGCGCACGGTGCGCAAGCAGGTCGCCGGCAAGGCGATGCCGGTGATTCTCGACTTCCTCATCGACAGGGTCGAGGCGGGCATGCCCCTGCATCAGGCGGCCAAGGAATACGGACCACCCTTCGACGACATGATCACCGGCATGCTCCGGGCCGCCGACGCCTCGGGACGCATGGCCGAAGTGCTGCACCAGCTCTCCGATCTGCTCGATCGCTCGGTCGAACTTCGCAGCGAGGTGGTCGGGGCCACGATCTATCCGCTCATCGTCGCCGGTCTGATCGCCGCCAGCGTCGTGGTCCTGGTCACGGTCGTCCTTCCCAAGCTGATGGGCCCGCTGGTCGCCCAGCTCGGCGCTCGCGCCGAACTGCCGCTGCCGACCACCATCCTGATGGCCACGGCGGCCTTCGTCGAAGCCCGCTGGTACATGGTGGTCCTGGCGATCGTCGGCATCGTGCTGGCCTGGCGAGCGTGGGTGCGCCTTCCCGCGAATCGACTCCGTGTCGATCGCGCCATGCTCCGGCTGCCAATCGTCGGCAAGCTGCTCCGCGACATCGCCGTGGCCCGCTTCACCCGAACCCTGGGCACGCTGGTCGCGGCCGGACTGCCGATTCTCACCGCCCTCAGGATCGTCCGCGACACCCTCGGCAACACCGCCCTGATGGCCGCAATCGACGAGGTCCAGGACAAGGTCACCACCGGTCAGTCGCTGGCCGAACCGCTGGAGCGCAGCGGCCTCTTTCCGCCGCTTCTGATTCAGATCGTCAACATCGGCGAACGATCCGGGCGACTCGAGTCGATGCTCCTGCACGCCGCCACCGCCTTCGATCGACGGGTGAACAACTCGCTCAAGGCTTTCGCGAAAGCCCTTCCGCCGGTGCTCCTGATCATCATGGCCGGCATCGCCGCATTCGTTCTGGCGGGGATCATCCTGCCGCTCGTCCAGCTTCAGAAGGCCATCGCGGTCTGATCACCGCGGCCTTCGGCCTTTGCTCCTTCCGGAGACCAACCCATGCCCAACCCAACGCCTCGAACTCGTCGCACCTCTTCCCGGCCCCCGGTCGTCCGCGCACGTCGCGGGGCCCGGCGGGCGGGCTTCACGCTTCTCGAAGTGATCGTGGCGGTGACCATCGTCGCGATCCTCGCGGCGATCCTGGTGCCCAACGTCATCCAGTTCATCGGCAGTTCCAAGGCCCGCGTGGCCCAGAGCGGTGTCAACACCCTCGCCAATCAGGTCCGCCTGTGGATGGCCGACAACGAGTACTCGACGCTGCCGCCCGACTTCAGCCTCGACCTCCTGCTGGACGGCGACAAGCCCTACCTCAACAACGCCAACGCCCTGAATGATCCCTGGGGCAATCCCTTCCAGATCGTGATCCCCGGCGAAGTGAATCGCGATTTCGACATCGTCTCCTTCGGCGCCGACGGGCAGCCCGACGGCACCGGCGAGAGCGCCGACGTGATCAGCGGCGACGATCGTCGGGCTCGCGCGAAGGCCCCGGCATGATCACACCCGATCCCATTCGATGAACCACCCCCCCGTCACGCCGCTCGCACTCCGCCGGACTCGTTCCGCCCCGCGGAGAGTGCGCCCACGCCGGGCGATGTCGGGGCAGCGCGGCTTCACGTTGGTCGAACTGCTGGTTGCGGCTGCGATTCTTGCGGTGATGGCGACCTTTCTGATTCCCTCGTTCTTCACCGTCGATCGACGGAGGGACAAGCTCGCCGTCGACGAGGTCGAAGATCTCCTGACGATGTACGCCTATCGCGACTCGACGGGAACGCAGCCGGTGGCACTTGCGGAAGATCCCGAAACCGGCGCCATCGGGCTGTGGGTGAAGGACGTCGATCCGCTGGCTCCCGAGCGTCCCGCGGTCTGGATGCCCGATCGATTCAGCGATCCGGTGATCCTCCCCGTCAACCTCCAGCTCACCCAGCTTCTTCTCGACGGTCGCGACGAACTGGTGCAGGGGTGGACCATCACTCGGGCGCCGAGCGAGCCCCGCCCGCTGGTCGAGATCGTGATCTCCAGTCGCGACACGGAGGTGTCGCTGATCCTCGGACCGACCTCGCTCTCTCCGTATCGCCTCGAGAATGGCGTGGTCACCGGACTGGTGCGGCAAGCCATCGATCTCGACCGCCGCGGACTCGATCGGGAGGAGTGGTGATGTCGAGAGTGTCGCCACGTCCACGGGCGAGGCCGGTCACGGCCCTTCGCCGCGGCTTCGCCCTCGTCGATGCCATCATCGGCGGTGTGATCCTGGCCATCGGCCTCGCGGCCATCCTCTCGCTCACCGCTCACGCACTCACCATGCAGCGCAGCGGGGAGATCGCCATCAGGGCTTCGCACCTGTGCGACGAACTGCTCTCTCTGGTTCTGATGGAGGGTCCCGAGGACTTCATCGACATGTACGACACCTTCGGGCGGTTCGACGAGCCCTTCGACGACTTCGACTTCGCCGTCGAACTCGACGACCGCGGCGAGGGATTGCCGTGGCGGGTGACGGCGACGGTGTTTCACCGCGCAACCGGCGAGGACTTCTCGGTGCAGACCATGATCGCCATGCGCGGCGGCGAAGAACCGAATCCGGAGCGAGCGCCTCCGGAGCCACTCGATCGACAGGGGCGTTATGACGAACTCGACTGAATCCGAACTCCGCGCTGCTCGCGATTGCAGCGTCGGTCTCCGTCCTTCGGGCCGGGTCGGACGCCGCGGCTTCACGCTCATCGAGCTTCTGCTGGCCGGGCTCATCGTCGCCATGATCGTCGGCGCCGTGGGCTTCTCGCTCGCCCAGGTCGGTCGCGCCCGGAACACCGCGCGAGTGCGCCTCGATGCCTATCTGCGGGCCGATGCCGCCCTCGACACCCTGCGACGCGACGTGCAGAGCCTGATCCGAAGCGACGATCTCTACCTCGCTCGGGTGCTTCTCTTCGACGACACCGCGCTCACTCCCGCAGGCAGCGTGGAGCGCGATGAACTGCTGGTCTTCTCGACTCGACTGCAGGCGGTTCGACCGATCGAATACAACGGCGAAGGCGGCGAGTACGAGTCGCAGTTCCGAGTCTTCGACGACGACATGGGCCCGGGGCTCTGGCAGCGCCGCGACCCGGTGCCCGACGAGTTCCCAGGCTCCGGCGGCGTGGCCTCGCCGGTTGCCGACGGCGTGCTCTCGCTCCGCATCGAGGCCTACGACGGCGACTCCTGGTACGACGAATGGGACTCCGATGTCAGTGGACTTCCGTGGGCGGTGCGCATCACGGTGATCGCCAGCGGCGCCCCGATCGGTTCGGATGCCTACGCCGAGGAGTATCCCTGGGTGACGCTTCGGACCGTCGTCTCAATCGATCGCGTTCCCCCTCCGCCGCCCCTCGAAGCCGACGAGGAGCTCGACGCCGACCTCGATGGCGACGGCCAGACCACCGAGCAGGAGGCTGCGGCAGCGTCGGCCGCGTCCGCCGCGGGCGTGCAGCTCCCGCAGGTGATCAGCATTCCCGCAGGTGGCGCTGGAGGCGGCTCGCTCGAAGGCGCCGTCGGCGGTGGCAAGGGTGGCGATGGTCCACTCGGAGGTGGTTCCGGCGGCGGTCCTGGCGGCGGCAAGCCCAAGGGTGGCGGCAATCGGGGTGCGGCGCCTCTGAGTTCGGGGATGCGCCGATGACCCGACGAGACCTCATCCATCGACGCGGTTCGGTCATCGTCGTCGTCATCTGGGCCCTCGCCATCGCGGCTCTGGCCACGGCTGCGGTGCAGCTCGTCGCCTATCGCCACGCCGTCGTCGGTCGCGAAGCGCTCGGCCGCATCCAGGCCCGTTGGGCGGCTCGCGCCGGCGTCGAAGAGACCATCGCGGCGATGGAGTACCACACCGAGAATCCCGATCCCCGCGATGCCTTCGCCCTGGTGCGCGATCTCGAGGACGTCTCCTTCGGCGAGCTCGCCAGCGGCACCTGGGACATCCGCCACTTCCGCGACGGTCGGGAGTGGGCCGGTCCCATGGACGAACACAGCAAACTCAACATCAACACGGTGGCCCCGCCGCAGCTGCTCAATCTTCGCGGCATGACCCCCGACGTCGCCGATGCGGTGCTCGACTGGCGCGACGACAACGACGACGTCGAAGGCCAGGGCGCCGAGGTCTCCTACTACATCAACCGCGACGCCGGGTACCGACCCCGCAACGGGAACTTCCGATCGATCGCCGAACTCGAGCTGGTCGCCGGCGCCTGGCCGGAGTTCGTCCGCGGCGAGGACTGGAATCTCAACGGTCGCCTCGATCCCAACGAGAACGACGGCAGCGAGACCTTCCCGAAGGACAAGCCCGATGACGAGCTCGACGCCGGATGGTCGTCCTATCTGACGGCGTGGTCGATCAATCCGGTCAATGCAGTCTCCGGAACGAAGCGGCTCAATCTGAAGTCGGCCTCGGCGGTCGAGATCAAGGATCGCTTCGATCTCGATGACTCGCAGGCGGCTGCGCTCAAGAACTTCGCCGGCACGCAGAACGCCAGGCTCGGCACGCTGCTGACCACCGAACTCGGCAAGCTGGGGGTCTCTGCGGGATCGCAGAACCGCGAGAATCTCGCCGGCGGCGGCACGCTCGGAGGCTCGGGTGGCGGCGGGCGCGGAGGCAGCGGCGGGCGAGGCGGTGGCGGTGGGCGAGGC
>CAYXKH010000008.1:0-2494 GCA_964465255.1 uncultured Isosphaeraceae bacterium
TCGCGGCGGGAGCGGGTGCGGTGACGGGAGTGGGTGGAGCGACGACCGCGCCTCTCGCGGCGCTGGCGCCCGATGTGACCGCTGCATCGAGGGCCTGCTTCATCATGGCCTCGTCGCGAGGATCGGTGGCCAGGGCGACGACGACGCCATCAACGACGGTGAGCATGACCGGCGTGGTGAAGACGTAGTTCGAGGCCAGCGGCAGTCCGTGGAGCTTGAACTCGTCGCTCGGCATCGGCATGTCGGAGGCGGGATCGGTGTCGGGCACGCGCACGGCAAGCGTGCGCGTCGCCCGCTCCGGGGTCGAGAGATACTGCTCGAGCAGTTCGTGACAGTGCTCGCAATCACCGCGGTAGAAGAGGACAAACCAGGCCCCGAGGTCGATGTCGGCAGGAAGCGGCCGGGTGATCTGGAGCGCCAGCGGCTGGGCGGAGAGCGGGGCTCCAATCCACGACTCGAACTTCACGAAGTAGGTGGTGTCGGGAGTCGGAGCCGCGGGCCACGTCCCAGCCTTCGGCAGGGTGACTGCGGGTGTCGACGAGCGGGCACCTTCGGGCGTGGTGAGCGTCTCCGGGGCGCTGGTGTCGTTGGCGAGGTCGGGGCTGACCGTGATCCTCTTCGCCGGCACTCCGTAGGCCACGGCGACGCCGAGCACGGCGGCGCCAAGGGCAAGCGCCAGCGAGGCGGCGCCGCGCGGGATCGAACGCAGGCCAGCCGGACAGCAGAGCACGCCGAGAAGAAGGAGCGAGTCGATCACCAGTATCGCCCACGGCGGCGGTCCGCCGGAGCCGAAGCAGCCGCAGTTGTCTCCGCCGGCGGAGAGGACGCCGATCAGGACCAGCACGAAGATCGACAGGGTGAGGATGGCTGCGGGGCGGGCCAGCTTCGGGACGAAGAACATCACCGCCACCAGGACGAACTCGCTGGCGATCAGGAAACGCAGGGTGTGATCCAGAAACGCGCCGAACTGGGCCTCGGGAACGCCGGCGAACTCGGCAATCGAAATGCTGACGTCGCGGACCGGGCCGGGAAGCAGCTTGGGATTGCGCTCGGCCAGCTTGAACACCGCTCCGGCGAGAATCCAGAGCGGCACGATGATCCGGGCGAGGGCGAAGCCGATCAGGTGGCGCGGCGACTCTGTGGGCTGCGGGGTGTTGACGGCGGCGCTGGAGGAGGGCGATGACTGCTTCGGCATGGTCGTCTCGATGGGCGTTCAACCTTTGGACGCGGACCCGGGAGGCGGTCCGCACTGCCAACCGGCGGAGGCGCAAGCCTATTCCGGCACGGCGGAGCCCTCGGAACCGGCCTTCACCGCCACAACCGAGGCCTCGAACGACTCGCACACGAAGTGCATCAGGACCTGATGGGCCTCCTGAATGTGGGCGGAGTCGTTGGCGGAGACCACCAGGGCGTGGGTGCAGAGTCGCAGGGCATCGCCGCCATCGCGCCCCAGCAGACCGATGGTGACGACGCCGAGTTCCCGCGCCGCCGTCAGCGCCCGCAGGAGGTTCTCGCTCCGACCCGAGGTCGAGAAGACGACCAGACAGTCTCCCCGACGCAGGAGGCCGCGGACCTGCCGGGCGAAGATCTCGGAGAACCCGAAGTCGTTGGCGATGCAGGTCAGTGCCGTCGGATCGGCGTTCAGGCAGAGGGCCCGGAGCGGGGCGCGATCGCTTCGATAGCGCCCGACGAGCTCTTCGGCCAGATGCAGCGCCTCCGCGGCGGATCCGCCGTTGCCGCAGGTGGCGATGATGCCTCCCGTCGCCGCAGTCCGGTGCAGCGTCTCGATCAGCACCTCGATCTCGTCGAGCTGCTCGCGGAGCGCGGCGATTGCGTCGAGGGCGCCATCGAGCCGGCGCGCGAGCAGGGTTCGCAGCGGGGTCGTCACGCCGAGATCCTACAGCCCCGGTGCCGGGTGCGTCCGTCGGCCGCCGACGCGTGATACGCTCCGGACGATGACCAGCCCCGCGAAGCCCGACCCCACGTCAGAGCGTGTCTGGGATCGTCTCCATCTCTGGCAGATCCAGTCGTTCCGCGACGTGCTGCTGATTGCAGCGTTCGTCGGCATCGTCTGGCTCGGCTACGCGATGCGGTCGGTGACCACCCCGTTGCTGATCGCCCTGGGCCTGGCCTATCTCTTCGAACCGCTGATCGCTGCGGCGACGCGGCGCTATCGCGTCTCGCGCACCGTGGTCGTCTCGGGTGTTCTGCTCGCGCTGATTCTGGCGGTGGCACTGATCCTCACCTTGAGCGTGCCGCTGGTCATCAGGCAATCGAGTTCACTCGTCGACGATGTTCGTTCGGGTCGCCTGATCCGCGCCGTCGAACGGGTGGAGTCGATTCTTCCCGAGTCGCTCCGCCGGCCCTGGCAGGCTCTTCTGATCTCGGTCGGGGCCAGGAGCGCAGCCTCGCCCTCATCGCCGGGCGCGAATCCCGAAGTCGGCGCCGAGCCTGCACCCGAAGCGGAGTCCGTGCCGTCGGAGGCGAACGCCAA
>CAYXKH010000008.1:2594-8171 GCA_964465255.1 uncultured Isosphaeraceae bacterium
CCAGACGAAGTCCCTGCCGAACCAGTCGAAAAGCACGATGGACTCCTCGGGATCTCCGGGGCGCTCTTCGCCGACGCCGCAGAGGGTTTCGAGGAGGCGAGGATCCGACAGATCGTGCGGGAGGAACTCGACGCCCAGGTCGTCGCCCAATCGTCCTTCGAATCGGCCCGATACATCGCCATCCTGAAGCGCGGCTTTGACACGGCTTCGTCGATGATCGGTCTGCTGGTGACGGCGGGGCTTCTGGCCTTCCTGATCCCGTTCTACTTCTTCTTCTTCTCCGTCTCGTATCCGACCGTGCTGGCCTTCGCCAAGGGGTTGATTCCCGTCGCCCATCGCTCGCACACGCTGCGTCTCCTGGGGCAGATGGACAACGCCGTCGCCGGATTCGTGCGCGGACGCATGGTCATCAGCGGAATCGTCGGCGTCGTCTTCGCAATCGGCTGGCTGGTCTGCGGGGTGCCCTACTCGATCGTGCTGGGGGTGATCGTCGGCGTCTTCAACCTCGTCCCCTATCTCAGCGGCATCGGACTTCCGGTGGCCATCGGACTTCTCGCCTTCGAGCAGTTGGGGCTCCCGCCCGAAGCGCGGATGGGCTGGATCTGGGTGATCGCCGGACCCTCGATCGTCTTCGCCATCGGCCAGGCCCTCGACGGATACGTGCTCACGCCGTTGATCGCGGGCAAGGCCACCGATCTCGATCCGGTGACGATTCTGGTGGCGGTGCTGGCAGGGGGATCGATCGCCGGCTTCTACGGAATGCTCCTGGCGATTCCGGTGATGGCCTGCCTCAAGATCCTTTTCCGCGAAGTGCTGCTCCCCAAGATCAAGAAGTGGACCCGCGGCGAAGCGGCGGATCCGCTGCCGATACAGGAGTGAGGGGAGTCGGGGAAGTGAGGCGCAGAGCCAAGAGAGTGGGGACGGGCAACCCCTCGGGCGCTGCTCAGCGCTTCTTGCGCGGCTTGAAGCGCGACTTCACCGACTCGGTGGCGGTCGAGCCGCCGCGGCCGCCGAAGCCGGGGAGGCCCTTCATGCCGGGAATCATGCCGGGGTCGAGCGACTGGAGATCCTTCATCGCCTTCACCTTTCCGAGCATGCCCATGCCGGCCATCTGCTGCGTCACCTTCTGCATCATCTCGAACTGCTTGGTGAGCTTGGTGACGTCGACCGGCTGTGCGCCGCTCCCGGAGGCGATGCGCTTCGAGCGGCTGCGGTTGATGACTCCCACATCCTTGCGCTCGGCGGGCGTCATGCTGCTGACCATGCCCTCGAGGCGATCGAGCTGCTTCTCGTCGACTTCGACGCCCTGAAGCATCGCTCCGACGCCCGGGAGCATTCCCAGGAGCTGCTTCATCGGACCCATCCGCCGAATCGAGCGGAGCTGGCCGACGAAGTCATCCATCGTCAGCTTGCCCTTGGCCATCTTCTCGGCGATCCGAGTGGCCTCCTCCTCGCTCACCTCGCTCTGGGCCTTCTCGACCAGCGACACCACATCGCCCATCCCGAGGATCCGCCCGGCCATGCGCTCGGCGTGAAACTCCTCGAGGGCGTCGAACTTCTCGCCGGTGCCGACGAACTTGATGGGGGCGCCGGTCACCCGCCGCACCGAGAGGGCCGCGCCGCCGCGGGTGTCGCTGTCGGCCTTGGTGAGGATCACGCCGTCGATGGCCAGCTTCTCGTGGAAGGTCTTGGCGCTGTTCACCGCGTCCTGCCCGGTCATGGCGTCGACGACCAGCAGGATCTGATGAGGATCGACGGCCCGGTTGATCGCTTGAAGCTCGCCCATCAGCTCGGCGTTGACGTGCAGGCGTCCGGCGGTGTCGAGGATCAGCACCTGATACCCGCCGCTTCGGGCCTCGCGCAGGGCCCGCTGGCAGACGGATACCGCAACTCCGACGGCCTTGCCATACTCGGCGCACTTGTCGGGTTCGGCGTAGAAGCCGACTCGTCCGGGGCCGGTTGCCTCCCTGGCCACGCCGTCGATCACCTGGCGAAGCTGCTCGACTGCGGCGGGGCGCTGTAGATCGGCGGCGCAGATCAGTGCACTCGTCCCGCGGCGCTTGAAGTAGGCCGCGAGCTTGCCGCAGGTGGTGGTCTTGCCGGAGCCCTGCAGACCGCAGAGCATCACGACTGTCGGCGGAGGCTCGACCAGCATGATGTGACCGCTGCCGCCCGGTTGGCTTCCAGGTGGGAGCAAACCACCGCGTGCGCCACCCATCAGCTCGACCAGCCTGGCGTGGACGATTCCGATCATCTGCTCGCCGGGCTTCAGCGACTTGACCACTTCGGCGCCGAGGGCCTCGCGGAGGACATCGTCGCAGAAGCTGGTCACCACCTCCTGATGCACATCGGCTTCAAGGAGCGCCGTGCGGACCTCGCTCATCGCCTCGCGGACGTTCTCCTCGTTGATCCGCCCCCGGCCGGTCAGGTTGCGGAAGGCACTGCTGAATCGATCGGAGAGCGTTGCGAACATGGGAAGTCAGGGGCTCGGGAGCGCGGAGAAGAAGACCGGACTGACGCGGCGACGCGAGGTCACGCCGGGCTTGGCATCACTCCGGGCCCGGGCTCGTCGCCGGGAGTCGCAGCCGGCGGTCGGGCCGGACGACTGGGACGGGTCAGTTCGCTGGAGATGAGCTCGGCCACCGTCGGACGGTCCAGCCGCTCGCCGCGCATCAGGCGATCCACGTCCTCGCGCTGCAGGGTCTCGAAGCGGAGCAGGGCTTCAGCGACCGCAACCACCTTCTCCCAGTTGTCGTCGAGAAGACGCGTGGCTTCGACATAGGCCGCGTCGATCAGCGTTCGGATCTCCTCGTCGATGACCCGGGCGGTGTCCTGGGAGTAGTCCTTGTCGGGGATGTACATCTCGCGGGTGTCCTCGCCGCTGTAGTTGACGAAGCCCAGGCGATCGGACATGCCCCACTCGAGCACCATGCGGCGAGCGCACGAGGTCACCATCTTGATGTCCTGGCCGGCTCCCGAGGAGATGTCTGCGGTCTTCCGCTCCTCGGCGATGCGACCGCCGCAGAGCACCCGCATGGTCGCGACCAGCCAGCGCTTGCCGTAGCCGTAGCGGTCCTTCTCCGGCAGACTCATGGTGGCGCCGAGGAAGTTGCCGCGCGGAATGATCGTCACCTTGTGGAGCGGATCGGCATCGGGGAGCAGCGACTGCACCACCGCGTGGCCGGCCTCGTGATAGGCGGTGGCCACGCGTTCGCGCTCCTCGAACTTGCGACTCTTCTGGGCTCGGCCGAAGCGGATCTTGTCGCGGGCCTCGTCGAGGTCGGCCATCTCGACCGAGTCCTTCGCGGCCATGGTGGCGATGATCGCCGCCTCGTTGATCACTGCGGCCAGATCGGCGCCGCTGAACATGGGCGTGCCGCGAGCCAGCCGTTCAAGATCGACGTCCGGCCCCATCAGCACCTTGCGGGCGTGCACTTCGAGGATCTGTCGACGTCCCACGAGATCGGGAAGCGGGACCGTGACCTGGCGATCGAAGCGACCCGGTCGAGTGAGCGCCGGATCCAGAACGTCGGCGCGGTTGGTCGCGGCGATCACGATGATCTGATCGTTCGCCTCGAAGCCGTCCATCTCGACCAGGATGGCATTCAGAGTCTGCTCGCGCTCGTCGTGGCCGCCGGTGGTGAAGCCGCCGCCGCGCCGCCGACCGACCGCATCGATCTCGTCGAGGAAGATGATGCAGGGCGAGTTCTCCTTGGCCTGCTTGAAGAGATCGCGCACGCGGGAAGCGCCGACGCCGACGAACATCTCGACGAAGTCGGAGCCGGAGATCGAGAAGAAGGGAACGTCGGCCTCGCCGGCGATCGCCTTGGCGAGAAGGGTTTTGCCGCAGCCGGGCGAACCCACGAGCAGCACGCCGCGCGGAATACGTCCGCCGAGACGCTTGAACTTCTTGGGGTTCTTCAGGAACTCGACGATCTCCTGCACTTCCTCCTTGGCCTCGTCGACACCGGCCACATCGTTGAAGGTCACGCTGATGGTGTCCTTGGAGGAGATGCGATGGCGGCTCTTGCCGAAGTTGCCGAGCATTCCGCCGGGGCCCGAGGCGGCACCGCGCATCGAGCGGGCCAGCAGGAACCAGATGAGTCCGACGATGAGAAGAACCGGGACCCAGCCCAGGAGCACGCCGACCCACGGATTGAGCCCGACCGACTCCCGCCACGTCACCCGTTCCTGAATGCGGCGACCATCGGGGTCGACGCGATCGACGGTCAGGGCGTTGAGCTGGTTCTTCACCCAGACGTAGTTCTCGCCGTAGGGAGCGATGTCGACGAAGATGGTCGTCGGGGCGTCGCCGGACTTCTCGAAGCCCTTCACGCCGCTCTTGATCCGGGCGGTGACGCGCCGATCCTCGATGACGATCGAGCCGGGTTCGGTCTTGCCTTCCTTCACATGCACGATGAACTGATCCCAGTTCTCGAGACGATGGCCACGGCCGCCGGTGTTGGTCAGGACCAGCCAGACCAGGGCCAGCAGCACCAGAAGCGTCACCCAGGTCAGGAACTGTCGACGCAGTCGAGTCGGCGGGGGAGTCGGGGTGCCGCGACCGCCGGGTCGCTCGCCGCCGGGCTCACCGCCAGGATCGCGACGACCGTTGCCTTCCGGTCGCGACTCGTCGTTTCGCGATTGGGAACGTCCCTCGGGCCCGCGCCCGTTGCGACTGGGCGTTCCGCGCTGACCATCCGGCCGCTGGCCCGACGAGTCGGCCATCGACGAGTGGTCTGGGAGTTCGAAGCGATCGCTGTTGAATGCTGGCATCGGAGGTGTCGTCGCCGGACGATTGGTGGCGGTCAGTGCCAAACGTAGGAGCACCCCGCCGAAGGGGCCAACGTATTCCCGCCCGCCGCCTCTCCAAGCCGCCTGCTGGAGGGGATTGCTGGGGCTCACCAATCGGTTCGCAGCGAGCCCACGATGTCGCGGGCCAGCACCTGAACCGCCCCGGCGCGGCCGATCTCGATGGGCTCGTTGCTCTGGAGCGTCGGCACGAAGAGTCCGCTGCCCGAGAAGGACTTTCGCTCGACGAGGGTCTTGCCGGTCCGCTGATCACGCCATTCGAAGTCGACTGCGATCGAGTAGGTGTCTTCCTCGGCGAGGCCGGTCGTGCGGGATTTGGAGAGACGATTGATGGTCACGCTGGTGATGGTGCCGCGAAGCAGGGTGTCTGCGGTTCCAGTCGAGCCGATCACCTTCCAGGGGGTCTGGGTCTCCAGCTCCTTGACGAGGGCGTCGGCGAGATCGAACTGCACATCTCGTACGAAGGTCGCGTTCGAAAAGATCGGCACCGCGATCGTTCGGACGTCCTCGCGATAGGTCTCCGCCATCGAGTAGCCCTTGGTGGGATCGGTGGCGCAGGCGGTCAGGGTGGTCAAGACAAGTACGAGAATCGCGGAGAGCGCCCGCCCAGTTCCCGGGAACCCCGGGAAAGGCGTTGGTCGAAGCGCAGGCGGGCCGCTGGTCGGAGGCATCACTTCGCTCCCGTCGAGGTTGGAGATGCGTCGCTGCGACCAGGTTCGGCGGAACCTTGTTTCGGCGTCGCGGCATCCTTCGGTTCTGGCTTCG
>CAYXKH010000008.1:8271-9598 GCA_964465255.1 uncultured Isosphaeraceae bacterium
TTCGGTTCTGGTTTCGGTTCTGGTTTCGGGGTCTGGTCCTCGTCCATCAGCAGGGGATTGCGCGGGGCGGTGTCGAGGGTGTCATCCTCCGTTGGGCCGCCGCGAGGCGCGGGCATGGGAACCGCGCCCGACTTGAGACCCACGTAGTCGGGCGCCTGGTCGCGAACCCAGGCCGGAAGGTCGGGGAGGATTTCCGCACCGAGCTCGATGCCCCGAAGCGCCGCGACGCTCCGGGGATAGCGGGAGAGGAGGCGTCGGATCGACAGCTCGGCGCTCATCGGGTCGCCGGTCCGCAGGTACCAGCGAGCTTCCTGCAGGAGCTTGGCGGCGCGGGACTCGTCGATTCGCAGAATGAGAGACGTGGAACCGATCTGCTGGGCGGTGAGCGGCTCGATCTCCTCGAGCCGTGTGAGCTGGGCGCGGGCATCCTGAAGTCCTGCGGCGTCGAACTGCGGTCCCTTGAAGGAGGCCAGTCGGGTGAAGATCAGCCTCAATCGCGCCTTGCGGATCTGCGTCGACCGCGGGTAGTTCTCGAGGAAGAGCTGGTACGACTCGCCCGCGAGGTCCATTTCGCCGCGATTGAAGTAGTAGTCGGCGAGAGCCATGCCGGCGTCCTCGGCGAGCTGGCTTCCGGGCAGTCGCTCCTGGATGCGGATGAGCAGTTCCTGGGCTTCCTCGCCGGCATCGAAGAGCCGCATGCCCAGGAACTTCTTCTTCTTTCCGTTGGCGTAGAGCTCGGCGATCTCGAACTCGCGCTCGAGCGCGGTCACGTAGACCTCGCTGCCGGGGTAGAGCGTGGCCACCGCCTCGTAGTCGAAGAGCGCCTTGTACTCGTCGCCGCGGGCAACGAGGGCATCTCCGCGGAGGAGCAGCGCCTCGGCTCGGAGGGGGTGCCGCTCATGTCGATCGATCCAGGAGTTCGAGAGCGAGAGGGCTCGGGCGGTATCGCTGTCCAGCAGGGCCCGGCGAATCTCGAGCAACTGTCCCTCGGGCGAGCCCGGAACGATCTCGAGCGACTCGGCGAAGGTGTCGTCGTCGCTCCAGAGTCGAGGCGGGGAGTCGCTTGTTCGCGTCGCGGCCGCCCCACTCTGTCGGCCACCCTGCGGCCCACTCTGCGGCCCACTCTGCGGCAACACAGCAATGACCGGTCCGGCGAGCGCGAGCCCGAGGACCGCCGCCACGACGCTCGCGCCGCGGAGGGCGCGTCGTTTTGCGGCGGTGCTCGCCGGGATGTGACTGAGATCAATTCGCGAGGGCCGGGCCATGGGGTCGGATGGTACTTCCTTCAGCCTTCTGGGCGTGCGGCAATCGGCGTGCGGCAATCGGC
>CAYXKH010000008.1:9698-18590 GCA_964465255.1 uncultured Isosphaeraceae bacterium
TGCGGCAATCGGCCTGCGGCAATCGGCTTACGCTTGCGGCCGTGAGAATCACCGTGCTCTTCAATCCAATCGCCGGAGGCGGGCACGCGGCGGGCGCCGCACGAGCACTGCAGGCCAAGCTCGAAGGAGCGGGGCACCACCGGATCGATCTGGTCGAAAGTCGCCCCGGTGCCGAAACCTCGTGGCTCGATCCGCTCCTCGCCGGGAGCGACCTGCTGGTGGTGGTGGGGGGAGACGGGGCCGTCCGGCTCGCGGCCTCCGCGGCGATGCGCACAGGCACCGCGATCTATCAACTTCCGCTCGGGACTGAGAATCTCTTCGCTCGAGAGTGGGGGATGAACCGCAGCGCCGCCACGTTGGTGCGGGCGATTGCGGTCGACGAGGTGGTCGAGATCGATGTCGGTCGCGCCGACGGAGAGTGCTTCGTGCTGATGGCTTCCGTCGGATACGACGCCGAGGTGGTGCACGAACTCGCGGCCAAGCGCCGCGGAGGCATCAGCCATCTCTCCTACCTCGCGCCGATGCTGCGATCACTGCGCGGCTTCGCGTCGCCGCGCCTGCGGGTGGTCGCCGACGGCAGACGGATCGACGACGATGGCCCGGGGTTCGTGATCGTCGGGAACTCGCGGCAGTACGCGATGCGGGTGAACCCCGCCTGCGATGCATCGATGGAGGACGGACGTCTCGACGTGGTCTACTTTCCGACCGCGAACATCGCCGAACTGCTCACCTGGATGGTGACCTGCACGCTCGGCCGCCACCGTCGCAATCCCCGCCTCGTCTACGCCACCGCCGAGCGCATCACAATCGAGAGCGACCTGCCGTTCCGCCATCAGCTCGATGGCGATCCACCATGGAACGCCCGACAGGGGTCCAATCGACTTGAGATCGAAGTCGTTCCCCGGGCGCTGCGTGTGCTCGTCGCGGCCCGCTCGGCGCGGACAGGCCGATCGAAACCCGAGCAGTCGTGTGAACGCCGCTGAGTTCGCGCCGCGGCGGTCCGCACGGGTTGTGTTGGGGTCGATCGAGCGATGAGAGTTCTCCACCGTCGACACCCCACAGCGGTGGACCGATGCCCGAGGTCCGCAATCCACTTGCACTTCGCAACTCCCTTGATCTAGACTGCTCCGCGAGTTCTCGCCATGGATGGCGGTGACTTCCAGATGGCAGTCAAGGTCAAGGAGAGGCCAGTCATGCTCGCATCGAGTCTTCCTTCGGCGATTGCGTCCCGTGGAGGACGCTTCCGTAGCGTCCCCAGTGCCGAGTCTCGTGCCGCGGATGCGGCGCTCTGGCGCGAATATCGGCGGCACCGCACCATCGAGCTTCGCAACACGCTCGTCGAGCGGTACATCGATCTCGCTCGCATGACTGCCGAGCGGGAGCGCACCCGACTCCCCGCCGAGGTCGACACCGAGGATCTCCGACAGGCCGCCTCGATCGCCCTGGTGCGGGCAGTCGAGAAGTTCGATCCCAAGCTCAACTTCAAGTTCGAGACCTTCTGCAGCCTGCATCTCCGCGGCGGCATGATCGATCAGCTTCGAGCGATGGACTGGGTCCCTCGCCTGGTGCGGCATCGTTCCTCGCGACTCGATCGCGCCCGGGCATCGCTCGAGGCCAACCTCGGTCGCATCCCCACCGACGACGAAGTGCGTCAGCGACTCGGCGTGGGCGAGCGGGAGTTCCGCAAGCTGCGTCGCGATTCCGCGCCGCCCTCGATGGTCTCGCTTGATCGCCCCTGCTTCGAGGGTGACAGCTCCCGCGCCTTGCGCGAGATCGACATCGTCGCCGATGGTCGCGCCGGCCGTCCCGAGGTCGATGCGATGCGCCGCGATCTGCTCAACCGGATCGGTCGCGGTCTCAGCCGATCCGAGCGTCTGGTGATCGCCCTCTACTACTTCGAGCAGATGACCATGCGGGAGATCGGCGAAGTGCTCGACCTCTCCGAGAGCCGCGTCAGCCAGATGCACACCCTGATCATCAAGCGACTGAAGGGACAGGCCGGCGAACTGCGGCTGGACCTGGCGAGGTAGCGACGAAGCAGGGAGCAGGCGGCTCGCGGGGCGAGCCGGCAGGGGGCAGCAGCGGGTTGCACGATTGCTGCGTGGGCGGGGTGGTGGACTCCGCGACGGCCTCAATGAGTCGTATTCGCGCGGTCCGTTCCCCTACGCCGCGATCTCTTTGAGCTCGCCGGCGACGAGGAATTCTGCGCTGGTCCTGGCCCGGATCTCCTCGACCGTCACGCCGGGAGCGAGTTCCGTCAGCACGAAGCGCTGCATGGCCGTGTCGAGTTCGAACACGCACAGGTCGGTGATGACCATGTGCACGCAGCGGAGGCCGGTGAGCGGCAGCGTGCAGCGCGGAATGAGCTTGGGCGAGCCGTTCTTGTTCACATGCTCCATGGTGACGATCACTCGCCGCACACCTGCGACGAGGTCCATCGCCCCGCCCATTCCCTTGACCATCTTGCCGGGGACCATCCAGTTGGCAAGATCGCCCTCCTGCGAGACCTCCATCGCCCCGAGGATCGCCAGATCGATGTGGCCTCCGCGGATCATGGCGAAACTGTCGGCCGAGGAGAAGAAGCTGTGGCCGGGCACACCGGTCACGGTCTGCTTGCCGGCATTGATGAGATCCGGGTCGACCTCGCTCTCGCGCGGGAAGGGGCCCATGCCGAGCAGCCCGTTCTCGGATTGAAGCCATACGGTCATTCCGGCGGGAACGTGATTGGCGACCAGAGTCGGCATCCCAATCCCGAGGTTGACATAGAAGTTGTCACGCAACTCCCGCGCGGCGCGGCGAGTGATACCGTTTCGGTCCAGGGCCATAGGGCCGTGAAGGTAACTCCCGCTCCGCTGCGGCACCAGCCGCCGTGGACCGAATCACTCCCTTCCTCCGCCGAGGCGTGTCGAGGCGGACCCTGACGAACCGTCCTACACCTGTGCACCCATGATCGAGCCGATCCATCGAACTTCCAGGCCAGTTTCGTCGGCGCTGGCCCTGCCGGCACTCGCGTGTGGACTCAGCATGGCGCTCGGCGCCGGTTCGCCGCCATCCGACGCTGCACCACCCGAGCCGCCAGCAGCCGCTCCACGAGAGGCGCCGCCCGCTCCGCAGGCTCCGAGTCGACCATCGCTCTCGGAAGCCGATCTCGCGGCCCTGGTCGAGACCTGGAAGAAGGCGCTCGCCGCGGCGCCCGCAGCGTTGGAGTCTCCGGCGGTTGCGCTGGTGATCGTGGTCGGAGACGAGGTGGTCCTCGCCGACGCCGTCGGACAGCGCCGCCTCGCCGGTGCGAATGTCGCTGGTGGCGGTGAACCGGCCGATTCCGACACGCTCTTTGCCATCGGATCGACCACCAAGGCGATGACCGCGACGATGATCGCCACCCTCGTCGACCAGGGCGTGGTGCATTGGGATTCCCGGATCCGTCGCCTGCTGCCGAGCGTCCGATTCGTCGACGTCATCACCACCCGCGACTGCACCCTGCGCGATCTGCTTTCGCATCGCAGCGGAATCATGCGCACCGACATCAGTTGGATCGGCGGCGGGGCCAGCGAGGCTCAGGTGATCGAGGCGTTCCTTCGCGCCGAGCCGACACATCCGTTCCGCTCGACCTGGCAATACAACAACAACGGATACCAGCTCGCCGCCACTGCGGTGGCCACCGAGGCGGGAAGCGACTGGCACACTCTGCTGCGCACGCGGCTCTTCGAGCCACTGCGGATGTCCCGCACGATCACGCAGCACGAAGCGATCCTCGCCGCACCCAATCGCACCGACGGCTACGAGACCACTCCCGACGGCGGCGTTCGGCCGACGCAGCTTCGGAATCTCTCGGCGGTGGCGCCGGCAGGAGCGGTCTGGTCCTCGGCTCGCGATCTGGGTCAGTGGCTGCGTCTGCTGATCGACCGCGGTCGATTCGAGGGCAATCGACTGATCTCCACCGAGCGCATCGAGGAGACCTGGGCGCCGCAGATTGCCGTCTCCGGCGCGAACGCGAATCTGGCCTACGGACTCGGATGGCTGGTGACCAACTGGCGGGGCGAGCGGTTCATCACCCACGACGGCGGGATCGACGGCTTCGCGGCGACCATCGGCGTGCTCCCGGAGTCGCGCATCGGCTACGCCCTGCTCTCCAACCGCAGCGGGGCCGCGGTCGGGGTCCACGCTCAGCAGGTCGTGCTGGGAGCGCTCGCCGAGCTGGCCCGACGCGACGTTCGCCCGGCGAAGGCTCCCGAACCGGCTGCCGAGGGAGTCCCCGACCCCGGCCCCGGCGCCGAGGTGGCTCCCGACAACTTCGCCCGCTACGTGGGTCTCTACCGCCTCGACTCGATCAACGCCGATGTCACCGTGCTGGTGCGCGATGGCACGCTGGCCATCGACGTGCCTGGTCAGACGGTCTACGCCCTCCTTCCGGCCGACGCGACCGGCAAGCGCTTCCTCGAAGCCACCGACGAGATCGCCATCCGCTTCGAAGCCGACGACTCCGGCGCGATCATCGGCGCCACTCTCTTCCAGGCCGGGCTCGAGCTGGAGCTGCCGCGCCTCGGTGTTCCGATCAAGCCCGAACTCTCGGACGAGGAGGCTCGTCCCTATCTGGGCACGTTCCGCGATCCGCGCCTTGGCGAGGACGTTTCGGTGCGCTACCTCGCGCACGGTCGGCTGGGATTCGACGTGCCCGGGCAGATGGTCTACGAACTGCGGCGAGAGCAGGGCGACCGCTGGCGGCTTCGGATGATGCCGATGATGGCCCTGACCTTCAATCGTGACCAGAGCAACGCGGTGGTGTCGATCACCTTCACCCAAGGCCGCGAAGAGGTGCTCTTCCCGCGGACCGGGCAGCTTCCACCTGACGAGAGCGCGGCGAAGCTGGAGCGCATCCTCGCCGCCCACGTCGCGGCGCAGAACGTCGTGGCCGTCGAGGCGCTCGCAGCGATTCGCATGCGCGGAGAGGCCCGCTTCGTCAATCAAGGGCTCACCGGCACCGTGGAGCAGCTCGGGCGCGGCATGGACTGGGCCTCGCACCGAATCGAGCTGGGCTTTGCCGGAGTGATCCGCGAGGCGATCCGCGGGCTCGAAGGCGAGCGCGACAATCCCTGGGATCGCTTCGCACCACTCACGAGCGAGGCCATCGAACGACGGCGTCTGGCGGCGGCATGGCCCCTGGCGACGATGGATTCGACCCTCCGGGCCACTGCCGAACTCGTCGGCAGCGACGGCGAAGGGCCGGCCTTGGTCCACCGAGTTCGACTTCGCACCGCAGGCGGCTCGAGCGCGGTGTATCACCTGCGCGACTCGACCGGCCTGGTCGAGCGCATCGAAGCCCAGATCGACGCGGCCGGCATCGGTCCGCTGCCGCTCACCGTCGGCCTCGAGGAGTACCGCGAGGTGCAAGGGGTTCCCATCGCCCATCGCGTCGTCCTCGAGAGTCCTCTCTTCGGACGGCTGATTCTCAACTTCACCGAGGTGCTGCCGAATCAGTCGATTGCGGAGTCGGCGTGGCGAATCGAGGCGCGGTGAGCCCGGCGGGCGCGGCGTCCGTGGCGGCGTCGCCCGGGCTCTCGATCATCGTGCCCGCGCACAACGAGGAGTTGGAGCTTCCCAGGACGCTGAGGGCCATCAAGGAGTCGATCACGGCCCTGAAAGCGCGGGATGCCGCGGCGGGGACGCTGCCGATCGAACTCATCGTCGTCGACGACTCGTCGACGGACGGCACGGCTGCGATTGCGAGGGCCCACGGGGCTCGGGTGGTGAACTCGAGCGCCCAGCAGATTGCCGGGACGCGGAACCTCGGGGCCCGGGCGGCGGGGGGAGAGTGGCTCCTCTTCATCGACGCCGACACCCGGATCAATCAGGGCGTGCTCGGCGGGATCATCGCGGCGCTGCGGGCCGGCGCGGTTGGTGGAGGGGCCCAGGTCCGGTGGGAGCCGCCGACACCTCTCTGGGGTCACGTCTACCTCTTTCTCTTCATGCTCATCTGGCGCCGGCTTGGCCACGCCGCGGGCTGCTGCTTCTTTTGTCGGCGGACCGACTTCGAAGCCGTGGGCGGATTCGACGAACGGTACTTCGCCTCGGAAGAGGTCTGGCTCAGCAAGGCCCTTCGCGAACGGGGAACGTTCACTGTGATTGCCGAGCCGGTCCTGACCAGCGGTCGAAAGGTACGGCTGACCTCGGCCCTCGGGATGCTGGCGACGTCGATCAAGCTCCTGATCCGCGGGCCGAGGGGCTGGCAGAAGCGCGAGGGGCTGGAGCTCTGGTACGACCCGCGGATGCGCGAGTCGGGCGAGCGCTGACGCTCGTCGTGCGATTGCACTGGAACGCATCATGCGTCACGATGGCTCGCTATGGCTGAACGCTCCGACGTCACGCCGCGCACGCGTCTCCCCGACGGTCGCCGCACGCCCCGGTTTGCTGGTGTCGCCACCTTCTGTCGCTTCCCGCAGGTGGCCGAGGTCGACGCGACGCGACGCCCAATCGACTGGGTCGTCTACGGCGCCCCCTTCGACGGCGGCGTCACCTACAGGCCCGGGGCCCGCTTCGGCCCCCGCGCGGTCCGCGAGCAGTCGCAGTACATCAAGCCCTACCACCCCGAGCTGGATGTGAACATCGCCGAGCGACTCTCGTGCGCGGATGGCGGCGATTGCCCGGTGGCTCCGTATTCCTGCCACGATTCGATGGAGCGTCAGCTCGAGTTCGCCCGTTCGCTCGCCGATCCGCAGAGTCGGCTCATCGCAATCGGCGGCGATCACTCGATTGCCTATGCCAACCTGCGGGCGACGTGGGAGCGGCAGGGGCGTCCGGCGGGCGGTCTGGCTCTGCTGCACTTCGACGCCCACCTCGACACTGTGGATGTGGTCTGGGGCGAGCGCTGGGGCCATGCCTCGCCCTTCATCCGGGCCATCGAAGATGGTCTGGTCGATCCCCGGGCGATGCTCTCGCTCGGGGTGCGCGGACCGCTCAACACCGCCGCTGATCTCGATTTCGCGCGGGGCCAGGGCATCCGCATCGTCGGTCCCGATCGCGTCGCCGCCGGGGAGGCCTCGGCCCAGCTCGAGGCATTCCGCAGCGAAGTCGGTTCCCGCCCGCTCTATGTCAGTTTCGACATCGACTGCCTCGATCCGGCCTTCGCCCCGGGAACCGGTACACCCGTCTGCGGCGGACTCTCCACCCGCGAGGCATTCGCCCTGCTGCGTCTCTTCGCCGGCACGAACCTGGTCGGCGCGGATGTCGTCGAGCTGCTTCCCGATCGCGATCTCGCCGACATCACCGCACTTGCCGCGTCGCACATTCTGTTCGAACTTCTCGCCGTCGCCGCCACCGCCTCCTGACGGCCAGATGCCCCTCCAGGCATTCCCTTCGCTTCCTTTCAAAGGCTCCCCACCATGCGCCTCGCACCTCTGGCGATCGTCCTGCTCTTCCTCGGCATCATTATGAGTCTCAGCGGTTGCGGCCCGGTCAGTTCGGCCCGAATCGAGAAGTCGCTGACCGGCGAGTTCCCGCGCGACGGGCTGCTCCTCGTCGACACTCGAAATGGTGCCATCGAAGTGCAAGTCGATGGTGCCCGCACCGACATGCTGGTCAGGGCCACCATTCGAGCGGGCGGAGCGACGGCGGAGGAGGCCCAGCAGCGGGCCGACCAGGCGACAATTGAGATTGCCGTGACCTCGAATGCGTTGATCGAGGTGCGTGCCCGACTTCCCGAGCCTCGTCACCCCAACGACGGAGCATCGCTGCACGTGACCGTGCCCTCGGCACCGGCGGGAATTGATCTGCGAACCTCCAACGGAGGCATCACCGCCGCCGATGTCGACGGCGCCGCCATCATGGTCACGAGCAACGGGAACGTGGTGGCTCGAGACATCAGGGGCAAGGTGACCACCACGACCTCGAACGGGTCGATTGAACTCGAACGCGTCGCCAGCGGATCGCTCCTGACGTCCAACGGAGCGGTCTCGGTCACGGACGTCACCGGCGCAATTTCGGTGAGCACTTCCAACGGGGATGTTCGGCTCATCGAGATCTCCGGGCCCGCCGAGATCGGCACCAGCAACGGCAACATCGAGCTGGTTGCGCGGGAGAACTTCGCCGGCGTGATCGACGCCTCGACCAGCAACGGGAAGGTGACTCTCGTCGGCGGGGGAACGGTGCTGCGGAGCGAGTCCGATCAGCGCTCCGGACGAATCGAGTTCCGCACCGCCGGTCCGCCATCGACGCTTCGCACCTCGAACGGATCGATCGAGATCACGACGAAATGACCTCGGGGCGAGTGAAGTCGGGGAGGACCATCGACCGCCGCGAGTCGCACCGCGCCGCCAGTCGCCTCCCGGGGTCATCGACACCCGCCGAGTTCGTGGCCCTGGCCCGCGATCCATTCATCGCCAGGCTCCGAAGCGGGCTGTTCGATCATTGCGGAGTGCCCCGCGGAGCGCGGGTCGTGCTGGCGGTGAGTGGTGGGGCCGACTCGTTGGCGCTTCTTCTGGGCGCGGCGGTGATTGCCACGCGTTCACGGCGCAGCGGAGGGATCACTCCGATCTGCGTGCACGTCAATCACCACCTGCGTCCCAGCGCGGACGCGGACGCCCGCTACGTCGAGCGCCAGTGCGCCAGACTGGGTGTTCTCTGCGACGTTGTCGACATCGATCCCGCCCGCACTCGGGGCAATCTCGAGGCGGTCGCTCGTCGGCTGCGCTACGCGGCCTTGCTCGACGCGACACGGCGCCACCGGGCGTCCTGCGTGGCCACCGCCCATCACGCCGACGATCAGCTCGAGACCATTCTCATGGGCCTCTGCCGCGATGGACGCGTCGATGCCACGCTGGGGATGCCGTGGGTTCGGCCGCTCGAGGAGTCGACGCCCTCACACGAGGGCGGAGACCAGCAGGGAGACCAGCAGGG